>NZ_RPRY01000113.1 GCF_003949795.1 Streptomyces sp. WAC06614
ACAGCGCCCCCGCCCGGACCGGGGCCTCTGCGGATGCCGAGCTGCGGCAGGCCGCCGCCGCCTCCTACGACGGGGGCCCCACGGCGATCAGCGCCCTGGGCAAGCTCATGGCCGAGCACCCCGACGACGGTTCCCACCTCGGGCAGGTCCGCCAGATGGTGGGCGAGGAGTGGCCCGCAGGGGATCTGACCGTGGTGGCCCGTGACGTGTCCACGGGCGAGAGGAAACTCTTCCGCGGCGAGGTCCCGCTGTTCCTCGCCGTGGCCGCCTCATCGGCAGCCGCCGGACGTACCGGCCCCCTCACCGTCGGCGGACAGCAGTACATCGACGGCGGCTACGGCTCGCTCCTCAACTCCGACCTCGCCCGCGGTGCCGGCACCGTCTGGATCCTGGCCCCGGCGGGGCTGGGACCCTTCGTTCCGGAGACCGTGCCCGCCCGTATGCGCGAGGAAGTCGCCGACCTCCGCGCGACCGGAACCCACGTCGAACTGTTCACCCCGCACGGCACCTTCACCAACCTCGGCGCGTTCGCCGACGCCGGCCGGGCCTTGGACGACGGCGCACACGTCGCCCGCACCTGGCTCGACCAACCGTAGGGCACGGCACCGACCACCAAGGGCTGGTGGGGGGGGGTGTGCGACATGCGCCGCACGGCACAAGGGCGGGCCGTGGAGGCGGGCGACCTGGCAGTGCTCAAGCCCCTACGGACGCGCCTTCCGGGACCAGCGCTACGACGTGAGGGCGGCTGAGCCGCGTCGATCGGAGCCGACCGGCAACGGGCCGACTGGCCCGACAACGACGTGACCTGCTCGAACCCGGCAAGCGGCGCGGCCCCCCCGAGCACCAGGAGAAGAACACCCCGCCGGAGACGCTGCTGACGGCATCCAGTGCCTGGACTGGGCAGCAGTCCCCGAAGCAGAGCGGCAGACGCCACGAATGCGGGTACGCTCCCCTCACCACCCAGGACACGAGCGGGAGGCGGATCGTCATGGCGGAGCCGATGCACGCGGGCGAGCCCAGGCTGCCGCCCACCTACCCGCCCAAGTCGCCGCCGCCACCGAAGCGTCCGGTGGAGCCGCAGCGGCCAGACAACCAGGCTCCGACGGTCACCGCCCCGCTGCTGCCCGCCGTGCCCAGGCCGGCCCGCATGAGCGTCCGCAACCGCCGGTCGGCGAACTGGCCGCTCGCCGCCGACACATGGGCCGCCCAAAAGGCCGCACGCCACGTCACGGAGACCACCCGCTCCTGGGGCTACGCATACCCGCAGGACGAGACCCTGGCCGCAGCCGTGCAGCTGCTCGTGGCCGCCGTCCTCGCCGACGGTGGCAGGCGGCTCAGCCTCCACCTCGCCGACCAGGACGACCGGCTGCTCATCCTCGCCCTCAGCCACCGACCCGACCCCGACCCCCCCGACGACGACGCCCTGAACGAGCTCGCCGCCCTCACCGGCACCGTCAGCTGCGGCACCGACGCGGCAGCCGACGGACGACGGGCCTGGGTGCTGCTGGACACCACGACACCGCGGGCACGCACCCGCGCGTAACTGGCGCCACACTTTCCACCGCCCCGACCCGGACACGCGCTACCGGCACATCGGCCCACTGCTCTCCACCGACCTCCGCACCGCCGTCGGCCGGGAGGTGATCCGCCGCCACTGGCCCGATCTCATGCAGTCGCCCTGTCCGTCAAGCAGGGCACCGTCTCCTCCGTGACGGTGCTGCGCCGGCTGACCAACCGGTCCCGGAAGAACCAGGTCTCCCGAGCCTTCCACGAGGTCGGCCCCGCCGTCCGCACGATCGTGCTGCTGCGCCACCTGTCGGACAAGTCCACCCCAACGGCTGCACGATCGACGGTTGCCCGCACGAGCCGCGGGCCGCAGGCTGGCGAGCACCCCAGCACGTCGTGTCGTGACGTGGGTGCGCATCACTACCGCCTGACAGCCAAGCGTCCGGCCTCGGGAAGCCTCGGAAAGGAAACGTTTTCGTGCGCCGCAAACGCCTCGCACCTCTGCTCGCCACCGCGGGACTCATCGCGACCAGTCTGCCTCTGCTCGCGGCGACAGAGGCCACTGCAGCACCGGCGGGCCGGTATGAGGACCAGAAGCCCGCATGGCAGAGATGCAGCTCTGATCAGCCGGAGTCGCTCGAGTGCGCCACGCTCAAGGTTCCACTCGACTATCAGCGACCTGACGGGCCCATGATCGATCTGGCCATATCCCGGATCAAGAGCGCCGATCCAGCGAAGCGGCGAGGGGTGTTGCTCATCAACCCCGGCGGGCCGGGTGCGCCCGGGCTCACCTGGCCGCTCTACACGGAGAACTCACTGCCCAAGGACGTCCGTGACCAGTACGACCTGATCGGCTTCGATCCACGCGGCGTCGGAAGGTCCAGCCCGATCTCCTGCGGCGGCGGCGACTTCGATCAGCCCTACCGGCCGGAGACCTTCGACTCCGACAAGGCTCGGGCCAGGGCCGTCGCCGACGACTGCCGTAAGAACGCCGGCGAAGCGCTCCCCTACATCACCACCCGGAACACGGCGCGCGACATGGACACCATCCGCGAGGTGATGGGTGAGAAGAGGATCTCCTACCTGGGCAAGTCGTACGGCACCTACCTGGGCGCGGTCTACTCGCAGATGTTCCCCGAGCAGACCGACCGCTTCGTCCTCGACAGCGGGGTCGACCCGGCGCGCATCTGGCGGGGCATGCAGCAGGTCTGGGCGACCGAGAGCGAACCGGCCTTCACCCGGTGGACCACGTGGGCGGCCGAGCGGAACACGGAATTCGGACTGGGCGACAGCCCCGAAGCGGTGTCCGACACCTTCTGGGCGCTGGTGGCACGCGCCGACAAGGAACCGATCAAGATCAGCAGCCGGTACTGGCCCGCGGAGACCACCGGCGACGACATCCGCCGCGCCACGCGAGGGCAGGTCTTCTACCCCTCGTCCTTCTCCGAGACGTTCGCCATGCTCAAAGCAGCGGCCGAAGGCAAGCCGATGCCCGTCGGCACCGACCCCGCCAAGCTGAAGCTGCTGGATGGCAACCCTGGAGGCGTCCCCACAGGATGGGGCGGTGGAGGCGGGCAGTTCTGGCCCGTGCTGTGCGGGGACACCGCCTGGCCGGACAGCCCCGAGCAGTATGCGAAGGACGCGGCCCGGGACAGGAAGGACTACCCGCTGTACGGGGACATCGCCTCCCACATCAAGCCGTGCGCCTTCTGGAACAAACCGCTGGAGCCGGCCACACCGATGAACAAGGAAGCAGAGGTCCTGATCCTCCAGAACGAGTGGGATTCCCAGACCCCGCTGGCCAGCGCCCAGGGCCTCCACCAGGCACTCAAGGGCTCCCGGATGGTGACGGTAGCCGACGGCGAAGGGCACATCGCCTACGGGGGCGGCAGCTGTGCCGAAGCCCCGGCCAATACATACCTGGCGACGGGCCGACTGCCCGATAAGGATCTGACCTGCACGAACCCGGCGAGCGGCACCTCCGCGCACCAGGAGAACACCCCGTAGGCGGCACTGCTGAACGGCCCGACCAGTCATAGCAAGCCGCCGCGACCGACGGGATTGCGTGCTTGGCCCTGGGCGTGATCGCCCCAGCAGCGAGCGAGGCGTCCGCACGTTCACTGAGCCGCACCTCGGCAAATCCCGCTCATCTCACTCCTGCTGTCTGCGCGGTCCGGATCGTGCCCGCCCACGACGGCCTCACGGTCCTGCGGGCCGGCGAGCTGGATGCCGGGAAAGCTGAAATGGATCCTCCGGCCTCGTCCCGCTCAGCCTCCCCGCGCTCAGACGGCGCAGGTCGCCGGCGGACAGGTCTTCCTGGCCGCGGTTCCGCAGTTGCGCTTCGAGGTGTTCCTGCGGGTGTTGCCTGTTCGGCCGGTTGGCAGACCCGCCCCCGGGTGCTTCCGGCACGGCGCACGGACAGAGCCGGCTGCCTCGGAGACTGCACCTGCGAGCAAGCCACCGACCACACCGCTCGCCGACCATGGTGATGTTCCTTCGGTGGGCCGACCCGTCGGACGAGGACGAGGCAGTCGGGCGCCGGACCCTTCGAGGTTCGTATGTGTTGTGTGTCGGGACACGGACCCGACCGAACCATCAGGTAAGAGAGTTGATGTCCCATGCGTGCAAGGCAGGGTTTGGTCGTCGCGTTCGCGGCCGCGATGACAGCCGTCGCGGGCACCGCTACGGCCGCTCACGCAGCGCAGCCCACGGACGGGCACCTCATGCCCACGTTCATCGTGGACGCCCGCCAGTGGACGACGTACCCCTTCACCCTGACGAAACTCAGCACCGATACCAGCACGGCGCCGTTCATTCCCTTCAGCAAGTACCCGGTGCCTAAGGAAGGCGACCAAATACCCACTTGGGGTAACAAGACCTTCTCCTACTTCAACAGGGTGACCGGCAGCGAGATGAACACCGTCACCGAGTGGCAGATGGGTGGCCTGACTCTGACCATTACTCAGAAGACGGACAAGGCGCTGGCGACCTGCGCTCTCACGGGTGGCAACGCGCGGCTCTACTCGTGCTTCAATCAGGGCAGTCTTGACGGAGGAAACAGCTTCATGATCACTAATCGGTGAATGGGTGCGCGGACGTGTACGCCACCTGCTCCGGGTCCGGTTGCGGGAGCTCCTTCAGGACCAGGGGCTTGACCCCGAGGTGACGGGCGTCGTCGGCCTCTTGCAGGAAGGGCTCCGATCACGAGGACGGCCAAGTCTCCGGGGACGGCAGGGTCTACAGGTCCAGCCTCTTCTCTTGATCAGAAACGGCTCGGGTTCTCATCACCATGGGGAGTCTTCACCGGGGTCGCCTGATCTGCCCCGATGGTCCTGGCCGCCTCGGCTGCTTCCCGGAAGGTGACGACCGCCTCGCCGTTCTCCCGCGCCCATGCGGTGAGCATCCTGATGGGCTCCTCCAGGGTTCGCCCGAGATCGGTCAGGCTGTACTCCACGCGCGGCGGCGCCTCGGCGTACGCGTGCCGCTCGACCAGCCCGTTGGCTTGGAGTCGACGCAACGTCTGGGTCAGTACCTTGCGCGAGATGCCACCGCTCAGCTCGACCAGCTCGCCGTGGCGCAACGGGCCGTCGGTCAGCGCGAAGAGCGTGACCATGGACCACTTGCTGGCGATGATCTCCATGGCCAGGAGAGCGGGACAGTCGGCGAGGAAGGCAATTCCGGGGCGCAGGCTCATGCCCCGAAGGTTACCTGGAGGTACCTGACGGCCGCCTATCGTCGTCGAGGTGCGCACGCCCCCTTACCCGCATCTCGCACGATTGAGGTTTCAGTCATGTTCGTCTCCCTTGTCGTCGTCACCGCGTTCATGTCGGCGCTTCTCCTGGTATCGGCCGGGGCCAAGTCCCTGCGGACGCAGCACATCACCGAGCAGATGTCCACCCTCGGAGTGCCGCCGAGCATGATGACTTTCCTGATCGGCGCTCAGGTCGCGGGCGCGGCCGGTGTGATCGCCGGACTCTGGTGGGGACCCGTCGGAATCGCCGCCGCGATCGGCCTGACGCTCTACTTCGCCGGGGCGGTCGCCTCCCACCTGCGCGTCGGCGACCACAAGGGCGCACCTCCGGCGGTGGTCCTCACTGTGGCCTCCGTCGCCCTGATCGTGCTGCGCGCTGCCACCCTCTGACAGCGGACAGCCGGTCTGACGCCGGCCTTGATCGTGCCGAGTGAGGTTGGTCTCCGGTGAGGACGGTGTCGACAAACGAAGATCAGCCGGTGGCCGTGGGCCACAGCGTAGATCCTGGTCGGCGGCCATCGGTGGCCATCGGTGGCCATCGGTGTTCGAGGGCCTGAGGGGCAAGGCGGCGGGCCGGTTCGCCCGGGCGGAACCCCGCCGCCGAGCCAGGGCGTTCGCACTGGGGCTGCTCGCGGACCCGCCAGGGAAGAACTGCTGGACGATCGCCGAGCACGCCGGTGTCGCCCGCCCGGCCGGCGTGCGGTTCAGCGCCAGTCCATCGGAACCGCGGGCCGGATCGAGAACTCCCAGGTCGCCGTCCACCTCGTCCACGCGAGTGCGGCCGGACACGCCGCCATCGACCGCCGCCTCCACATCCCACGGTCCTGGACCCAGGACCCGCAGCGGTGCCGCTCGGTCGGCATCCCCGACGACCTGAGGTTCGCGAAGAGATACGCGGGAGAAGCCGGTTCATCTCCGACCGGGATCAGTGCAACTGCTCTACGGTCCGGCCGATCCATTCCCGGTACTGGGCCACATCGGTGAAGGAGGAGAGGGAGTGCGTGCTGTTGCGCATGCTGGATGACACCACCCCAGCGAGCTGCCAGCCGCCGTCGCCGGACTTCACGACCAACGGGCCACCGGAATCGCCGGGCCCGGCTCCGCGGAACATGTCATCCTCGAACCGGAGTTTATCGTTCACCTTCTCGCTCAGCGGTAGCGTGAGTTCCTGGAGCGTCTCCGGCTCGCACAGCTTGTCGCTGCACATGTTGCCCCACCCCAATATCCGCGCCGACGTGCCGGTCGGCGGCGTCCTGCTACTGAGCGGGGCGGGTGGGCTGTGGACCGGCTCTTCCAGCTTGAGCAGGGCAAGGTCGGGCCCGGAGAAACCGGCACCTTCCGTGAACTTGGCATCGGGGTGCTTGACGATTTCCGCGATCGTGGCGACCGCGCCACCCTCGCCCGCCGCGAGGCTACCGATCCGAACCTGCATGTCGTCCTTCGGTACGTGGCCGTCCCCCACACAGTGAAATGCTGTCAGGACCCATTCACTGTCGATCAGCGTGCCACCACAGAAAGCGCCTTGCTCCGTCTGGAGGGAGGCCATCCAGGTCTCGGGTGCGGGAGCGTCATCACCTCCTATGACGGCGTGTGCGGGAGCCGCCAGGGCGACGACCCCGGCAAGGGCCGCAAGGGAACCGGCAATCGCAGGACGCCGGCCGTTCCAGTTCTTGGTGAGCCGCATGGAGCGATCTATCTCTCTGGTGGTGAGTTTTCCCGGACAGAGTTGACAGGCCGGTGAGTTCCCGTGGGAGCCTGCCGCCTCTTCGCGCATCGTGCAGCGGGCGCTGACTTCCTGGAGTCGTGTACCCCAGCAGCAGGCCTTCGGGCCGCGGCCTGGGCAGGAGGAGGCGCCTCAATGCCCCTGCGGGCGCACATGATGCGTGCCCCTCCGCCCAGACCGGCGTACATCTGCTGCCCTGATGCCACGAGCCTGGGCCCGCTGGCGGCTACTTGTCCGCGGGGACGGGGGTGGTGATGTCGTCGCCGTTGGCGTCCTTGGCGGGGCCGTGCGGGGTGCCCTCGGGAGCGGAGACGGTGACGTTCTTGCCCGGCTCGTGCTGGGTGCCGTCGGGAACGCTGATGGTGTGGGCCGGTGTGCTGGGGCCGGCCGCGGCCGCGTACGCGCTTCCACCGCCGATGACGCTCAGGAGGACGGCGGCGCCCAGGATGGCGGTGGTCCTGCGGTTCGGGACGCGGTTCAGCGACGGTCGATGGCCCACGCCGGGAGCCGGCCGACGTCCTCACCGAGGGCGTCGGCCATCAGGGCGAAGCCCGGCGAGCACGTGGTGGGGGTCGGCGCGGGCGAACCGGTCGTCGACCTCCTCCAGGAGCGGCCACGGGCCGTAGCCGAATCCTCGGCGAGGCCGGCCATTGCGTGGTGACGTCCGCCAGCTGCCCCGGCCCCGTCGGCTCCGGCACCGGCACCCGCCACAGCTCACGGGGAGGATCTCGGCGCCCGCCAGCAGTCGCACTTCGGCGCTGAGGTGGTTCGCCGACCGGCGGGGGTGGCCCGGGGTGCATCGCTCCAGCAGTAGTGCGTGGTGGCCTCGGTCCTCCGGCAGGAGGCGTACGGACCTGTGTCCGTCCCACAGGCACAGCGCCTCGGCCTCGCCGACTGCTGCGCGGTGAGGCTGGCTGATCTTCAGTACGGCGGGGCCCGTCCGGCAGGTGGCGGGCGCCCCCCACGAGCAGCTGCCGCCGTGGAACGGGGCCTGAAGGTGCAGGGACCATCTGGCGCGCATCCGGGCCACGGTCCGGGGCAGCCTTGTCCAGTCAGGCACGTCCGGGGCCGCTCCCGCCGAGGATGTCCATGGTCGGGAGGGTCGAGGGGAACAATTCCGCTGCCACCGCATCTCTCCCGCCGCAAACGGCCCCGGCTCGTGGGTGAAGACGACGGAGCGGGAGAGATGCGGGGCTGCCGGCCGGCACGAGTGGCCGGGGCTCTGTGCGTCGTCGGTGCCGGGAGGGTCTCCGGCGGGCAGATGCCGGCCGGGGTCAGAAGCCGATGGCGTTGTGGGGTGCCTGCGGCGCGGTGAGCATGGCCGTGGCCCGGCCCAGAGCGCCGCTGGTGTGCTCGTCGATCAGACCCGCGGCGGCGAGCGGCCCCAGAGGAGTGCCGCCGAGGTAGACCGCCCCGAGGGTTGTGGCGCCCAGCGACAGGTCCGCCGACGCGCTTCGGGGCGCCCGCCGGCAGTGGGCGCCGTCCGGTCCGCCCTCCAGGTGCCAAAGGCCCTGGTTCCACGGGCAGAACGGGTCGGTGACCTCGACCACGAGCGAGCCCTCCACCGCGTACGTGCGGTGGGCCAGGGCAGCGGGGACGTCGATCAGCCGGACCCACAAGTCGTCGCTCTGCCGGGTGATGCGCAGGGCGCGGGGGTCGGCGAGCTGCCAGCGCAGTACTTCGTCGACGGGCCGTTTGCCTGCGACGATGCGCCGGGTCAGGTCGAGGCCGGTCAGGAAGGCCCACACATCCGTGTAGGCAGCGGCCGAGGCGGCTTCCAGCCAGTCGACCTCCACCGTCCCGGCAGTCGCGGGGTCCGGAGACCAGGGGACACGGTAGACGGCTGCGCCGTCCGCGGTGCCGCTGCCGTCGTAATGGAGAAGGTACTGCCAGGCACCAGTACGGGCGGCCCGGCCGTCCCACAGTCCATGATGCGCGCTGACCTCTCCCACCCGGTGCTGCCGAACCTGGTCGTGCAGGCTCGCCCACACTGCCTTCGCCGCCCCGGCGTCGACCAACTCGATCCGTCCCTGCTGCTCGTGCGGGTACGGTCGCCCGGCCTGGGCGACGTCCAGTTCCCAACGGGCCTGGTAGGTCGCCGGACCGAAGCCGTACCGGCCGTAGATACGGCCCTCGGCCGCGCTCAGCGTGGCCAGCGCCTCGCCCCGCTCGTGACAGTCGTCGACCAGAGCGCGCATCATCGCTCGCAGCAGGCCGCGCCGCCGGTGGGTCGGCAGGACTCCGACCGCGGTCAGCCCGCCCATCGGCACCGGACCGGCTCCGGGCACAGTGACCTCCAGCGACAGCATCTGCGAGGTCCCCACCAGCCGGCCGTCCACGAACGCGGCCCGCGCACGGTCCAGATCACACAGCCCCGCCGCGGCCTTGACCAGGTCCTCGCTGCTGGCCGGCTCGTCGAACCTCGGAGCGGCGCCCAGGCCCGAGTGCCAGGCCGGTGGTTCCGGCTCCCAGCTCGGCGTGCCCGCGTAACCGGGCACGATCCGCAGGAACTCCACCGCCTGCTCCGGCACGAGGGGGCGGATCTCAACGCTCACCGTGTCCGCCTTCCCGACCGGCTACGAGGTCACCGGCGAGCAGGTCGAGCAGGAGCCCGTCGCGCCACTGCCCGGCATCGTCCTTCCAGTACTGGCGAAGCACTCCCACGCGGTGGAAGCCCACCTTCTCGTAGCAGCGGATGGCGGCGGTGTTGTCGACTGCGGGATCGATCGTGATGCGGTGCTGTCCGCCGGGGCCGAGCAGCCAGCCGACCAGGGTGCGCAGGGCATCGGTGCCGTACCCGCGGCGGTGGTGGTCGGGGTGGAGGAACATGTCGACCGTGGCGTAGGGGCACACCGGCGAGTCCTCCGCCCACCACTGGATCATTCCCACCACCGTGCCCTCGACGGTGATCGCGAGGTGCCGGTGATCGGGCCGGCCCAGATCGCCCTCGACGTCCGGCCAGCCGTTCCTGGTCCACCAGCGGGCCACCTCCTCGCAGGCCAGGGCAGCGCGGAAGCCGGGTGCGTCATCGGGCGTCGCACGACGCAGCACGACTGAACGGCCGTTGAGGGGATCCATGCCGGTCACATTCTCACCAAAGCGGCGAAAGTTCACATGAATAACCCTGATCAGAGGCGGATCCAGCAAGTCCGGCCCCTGTGGAGATGCCCGCTGCGGTCCCCTCCACACCGGAGCAAGGGATCAACGTGAGCAGACCGCGAAGGTCCCGCGGTGCGGGCCGTACGGCGGCGTCGTGGTCAGCCGGCCCGTACGCGCAGTACGGGTCGCCGGGCGAGCTTCGCCCCTTCGCGGCGACGGCTGCGTTCGCGTGCGGCGGCATCGACCGCCGCTGCCCGGCAGCGGACGCGGCCGCCGTCACGGGCGATCTCCCGCGAGACCGTGGAGGCGGAGCGGCCGAGCCGCCTGGCCACCTGTCGTGCTGTCCCGCGGCCACGACGATCAGGCTGGACGACTCGGTGATCCTCCGTGGCGGGTGCGTCGATCCCGTGAGCCCGCCGTCGTTCGCCGACACTCAGCGCCGGCGGTCGTCAGCCCTGGCGGATGGGAATGTGACCCGAATCCTCGAGGGACGCGTTCCAGCCGCTGATCAGGAGTTCGGTCTGCTCATGCAGATTCTCGTGGAAGTGCCCCTGGACGGTTCTGCTCTCGCCCGGCAGGAGGGTGAGGTAGTTGTCCGTCAGGAAGAACGGGGTGACCCGCTTGCCGCTCCGGGCACCGACGAGTTGGATCCGTACGTGGAAGGCGATGACGTCGCTGTGATTGCGCAGGACGATCTCCACGGTGCCCTCGCTGCTGCCTCCTCTCGTCGCGTGTGCGGTGACATGTGAGCGGGCGAGGTTTCGCAGGGGGGCGTAGGCCAGGTCTGGCTGGGGGCCGGGGGCGTTGTAGAGCCAGTCCGTGTTGTCCGCGACGAGGCGCCCACGGCGGTCCCTCAGCTGGAGCTTGACGAGCTGGAAGGCATTGGGGGTCAGGACGTCGGCGAGACTGGTGACCGTCTGCTGGCCGGCGGCGGGGACGGAACCGATGTCCTGCTGCCGCGTCTTGTCCTCGATGACGCGGCCGTCGGGGCCGACGACGGTGATGGTCAGGTGGGTGGGCTTGCTGTCCTGCCGGGTGTTGTTGACGACGGCGACGGCGAGGTTGCTGAGATCGAGCTGGGGGTGGAGAGGCTCTCCCGCTTTTCGGACCCCCCAGTATCCGCCGGTCTGTTCCAGATGCCAGTCGTAGAGCTGCCCTCGAAGGCCTGTCCAGCCGGGTGCGGAGCGCCAGATGACACCACCGGTGTACCAGCGCCACATCGCGGCGTTCCGGCCTTCGAACATGGCTTTGTACTGCTGGTACTGGGCTGCCTGAGCCTGCTCGCAGAATTCGTCGAGCGTGGCCGGCTGCTGGTAGAGCACCAGTTGGTCCTTGGTCGTGCTGTCCCCGGCGAAGAACGGGATCCACAGGTGGAAGTTCCACGCTTTGTTGGGTGGCCAGGTGGCTTGCGTGACCTTGGGGAAGTCCTCGGCATCGGCCTTGCTCATGATCGCGCGGATCGTCTCCGCGACGGGGGTGCCGACGGATCCGGTCTCCGGGGTGAACGGCTGAGGCGCGCCGGTGCTCGTCCGGTGTTCCGTCCAGGTTCCGTCGAAGAACTGAAACGGGTAGAGAATCCCGTAAGGGCCGTCGGAGAACTGCCCGCCGGTTCCGAGCCCCGCGTCCGGGTCGGTGGAGTAGGAGACGTAGGGGCGTGTTCCGTCCTCGGCCTGAACGAGCGCGGAGAGCCGGCTGTCGAGGTCGCCGGGGGGCGGCCCCTCGTTGCCGCCGACCCACAGGCACAGGCTCGGGTGGTTGCGCAGCATGCGCACCGCGTCCCTGGCGCTGTCCAGGAAGAGCTGCCGATCGGCAGGGTTGCTCGATCCTGCGGTGCAGTCGGCCGTCACCCAGAACTCCTGCCAGACCAGCACGCCGTACTTGTCGCACGCCTGGTAGAACTCGGGCCGCTCGGTGATGCTCCCGCCCCAGACCCGGATGAGGTTCAGATTGGCCTGCTGGTGCAGCCGGACCTGGTCGTCGTAGTTCCTGGCGGACAGCCTGAGCAGGGCGTCCGCCGTGACCCATGCGCCTCCGCGGATGAAGACCGGAGTCTTGTTCACGGTGAACTTGCGTCCCGTGGTGGTGGGGTCGACGGCGGAGGACAGCTCACGGATACCGATGTCCGCCCGATACGTCTGCGACTGCCGGCCCTCGCCGAGGAGATCGACCGTCACCGGGTACAGGTGAGGGGTTCCGTAACCGTGAGGCCACCACAGCTGCGGGTCGTCCACGGTCACCGCAGCGGTCAGTACCTTCGTCTCGCCGGCCCCTACGGTCACCGGATCGCCCTTCACCGTCCGCTTGCCGATGCGTACCTGCAACTGCGCAGGGAACGCGGTGGCCGCCGTATTGCGTGCGGAGGCAGTGACCGAGACGACCGCTCGTGTCGCGAGGCTGCCCCGCCATGCGATCTCGGTGGTGATCTTCGGATCGGACGCGAAGACGACGGGCCCGGTGAAATTCAGGCTGACCCGGTCCCACAGGCCGGTATTGCGGTCCCGGACAGGCTGCCAGAAGTCCCATCCCGCGGTCACCTGCGCGGTGACGCTGCGTCCGATGAGCTGGTCCCCACCCTGGCAGCTCGTTCCCGCGGGCTCGAACTCACCGACCCCTGAGCGAGGGTCACCGGGCGGGTCGGGCGGCGTCACCAGAACGGCAAGTACGTTCTCCCCGCCCGGTCGTACGGCACCGGTCACGTCCAGCTTGCGGCGCAGGAACATGCCCGTCAGCGGTTCCGGAGTGATCCGGGAACCGTTCAGGTACACATCGGCCTTGTAGTTCACGCCTCGCAGATCCAGGAACACCCGGCCGTTGTGCCTGCCAGCCGTCTTGGGCACGTCGAGACGGGTGCGAAACCAATACGTGTACTGGCCGACGCCCACTTCCCCGGCATCCGGGATCTGCAGGTTGTTCAGCCCGAAGTACGGGTCGGGCACCAGACCCCTGTCGGCGAGCGTAGCCAGTACCGTCCCGGGAACCCTGGCCCGGATCCATCCGTCCACCGAGAATCCGGTGCCGGGGCCGCTGAAGCGTTCGCCAGAATCTCCGGCAGCGAGCCGTTTGGCCAGCCAGCCTTCCTCAACAGGGACGGTCGAGGGTTCTGCCCAGCTGCCATCGGGTGACGTAGCAGGGAGCACAGGAACAGCACCTGCCTCCGGTCCGGTTGCTGCAGCCACGATTCCGGCCGCAGCAGCCGATGCCCCACTGACCGTCTTCAGCACAGACCGCCGGTCGATGCCGCAGCCCACCTGTTCCGACATCCGGAATTCCTCTCGTCCGCACAACACGATCCTGGCCGGCATCTGTGATCGTTGCGGTCGATGCCGGCGAGGGCCCCGGCCGACACCCGTGGTGCACACGCATGCAGCAACGCTCGATGACGGCCGCAGCGAACAAGGAAGAGAGAGGGGACGGGCAGGGAGTTTCGGCGTACGGTCCTCGACCCCTGATCCTGGCCACCGGCCGAGCCCCCGACGGCCCAGCTCGGAGGGCCGCTCGCCCGCGGGGACAACGCCCAGACCCTGCAAACGAGCGGCCTGCTCGGCGATCGGTCACCCGCCGGGCCAGGGGGCCTACGGAGGGCAATGCAGGTGCTTCGGCCGTTTCCCGGCGGCGCGCGCACAGAACGAGTCGAGTCGGCCCGACGGCACCCAGGTCCGGGCCCGCCCTTGCCTAGCATGATCACTTGAGCTGCGGGCCGTCCGGCCTCGCAGCATGCTGGCTTCCTAGGGAGGGCACATGGCCACGGGCACGGTGAAGTGGTTCAACGACGCGAAGGGGTTCGGTTTCATCACCCCGGAGGGCGGGGGCGACGACCTCTTTGCCCACTTCAGTGAGATCCGGGTGGAGGGCTTCAAGACCCTGCAGGAGAACCAGAAGGTCGAGTTCGAGGTCAAGACCGGCCCCAAGGGCATCCAGGCGGCCAACATCAGGCCCCTGTAGCCTTCCGCCGCTGTAACGCTCGGCTGACCACAGGCGTACGCGGCCCCGTGACCTTGCCCATGCGGCAGAAGCGGCGGAGGCGGCGGCCCGAGCAGGGCTCCCGAGCACGCCTGCGGGCCGGCCGGCCCGCAGGCGCCGGGTGACGGCCGAGAACCTGCGCGCGGCCTTGACCCGGCCGGCTCCGGGCCCCGTGGCCACCTTCGACGCCGAACGCGCCACTGCGGTGGCCCGGGCTCGGGAGCAGGTCAGCTCCGCCCCGATGCGCCGATTCCTGCGCCGGCGGGCCTGTCCGTGGCATCGAAAGCCATCCCACCCGGGCCGCCCGCCTGCGCGCCGGGCATCAAGCCGCCGCTGCCCCGACCCCGGCACCGGCACGGGAGATCGCCATGGAGATCGGCCGCATCCTCGACAGGGCTCATCGTCGCCCTGCACGCCCGATCCCGGCCCTGTCCCGGGCGGGCGCGCGCGGAGCCCGGGCCTGTGATCGGCCCGGGCTCCGGGTGGCGCGCGGTCAGTGGCGGTCGCGGCAGCTTCCCTCGGTGGGTTCGAGGGGGCCCGGCACCAGCAGGTAGTGGGTGAGATCGGTCAGCATCCGGCTCACGGGGTCCGGGGTTCCGGCGGCCTGCTTGCGGCCCTTCGCCGTCCGTGCGGTCGTCGCGGTGCGGCCCCTGTGGATGATGTTGCGCATGAGCGTGCTCCTCGTCTCGCGGGCGTGTCTGCCGCCGCTGGGGCCGGTTCGGCCGCCGTCGGTACGGCTCTGCACAGGACGTCCCGCGCTGCCACCGATACTCCGCCGGTCCCCCCGGCGGTTCACCATCCGAACGGCTGAACCGCCGGGGGAGGCGCGCAGGGGCCGTTCCGGCGGCTGCCGGGGTACGCGGACCTCAGTGACGTCTGCGGCCACCGCCGGACGTCGGCGGAGCCAAGCCCGGCCAGGTCGTCGAACGCCCGGGAGGCCGAGCTGCACGAAGCCGTCCTGACGCGGCCCCCTGGCAACCACCTCCAGGGGCTGCGCGACCTCGGCACCCTGGACCAGGCAGGTGTCCCCCTAGCGTCCAGGGTGCATCGGGGAGGTGGAGGAGGGACACTGGAGGCAGCCGCCGGCCAGGTGCTCGGCCGTGGGAGAGATTGCCGCTGGTCGTGCGGAGGCCTGCCCTCGAGTCGGGAACCAGGACAGATCAACCGGCGTCGCCGAGGCCGGAGACCCCCTGGGCCTGTCGGCTTCCAGCTGCGGGGCTTCACCGGCCGGCCTTCTGACCAGCGGCTACGGCGTCGGAGGAGCTGGAGCAACTGATGGGGGAATGTCTCGCCTCGTGCCGCGGGCGTTGCCGTCGTAGCAGCACATGGACGCACGAGGCTGAGAGGCGTCTGCCGTCAGGGCATGCTCGCCCGGGCAAGGGAAACGCGCGTGGACTCTCCGCGCCGGAGGCCGTTGAACGGAGAGACCACTTGGCATCGGACGTAGGTCGCTGCACTCGTCGGTGAGCTTGAGGTGTGCCATGACCATCACGATCGAAAAGATCTTCCGCTTCGATGCGGGGCACCGTGCGCTCGGCTTCAACTATCACAAGGAAGAAGCGATCCACGGGCACACCTGGACTCTGCGGATCGTGCTCGCAACCGACAAGGAACTCGGCAGCGGTAAAACGATCATGGACACCAATGATCTTGCGCTGGCCGTCAAGCCGATCATCGCAAGGGTCGACCACTCCTTCATCATCTGGGATGCGGACCCCATCTACGCGGCAATGCGGGCCCTGTGCGAGGAAGCCGACATCCTCGACCAGCTGACCACAGTTGACTTCAACCCCACCCTTGAAGGCATGGCAGAGTATTTCTACCGGCAGTGCAACGAAGCACTGTCCCTGACGGACTGCCGAATTGCCCGGGTGGAGTTGGAGGCAACCGCCACACTTCGGGCCACCTACACCCCCTGACGCGGCTGCGAGGGCGGAGGGTACTGGGGGCGAGGGCCGAGAATCGGTCGCGCGGCACAGCGAAGGGGCCCACGACGTTGCGACGTTTGTATGTGTCACGGTCGAAGGCCGGCGGGCGGCCGCCGAAGCTGCCTCGGCGGCGCGGTTGCGGACCTGGTCGGCCCGTTCGGAGGTCGTGTGTCTGATGCCGCGGCGTCGCAGCCGAGTGCGGATCGCTTTCGAGCTGTAGGCCTTGTCGCCTATGACATGGGTGGGTCGGGTCCGGGGCCGGCCTGGGCCGGGTCGGGGCACCCGAATCGCGTCCATCACCGCGGTGAGCTGGGTGCAGTTGTTGGTGTTCCCGCCGGTCAGGACGAACGCGAGCGGGCGACCGGGCCCGTCGCAGGCGAGGTGGATCTTGGTGGTCAGCCCCCCTCGGGACCGGCCGAGGGCGGGGTTGTGGAGCCCCTTTCTCCGGCGCCGGCCGCGTGCTGGTGGGCGCGGACGACGGTGGAGTCGATCGACACCAGCCAGTCGAAGTCGTCCGCCGCGTCGGTTTGCGCCTGCGCTGCATGGAGCATCCGGTCGAACGTGCCCGCCTGGTCGACCACGACGAGCACCGTTCCGTACATGGCTTGCAGCTTGGCGAACGTCGAGAACGAGGCGATCGTGGTCGCCCCGAGGCCGATCCACAGGCCCGGCTAGGATTCGGGCATGACTCACTCGGGGGATCGAATACATACCATCACCACACGCGGTCAACTGGCCGCGCTGGCCCTCCTGCTGGTCGCCATAGCAGTACTGGCGAAGTGGCACGACGGCCCGGTCTTCTGGTGCGGTGCCCTCCTCGGCCTCGCCGGTATCGGCGGCTACTTCACCCGCTTCGACAGCCCCCGCGGCGCAGCCCAATGGCTCCTCGCCGCCGTCGGCTTCTGCATGGTCGCCATGTTCACCCTCCAACTCCTGATCGGCATCCTGTCCTGACCGCAAACGACCACGGACGCCGACACGGGCACGCGACCCCGGCCGCCAATTGCAGTCCGCGCCCCGGTGCGTCGTCCGCAGCACCTCCCCCCACTGCAGGTCACTCAGGCCTGCCCCTGCGGGGCACCCTCAGGAGGCGCTCGCGCTCCTCTCGACGGCGCGCCGCTCCCACTTGCGGCCGATGCTGCGGATCAGGCGCCGGGTAGACCCTCCAGGTAGCGGAAAGGCTCGGCTGCGATCTGTTCCGTGGCCGGGTGCAGCAGCGCGGCAACACGATGGGCGACGGCTCCAGGGCCGGCTCTCTCCCCCCTCCCCGGGCTGCCGAAAAGGCAGCGCCGTCGGGGCGCCGCCTTACCGCCACCGGAAGCTGTTGGCGGCGTCGGAGGAGGTGCGGCATTCGAGCGGATCCGGCACGTCTCCGGGACTACGCGTGACGCCGCAGGGGGAATTCCGCGGCTTCGTCATCCGTGCCTGGCACCAGCTGTCCGCCTGGAAGTGACTGCCGGCGACGTCCCGCTGCTCGGCCAGGCCCCGGCCGCGGCCGCCCACTGACCGCAGGCCCGCGCCGACGAAGGGAACCCTCCGGGGGTCGGCACGGCCGGGAATGCCCGGCTGCCCAGTTCGTATGCAGCAGCCGGTGGAGACGTCGTCGGCGTCGGGATGTCCGCGTGCGCCATGCCTACGAGCACGTGGCCCGTGAGGCCCGGTGTGACCGCGCCGATCCTGGGCACTCGACTGCCGGGCTGCGCACCGCCGTCTGCCCATCCCGGCCGACAGAAACCCCGGGCACTCGAGCACCTTGCACGCACAAGTGGGGGAGCGGCTCGCTGCGGGTGGCAGCCGGCCCTGCGGACCCTGGCCTTCGTCTGCCCGTGCCGTCCACGCCGAGCGCCCCGGCTCTCTGCAAATCGTTCGGGCAGACCCCTATCCCACAGGGCCTGCAGGTGCAACACTCTTCGATGTGACGCCCCCCACATAAGTGTTCGACCGTCATGCGATCGGTCCTGTCCCACCCAACAGGACCCTCGCGAAGCGACGAGCTCAACAGCCCCCGCCACTAGGGCTGTTGAGCTCGCCGTCAGGGTCGTGCGTCAGCACCCTGCCATACCGGCCGCCCTGCCGCAGTCGTGCCCGTCCGGAACCGGACAACATGCAGACCGAACGATCGTTTGGGCAGGCCAATGACGGTGCCGGGCCCACGCGGCTGGCCGCCCACGGCTCTGGTCCGGTCCAACGCAGCGTGCATGACCAGCGGGGACTCCTCGGGGTCCTGCCTACGGCACGCATCTGCGGCTGAAAGTGCGTCCCTCGACCAAGGACGGGGACGCGGGCTTCCTGACTGAACGGCGTTTCCCCTCGCTCACGGTCCCAGACGGGTGTCTTGGCGGCCGGGGTCGCCAAGGGTGGACGGAAGTCCACAGCTTCGGGCCCGCGCACCGAAATCAGCCCGAAAGCGCCCTGTCGTGCACGGCACTCCTCGACGAGCGGGACCCGCGGCGCGTCGGGCCCTGCAAGGACCGGCACGATCTCGACATGCGTGCCAGCGGCTTGGGCCGGCCGGCAGGGCGCTGCCACCGCCCACTGCACACCCGGCTTCCTGCCGTTCAGGTCTCCCGCATGTGGAACGGCACGGCACCCGGCTGGTGCCGCAGCGTGGGAAGGGGAACGACCAGCACAGGGCAGGTGGCATGCGTCATGCAGTACCGGGCGGCGCCACGCCCGATCAGGCGGCGACGAGGCGCGCCGACGACCAGGAGCTCATCGTCCCGGTCCGCGGCGTGTACGAGAACCGGTCCGGCGCCGCCCAGGAGCACGCGGGGAGTGAGGCGCACCCCAGGAGGCCGGCCCCCCGTTCCGAAGGCGGACTCGAGCATGAAATTCATCGATTGCTCCGCCGCAGCCAGCTCCAGCCCCACGAAGTCGACCGTGTAGTGGCTGAGGGACGTCGCGTGCACCACCTGCACTTCGGCACCGCATCGGCGTGCCTCGCGCACCGCCCGGTGCAGTGCGGTGATGCTGCCCAGGGAACCGCTGAGCCCCACGGTGATCCGCCGGTAGTCCCCGTCCGTCATGAAGAATGCATCTCTCTCCTGTGTTGCCTGCGTCGCTCACGGTCGGCGAGGCCGTCTCGCCCTGACCGGAGGGGGGGCGGACGAAGTAGCCGTTTCACGCATCGGCGGCATCGGGTCCCGAGAGGCGAATGTCTGACTGCAGCACGGTGGTGACCGAGCACGGACAGTTGCCAGGGCTCCGTCTGCCGGGCGCAAACGAGCCTCGCACGGTGTGGGCGTGTCCGCATATGACCCATCAGGCGATGCACCGGACGACGGCCGGATCCTCCGATCGGGCCGCCCCTGGGGCACACACGGGAGCCGTGGTTGCCGGATCGGACGCCGAAGCGGGGGCGGCCGGTGGCGGGATCGCCGGCAGGGCTCCGGAGGAGCGGTTCTCGGTCGCCCTGTCCGGCCGGCAATCCGTAAATGCGGCCCCAGCGAAGGTCCGCTTGCCCCTGAGCCCCCTACCGGACCTCGGGGATGCGGCGACACGTCGTCGCGGTGGCAGGCGCGTAGCCGCCGGCGCCGTTGAAGGTGGCGGTGTAGCAGATGCGCCCGGTGTGCGGGTACCGGTCGTGACAGGTGACCCTACCCCTCCGATCGGTCAGCGGGGTGCACAGCGCAGCGGAGCCGGCGGTGGACGACGTGAAGGTGACGACCTTGTTCCTCAGCGGCCTGCCGTTCGCCGTCAGCTCGGCGCGCAGGGTGATGCGGTCCGGGTTCACCGCTCCGCGCGGACCCTTCCCCTCCTTGGTCACCTTCAGCCGCAGGTCGGTGTCACCCAGCGAGGCGGGAATGGGCCCGGCCGCCAGGCCGACGGGGCCCTCGATCCAGCTGCTGTCGAGCGTGTTGACGACCTCCGGTTCCTGGAGGTACGCGCCGATCCGCGACACCGTGCTGTCGCCGAAGTTGGCGACGTAGACGTAGTTGCCGTCCGAGCTGTAGACCACGCCGAAGGGCCGGTCGCCGACGGAGACGGTGGCGGTCACGGCCTGGCCGGCGGGGTCGATCACCAGCACGGCGTCGTTCTCGGTGTCGGTGACGTAGACGTCGGAACCGGACGGCCCCGTCGCCACGCCGTAGGGGGTGCTGCCCGGCAGGGTGAGGGTGCGGATCACCGCGTTGGTCGCGGTGTCGATGACCGACACCGCCCCCGTGCCCGCGCCGTTGAGCCCGGCGACGTAAGCCCGGGAACCGTCCGCGCTGAAGGCCACCTGCTGCGGGTCCTGGCTGACCGGGATGGTGGCGATGACGCGCGGGACGGTGAGGCTGGTGTCGATGACCACCACATTGCCGTCGCCGTTGGTGACGTACGCGCGGGGGCCGGTCGGGGTGACGGCGGTCGCCACGCCGAAGGGGTCCTCGCCGACGTCGTCCCGCACGGTGGCGGTGACCCGGTTCGTGCCGGTGTCGATCACGGACACGGTGTTCGAGGACGTGTTCGCGACGTAGACGTGGTTGCCGTCCGGCGTGACGGCCAGGCCCTGGGGCAGTTGGCCGACCTGGACCGTGGCGCGGGGCTCATCGGTGGCGGCGTCGATGACCGTCACGGTGTCCGCGCCGGTGTTGGCCGAGTAGGCGACGGTGCCGTCCGGCTTGACCGCCACCGCCGTGGGGTTGGCGTCGACGTTGGCGATGCCGGTGACGTCGTCGTAGTTGAGGTTGGCCACAGACACGTAGGGCGATGACGCGGCCGACGTGGAGTTGGCGATGTACAGGTACTCGTTCGGATTGCCCGAGGGCTGGGCAGCGGCGGACGGGGCCGCGGCCGACGGGGCGGCCAGAGGGGTGGTCAGGGCGAACGCGGCCAACACGACCGCCAGGCTCGTCGACCAGGCTCCGACGCGCGTCCTGCGCGCGGCCCCCGGGCGGCATCTCCGCCCCGCGGGCTCCCGCGGGACCTCGGACACTGCGGTGTCGGGCATCTAGTCCGCCTCCTCCGGTGCGATGGGGCCGTCATGTCTGCGACGGACGGCTGCGGCGGCAGACGGTAGCGCCTGACGAGGGGCCGGGCGGGTACGCCACTCCCCGTGAGGGCCGTTCAGGCGGATCGATTCCGCACTTCCAGTGCTGCTGCCGACCCTGGCCGCCGACAGCTCCGAGGCGCCCCCGAGCCCTCCGGCGCCCTCAGCGCCCCGCTCCCCATGGGGTCTCGGTGCCCATGTGCCTAC
>NZ_RPRY01000114.1 GCF_003949795.1 Streptomyces sp. WAC06614
GGGCGGGACGGTCGGGTCCGCACTCTACTGGCCTGTCGCGGTCGGTTCCTCCGACGGTATGGTTACCGATGGTAACAAGCGGGCCGTGCGGGCCGCTGTGAGCCCCTGGTGCGCGCCCGGGCGCCCCGTGGTGCTTCCCCGGCTCCCGGCGTGGGGACATGACCGGGCGCGTCGCCGCTCGCGAGACTCGGCCCATGGACGATCACGTGGTGGTGCTCGGCGCGGGGATCGCCGGGCTGTTGGCGGCGCGGGTCCTGGCCGAGCGGTTCGAGCGGGTGACCCTGGTGGAACGGGACGTCCCGGCCGAGGACGGGCCGGCGTTCCGGCCCGGGGTGCCGCAGTCGCGGCACGTGCACGTGCTGTGGTCGCGCGGGGTACGGCTGCTCGACGAGCTGCTGCCCGGCGTCACCGGCGAGGTGCTGGCGCGCGGCGGCCGGCTCCTGGAGAGCCCCGGCGACCTGCTGTGGCTGAGCCCGGCCGACTGGTTCGGCAAGGTGCCCGGCGCCCAGATCCTGGTGGCCGGCCGGGAACTGCTCGACTGGAGCGTGCGCCGTGCGGTGCTGGCGGACCCGCGGATCACCTTCCGCCCCGGCTGCGAGGCGACCGCGCTGGTGCCGGACACCGCGCACCGGGCCGTGATCGGCGTACGCGTACGCGAGCGCACGTCGGCCGAGCCCCCGGGCCCGGCCGCCGACGGGCGCACGCCCACGAAGGGGCCCGCGGCGGGCCGGTCCGGCCGGTCCGGCCGCTCGGGCCGCGCCGGCCGCGGCGACGGGCGGATCGACGCGGCGCTGGTCGTGGACGCCACCGGGCGCACCTCCAAGGCGCCGGTCTGGCTCGCCGAGGCCGGCTGGCCCGCCCCGGCCGTCACCCGGTACGACTCCCATCTGGCCTATTCCAGCCGGTACTTCCGGGCCCCGCCGCACGACGGGCGGGCCTGGGAGGCCATGTACGTCCAGGGCCGGCCCGACCTGCCCCGCGGCGCCGTGCTCGCCCCGCAGGACGGCGGGCGCTGGCTGGTCACCCTCGTCGGCAACGGCCGGCACGCCCCGCCCACGCGGGCCGAGGAGTTCCTCGGCTACGCCCGCAGCCTGCGCAGCCCGGCCCTCTACGACGCCGTCCGCGAGGCCGAGCCGCTGACCGCGCCCACCGGCTTCCGGCACACCGCCAACGAGTGGCGCCACTACGAGCGGCTGGCGGACTGGCCGCACGGGTTCGTCGTCCTGGGCGATGCCGCCTGCCGGTTCAACCCCGTCTACGGGCACGGGATGACGGTGGCCGCCCTCGCGGCGCAGGCCCTGCGCGAGGTGCTGGCCTCCCTGGAGCCGCGGGAGGTCCCGGCCGCGAGCCGGCGGATCCAGCGCCGGACGGCCGCGGCCGCGGCCGTCGCCTGGCAGATCGCGACCAGCGAGGACCTGCGCTACCCGGAGACCGAGGGGCCGGCGCCGGACCGGATGACCCGGGTGCTCCAGCGGTACATGTCCCGGGTGATGGTGGCCGCCAACACCGATCCGGCCGTCTCCGGGCGGTTCTTCGGGGTCCTCTCGCTCACGGAGCCCCCGGGCACCCTCCTCGCACCGGCCGTGATGCTGCGGGTGCTGTCCAAGTGGCGGCTCCCGGCCGCCCCCGAGACCTCCGACTACCCGCTGGTCCGCTGAGCCCACGGGCCTGCGCGGCCGTCACGACGCCGGGCCCGCCGCGCCGGCGGCCCGGTCGTAGAGCGCCTTGACGTCCGCGCCAAACCGGCTGCTGTACGAGGTGAGGTCGTCCCCGCCGCCGTCCCGGCCGCCGATCACCCCGATCAGCTCCCCGGCGGCGGTCAGCAGCGGGCCGCCGCTGGTGCCGTCGGGGAAACCGGTGCAGTCGAAGCGCACCTGCGTGCGACCGGCCGCCCGTGCGCTGCCGTCGCAGGTCAGCGGGGTCTCCTCGGTGTTGGGGTAGCCCATCAGCCGGGCCCGGGCGGGCAGCGGCGTGCCGAACGCCACGGGCGCCGCGCCGGTCAGGTCCTCCAGCCGGGCCCCGGGGTGCCCCGGGCGGCGCAGCTGGACGAAGGCCACGTCGTGGTCGGGATCGCTGCCCTCGCTCCAGCGCGGGTCGACGTCGATCCGCGTGGGCACCCACACGCCGTACGGCGCCGTACCGTCGCGGTACCCCGGGACGAACGCCAGGTTGGTCCTGAAGCCCCAGGTGTACACGCAGTGCGCGGCGGTGGCGATCATGCTGCCGCCGGGGGAGCGGACCACACTGGCCGAGCAGTGGTGGTCGGGGTCCCCGTCCTCGCCGGGGGAGAACAGGGCCCCGAGGGCCGGCTCGCTCCCGGTGACCCCTCCGGCGTGCCGCTCCTCCCCACCGGACGGCGCCTGCCGCGGCGCCGGGCTCCCGTACGGGACCGGACTCCCGTACGGCGCCGGGGACGACGGGGCAGCCGGGTCGGCCGGGGGCGGCGGGTCCGGGACGGCGCGCCCGGAGCCCCCCAGCACCTGCTCCGCCGCCCGGTCCGCGAGCCGCGGGTCCTGGACGTACGTCCCGGTACCGGTGTCCCCGTCCGCCACGTACCCGGCGATGGCGCGCAGGTGCCACAGGTACGCCGCACCGGCCAGCAGCAGCACGGCACCGACGGCGAGCAGCACCGACAGGCGCAGGACCCGCCTGCGGACCGTCGTGGACATGGGCCACCCCCTCGCCGGGATCCTCGGTCGGCCGGGATCTTGGGTTCGTCCTTGAGTTCGATGAATACACGGACATTCCGGTTCCGGCAGCCCCCTGTGTCCGTCGTCACAGCGGCCGCGCCCTGCCCCGGGGCCGTGCGGGAGCGGCGGCCCGTGCGCGAGCGGCTCCGCCGCCCTCGGCGTGAACGCGCCTGCGAGGATGACCACATGACCACGCACACCACCCTCCCCGGCCTGCCCCAGCCCTTCGGCGACGCCTACCGGGCGGACCCGCACGGGGTGTTCACCACACTGCGCGCACAAGCACCGGTGCACCAGGTGCAGTTGCCCGACGGCTCGCAGGCCTGGCTGGTCACCCGGGAGGCCGACGTCCGTGCGGGCCTGGCCGACCCGCGCCTGTCCGTGGACAAGCGTCACGCCGCCGCCGGGTACCGCGGCTTCTCCCTTCCGCCCGCCCTCGACGCCAACCTGCTCAACCTCGACGGCGCCGACCACCTGCGCCTGCGCCGCCTGGTCTCCCAGGCCTTCACCCCGCGCCACGTCGCCGGACTCCGCCCGCGCATCGAGCGGGCGGCGACGGAGCTCGCCGACCGGCTGGCCGGGCGGATCGCCGCCGAGGGCCGCGCCGACCTGGTCGCCGGCTTCGCCGCCGTCCTGCCGCTCACCGTGATCGGCGACCTGTTCGCCGTGCCCGAGGCCGACCGGGTCCGGTTCGCCGCCCTGGCCGGCGGGATGCTGGCCCCGCGCCGGCCGCAGGACGTCGTGGAGGCCGTCACGGGCCTGCACGCGCTGCTCGTCGACCTGGTCGCCGTACGCCGTGCGGCCCCCGGCGCGGACCTGCTGTCCGCCCTGATCGCCGCCCGCGACGAGGACGACCGGCTCAGCGAGGACGAACTGGTCTCCCTCGCCTTCCTGATCCTGCTCGCCGGCAGCGAGAACACCGGAGCCGTCATCAGCGGCGGTGTGCTCACGCTGCTCCAGCACCCCGACCGGCTCGCCGCCGTCCGCCGTGACCCCGCCCTGCTGCCCGGCGTGATCGAGGAGCTGCTGCGCCACGTCCACCCCAACCAGACCGCGATCCGCCGCTTCCCCACCGAGCCCGTGGAGATCGGCGGGGTCACCGTCCCGGCCGGGGAGACCGTGTTGCTGGGCCTGTCCTCCGCACACCGCGACGCCGCCCGCTACCCGGACCCCGACCGCTTCGACCCCACCCGCGAGGACCTCGGCCACCTGGCCCTCGGCCACGGCGTGCACTACTGCCTGGGCGCCCCGCTCGCCCGGCTGGAACTCGCCGTCGCCTTCGAGGTGCTGTTCACCCGGCTGCCCGGCCTGGCCCTGGCCGTACCGGCGGCCGAACTCCCTTGGCAGACCACGTTCCGCTCGCACGCCCTGAAGGAACTCCCGGTCACCAGCTCACCGTTGGAGCCCCCGCACCGGCACCCGCTGCCGTAGGGTGGGTCCCGCAGCTGGTTCGCCCTGCCCGCCAGGCAGGCGCGTCGCAAGAGGGAACCCGGTGGGAATCCGGGACTGCCCCGCAGCGGTGAGCGGGAACGAACGCCGTCATACGCACTGGGCCCGGCCGGGCCTGGGAAGCGACGGCCAGTAGGTGTCCGCACCCCCTGTCGTACGACGACGGGGGGTGGCGACGGACGTGCCCGCGAGTCCGAAGACCTGCCCGTTGCCCGCGCACGGCACGCCCGTACGCGGAAGTTCCCGGTGACCTCGTGGGCGGGTCGGCGTGTGAGGAGCGGGCACCCCTGGCGTGCCCGCCGTCATCCCGCGTCCCTTCGCGTCCGCGTGCCCCACCGGGCCATGCCACCGGACACACTCGCGAAGGAGAGTCACGTGACCGTCACCGCCACCGTGCACGGCTACCCCCGGCAGGGCGCCGACCGGGAGCTCAAGAAGGCGATCGAGGGCTACTGGAAGGGCCGGACCGACGCCGCCACGCTGCACGCCACCGCCGCCGAACTGCGCCGCACCGCCTGGCTCCAGCTCGCCGGGGCCGGCCTCACCGAGGTCCCGACCGGCCACTTCTCGTACTACGACCACGTCCTGGACACCAGCGTCATGCTCGGGGCCGTACCCCCGCGGCACCGGGCCGCCGTCGCCGCCGACCCCCTCGACGGCTACTTCGCCATGGCCCGCGGCACCCAGGACGTCGCCCCGCTGGAGATGACCAAGTGGTTCGACACCAACTACCACTACCTGGTCCCCGAACTCGGCCCCGACACCCGGTTCAGCGCCGACCCCGCCCGCCAGCTCGCCGAACTGGCCGAGGCCCGCGCCCTCGGCCTGACCGCCCGCCCGGTCCTCCTCGGCCCGGTCACCTACCTGCTGCTCGCCAAGCCCGCCCCCGGCGTTCCGGCCGGCTTCGCCCCCCTCACCCTGCTCGACCGGCTGCTGCCCGTCTACGCCGAGATCCTCACCGCCCTGCACGCCGCCGGCGCCGAGTGGGTCCAGCTCGACGAACCCGCCCTGGTCCAGGACCGCACCCCCGCCGAACTGAACGCCGCCGCCCGCGCCTACCGCGAGCTCGGCGCCCACCCGGGCCGGCCCCGGCTGCTCGTCGCCTCCTACTTCGACCGGCTCGGCGAGGCCCTGCCCGTGCTCGCCGCCGCCCCCGTCGAGGGCCTCGCCCTGGACTTCACCGGCCGCGCCGCCGCCAACCTCGGCGACCTGGCCGCGGCCGGCGGCCTGCCCGGCAAGCGGCTGGTCGCCGGAGTGGTCGACGGCCGCAACGTCTGGGTCAACGACCTCCAGCAGTCCCTGACCACCCTCGGCACCCTGCTGGGTCTGGCCGACCGGGTCGACGTCTCCTCCTCCTGCTCCCTGCTGCACGTCCCGCTGGACGTGGCCGCCGAACGCGACCTCGACCCGCAGGTCGCCCGCTGGCTGTCCTTCGCCCGGCAGAAGACCACCGAGATCGCCGTCCTGGCCCGCGGCCTGGCCCGGGGCACCGACACCATCGCCGCCGAACTGGCCGCCAACCGCGCGGCCCTGGCCACCCGGGCCGGCTCCGCCCTCACCCACGACCCGGCCGTCCGCGCCCGCGCCGCCGCCGTCACCCCCGCCGACACCCGCCGCGCCCTGCCGTACCCGGACCGCGCCGAGGCCCAACGGGCACGCCTGGGCCTGCCGTTGCTGCCGACGACCACCATCGGCTCCTTCCCGCAGACCGGCGACCTGCGCACCGCCCGCGCCGACCTGCGGGCCGGCCGCACCGACACCGGCGCCTACGAGGAGCGGATCGCCGCCGAGATCCGCGAGGTGATCGCCTTCCAGGAGAAGACCGGCCTCGACGTCCTCGTCCACGGCGAACCCGAACGCAACGACATGGTCCAGTACTTCGCCGAGCAGCTCACCGGCTACCTGGCCACCCGGCACGGCTGGGTCCAGTCGTACGGCACCCGTTACGTGCGCCCGCCGATCCTGGCCGGCGACATCTCCCGCCCCGGACCCATGACCGTGCGCTGGACCTCGTACGCGCAGAGCCTGACGAGCCGGCCGGTCAAGGGCATGCTGACCGGGCCCGTCACCATGCTCGCCTGGTCCTTCGTCCGCGACGACCAGCCGCTCGCGGAGACGGCCCGGCAGGTCGCCCTCGCCCTGCGGGACGAGGTCGCCGACCTGGAGGCGGCCGGCACGGCCGTGATCCAGGTGGACGAGCCGGCCCTGCGCGAGACCCTGCCGCTGCGCTCGGCCGACCACGCCGGCTACCTCGCCTGGGCGACCGAGGCCTTCCGGCTCACCACCGCCGGGGTGCGGCCGGACACCCAGATCCACACGCACATGTGCTACGCGGAGTTCGGCGACGTCCTCCCCGCCATCGACGACCTCGACGCCGACGTGATCAGCCTGGAAGCGGCCCGCTCCCACATGCAGGTCGCCGGTGAACTGGCCGGTGCCGGCTACCCGCGCGAGGTCGGCCCCGGCGTGTACGACATCCACTCGCCGCGCGTACCCGACCCGGAGGAAGCCGCCGACCTGCTGCGCACGGGCCTCGCGGCCATCCCGCCCGAGCGGCTGTGGGTGAACCCCGACTGCGGCCTGAAGACCCGCGGCTGGCCGGAGACCCGGACCGCGCTGGAGCACATGGTCGCGGCCGCCCGGACCGTACGGGCCGAGCTGGCCGGCGGCTTCGGCGCATGACGACGCGGCGGTCCGGCCCCCTCGGACGAAGGGGCCGGACCGCCGCGGGACCGCCGCAAGGACGGACCCTCAAGGGGGCCGGGCCGTCAGGAGCACCGGACCCTCAAGGGGGCCGGGCCGTCAGGAGGACGGGCTGACCTGCACGGTCGTCAGGGCGCCGCCCGAGGCCTCCTTCACCACCGAGATCCGGGTGCCGGTGTCGGGCACCTTCACCCCGAGCTGGGGCAGGTCGGCGTTCCAGTACGAGCCGCGCCGGTCGTCGAAGACCGGCACCCCCGGCCGGGACGGGACCAGCACCGGGACCCCCGCCTTGTGCAGCACGAGGTCGTCGGTCGGCCGCAGCGAGAAGGGCGCGTCGAAGGTCTGCGCGCGGGCCCCCACCAGGCTGCCGTCGGTGAACCGCAGGGGCTCCGGGCGGGCGTCCACCGGCAGCAGCAGACCGCCGCCCGGGTGCGCCTTGGTGGTGTTGTCGCTGTAGGCGGTGTCCCACAGCCAGATCAGCACACCCTGCTGGTACGGGAAGAACTCCACCGTGTCGTTGCCGAACCCGAAGTTGTACGGGCCCGTCTTCAGGTAGCTGCCGTAGCCGGTGTAGCGGCGGTTCTCCACCAGGTAGGCCCGCGGGTGCGAGGCGGTGCCGGTACGGCCCTCGGTCCGGGACCACTTCACGGCCGTCCAGCCGCCCGCGCCCTGCTCGGCCCCGTCCCGCAGCAGCTCGCGGTCACCGGCGGTGATCCGGAGGTCGTCGAAGGTGACGCCCTTGCCGTGGGTGTTGCTGTCGGAGGTCACCCGCAGCCGCAGCTGCACACTGCGCCCCGCGAAGGCGTCGAGCGGGACGGCCAGCCGGGCCCAGCCGCCGGAGCTGCCCGAGATCCCCTTGGCGGGGACGGGGGCGTCGTTCACCGTGCCCGGCAGGGCCTTCCAGCTCGCGCCGCCGTCGGTGGAGGCCTCGACCGTCAGGAAGTCGAAGTCCTGCTCGATGTCGTACCAGACCCGGGCGTCGAGCCGGGCCGGGGTGCCGGCCGGGGTCCCGGTGAGGTCGACCGTACGGCCGAGGGTGTTGTCCATGAAGTCGCCGGTGCCGCTCCACCACTGGCTGCCGCCCTCGTACGGGTCGGTCAGGTCGGTGCGGGTGACCGAGGGCGGCAGGTGCACCAGCAGTGCCTGCGGATCCTCGGTGTTGTAGCCGGAGACCCCGAGCACCGCCCGGGTCCGGCGGCCCGCGTCGGCCTCGGTGTACTCCAGCCAGCCGAGCTGGAGCTTGCTCCACGGGTCCAGGTCGCCCGGGTAGTCACCGGTGGTGTTGCGGCCCTTGGCGAGGTAGGAGCCGGAGGACATCAGCGACCAGAAGTTGACGCTGTTGTCGCCGTCCGAGCTGTACAGGTCCGGCAGGCCCAGGTCGTGGCCGAACTCGTGGGCGAACAGCCCGACCCCGCTGTTCTCGCCGCCGGTCAGGTAGTCGCCCGCCCAGATCCCGGAGTCCCCGACGGGCGTGCCGCCCGCCTTGTTGCCCTCCGGTCCGGCGCTGCCGGCCCGGTCCCAGTACGCGAACCAGCGGTGCGCCCACACGGCGTCCTTGCCCTGGTCGCCGCCGCCCCAGGTCTGGTCCTTGCCGGCGTGGACGATGACGAGGTGGTCGAGGTAGCCGTCCGGCTCGTCGAAGTTGCCGTCGTGGTCGGCGTCGTAGCGGTCCCACACGTCGTACTCGGCGAGCTGGGCCTTGATCTGCTCGGGGGTGCGGCCCTTGGCGCGCTCGGAGTGGTACCAGGCGTTGGTGGCGTCGCGGACCAGGTCCCAGTTGGTGCGGCACTGGCCGGATTCGGAGCAGTTGTCGGTGCCGTAGCGGGCCTCGTTCCACGGCAGCCGCACCCAGTCGCTGACCTGGCCGTCCATGTCGTAGCGGCCGGAGGACTGCAGCCGGTAGTAGTTCCGCAGGCTGGTCGCGCCAGGTTCGGCGGAGAAGAACTGCTTCTGGTAGTACGCCTGGTCGAAGTCCTTGCGCCACAGCGTGTGGTTGTCGGTGGGCGCGGGCCGGGTGATGCTGTTGTGCCGGGGGCCGGGCGTACCGCCGAAGCGCGGCTTGCCCTCGAACTCGGTGGTGGTGTCCACCTGGTCGCCGAACTCGGCGAGGATCACGAAGACCTTGTCCTTGCGCTCCTGGGCGAGTTCGACGTACCGCTTGCCGACCTGGGCGGTCCGGGGCAGGGTCCCGTCGGACTCGGCCCGCAGCCCGGCGACCCCGCCGGACCCGCCGGCCGCGACCCCTTCGAGGGCCTGGCGGCGAGCAGGGCGAGGGATATCGCCGCCGCTGCCGCGACGAGACTGCGCAAGGTGGCTGCCTTTCTGGGAGTCCGGCCGAAGCGCAGGTAATATTTCACATGTCACAGGTGATGGGTAGGGGTCGTTCCGTAAATCGGTTGCCCGGCCGCGGCCGTGGTGCATGCAATGGGCCGCATGGTCACCCAGGCATCAACCCTCCGGATCGGCGCGCTCGTTCCCCTCACCCGGCCCGGCTGGGCCGAGGCCGGCCGGCACCTCCTCGCCGGACTCGAACGGGCCGTCCGCGACGTCAACGAGTCCGGCGGGATCGGCGGGACCCCGCTCGACCTGCTCGTCCGCGACACCGCGGCCGACCCGCAGCGGGCCGTGGCCGCCGTCGACGAACTGGACCGCCTCGGCGTGGCCGCCCTGGCGGGGGAGTACCACAGCGTGGTCGCCCGCGCCGCCGCCGGCCGTGCCGACGGCCTCGGGCTGCCGTTCCTGTGCGCGTCGGCCGTGCTCGACGCGCTCACCGAGCACCCCAGCCCGTGGGTCGCGCGTCTCGCCCCCGCGCAGTCCCACGGCTGGCGCCTCTACGCGGACTTCCTCCTCGGCGCGGGCCATCGCCGGATCGTGGTGGCGGCCGAGCCCAGCGTGTACTGGGAGTCCGGCACCCGCATCCTGCGCGAGCGCCTCGCGGCCCACGGCGCCACCCTCGACGTGCTCGACGCCCGCGCGCTGACCCCCGGGGCCCTGTGCGAGGAGCTCGTCTCCCGGCGCACGACGGCCCTGCTCCTGCTGGTCGGCCACCCGGAGCCGGCCGTGCCGATCGTCCGGGCCGTACGCCGTGCCCCGCGCCTCGGCGGGATCCTGGTCGGGGCTCCGGCCGGGCAGCCGGAGTTCGCCGTCTGGGCGGAGCTGCTGGGCGCCGACGGTGCCGGCGTACCGTTCCTGCGCTACCTGCCCGAGCGCCTCGGCCCCCTCGGCACCCGGGTCGCGGCGGATCTGCGCGAACAACTGGGCGGTGCACCCTCCTTCGTCGCCTTCGAGGGCTACGACACCGTCAGCGTCCTCGCCGAGGTGTTCCGCACGCACGGTACGGACCGGGCCGCCGTCGCCGAGGCCTGGCCGCGGGTCACGGTCGAGGGCACCCGGGGGACGGTCCGGTTCTCCCGCACCCCCGGCACCGGCGTCTGGCAGTGGGCCTGGCCACCCGTCCAGGTCGCCGACCGTGACCCGGTCGCCCCCGACCGATTCCGCGTCCTGCACACCGGCACCGGCGCCGGCGCAGGCACCGGTACGGGCGCAGGCACCGGCACCGGCGCAGGCACCGGTACGGGCTCCGGCGCAGGCTCCGGTACCGGCTCCGGCTGACGCCGCTCCCCGGTCCGGCCTACGGCACCGCCAGCCAGGCGGCGGCCTCGCGCAGTTCCTCGGGGGTGCCCGGCGCCAGCGCCGCCAGGCGCTCCGGGCGGCGCAGCAGCCGCCGGTGGGCCGGGTCCAGCGCGGCCTGCGCCAGCAGCCAGCCGCTCAGCGCGTGCGCGTCCGCGGGGGAGCGGCGCAGGGTCTCGGCGTACAGGGCGCGGGCCGTGCCCGGGTCCCCGGCGACGAGCTGGGCGTCGGCACCGGCCGGTGTCCGCGGCGGATCGCGGTAGAGGCGGGCCCGCGGATCGCTCCACGGCCCCGGCTTCCCGGCCAGGACCGGCCGGTGCGCCCCGGCCGGCGGGGCCGCGTCGCCGGCCCGGTACGCCGCGAGCAGCGCAGCCCGTTCGGGCTCGTCGCAGCGCAGGTTCCGCAGGCGCCACTCCACCTGGTGGCTGACCGCGGCGGCGCGGGCCCGGGCCGCCGTCGCCGGGGCCACCGGCTCCCGCAGCCAACCGTCCAGCGTGGCCGCCAGGCCGTGCAGCAGCCGGGTGCCGACCGGGGTGAGCTCGCCCCGGGTCAGCAGGGTGCGGACGACCAGCCGGGTCTGCAGACGGCGCAGCGCGAAATGGAACCCCGCCGACGCGGCATCGGCCCCGGAGTCGGCGCCGGTCCCCGGGTCCGCCCCGCCCCCGGCCTCGGCCTCCGCCAACCGGTCCCGCCAGAAGCCCGTGACCCCCGTGAACGCATAGGCCCCGTGCAGCAGCCCGGTGGTGTGGCGCGGGTCCGGCCGCCAGGGCGCGTAGTGGATCTCTGCGCCGTCGTCCTGGAGCAGCGGGAAGAGATGGAGCAGCGCCCCGAGCTTGCTGTGCTGGAACTCGTGCACCATCGCCTCGGCCAGTGCCAGCGCATCGGGCGGCCGGGAGACGACCATCGACCCGAAGGCGTCCGAGGTGGTCGCGCTCACCAGCACGTCCCCATGAGCCGTACCCGCGGCCCCCGGCACCGCCCCGGCCGCCAGGGCGCGTAGTGGATCTCTGCGCCGTCGTCCTGGAGCAGCGGGAAGAGATGGAGCAGCGCCCCGAGCTTGCTGTCGCGGGGGTCGGCCGCGGCCCCGGCGGCCACCGGCCCGGCCGACCCCCGCGACCCCGGGCCCGCGCCCGTACCCGCGCCCGTGCCCGTGCCCGGCTCCGCCAGGTCCGCCGGGACGATCCGCCGGACCTCGGCCACCCGCAGCCGGCCCGGCTCGGCGGACCCCGGCCGCTCCAGGACCGCGGCGGCCTCGGCGAACAGCCGCTGCCACCGCTCCGCCTCCGCCCCGGCCAGCGGCTGCGGGGCGACCGGCTCGTCCAGGTCGCGGTACGGGTCGAGGTCGTCCAGCCAGGTCGACGTCCCGGCGAAGGTGCGCGACGGGGTCCAGTGGCTGCGCCACGCCCCGTCCAGCGGACGGACCAGGACCGTCCGGCTGCCCACGCTCAGGTGCAGGTCCCGCCCGCGCAGCCGGGCCCGGGCCGTGCCGAAGCCCTGGAGGCCGCCGATCCGGGCCAGCCCCAGGGTGGGCAGGGACAGGCCGCCGTCCCGCAGCGGCACCTCCAACTCCGCGTCCAGCCCGGCGCGGATCCGGGCGGTGAGCGCGATCGCGCACAGGTGACCGGCGTCCGCCCACAGCGGCGGGCCGTCCGCCGTGCCGAAGAGCCGGCGCACCAGGTGCGCCGACCAGCAGCCCACCTGAGGGCTCATCAACAGCGCCTCGCAGGCCTGCGGTGCCACCTCGGCCGCCTCCGCGAACAGCTCCCAGGCGGCGCCGGCCGGGCCCAGCCCGCCCAGCGCGTCGGGGAGTTCGTCCAGCCGGTCGAGCAGCTCACCGAGCAGCATCAGACGCCGGGTGCGTTCGGCCCGGACCAGGAACCCGACCGCCTCGGCCGAGCCCCCGCCCGCAGCGAGCTCGTCGAACCAGGCGGCGGGCATGCTTAACCGCGCGTCGTACTCCTGCGCCCCCATCTACTCGGCCCGTGCCCCGGTCCCACCGGTCGGATTGCCGCCGCCCATGGCGTTGCTCCGGGGGCGGCGCGCCAGGGCGAGCAGCCGTCGGCTGCGCAGCGGTGCGGGAACGCCGCGCATCGCGGAGAGGCTCACTCCGGTCAGGTCCGCCAGATCGGATTCGACGCGCTCCACGCCGTCCGCGCAGGCGGAACGGTCAGCGATGACCGGCTCATGCACCGTGCTTCCCCCTTCATGTGCCCCGTGCCCGCCGCCCGGGCGGGGTGTGCCGCCGGCGCTGCCGGGGTCACTCCCATGATGACGAACGACGGCTGACTCGAAAAGCCCATGTGATCAAGCCATCTGAGGAGGCGTCGGCACCTCATCCGACGGGTCGCGGTCCGGCACACGCGTGGACGGCCGCCTCCAGGGCCACGGCCCGCTGTTCGTCGTCGTCCAGCAGCGTGACCACGTCGTGGAGCAGCCACAGCTCCCCGGGCACCTCGCTGAGGGCCCGGACGATCGAGAGCAGGTCGATGCGCGGCTTGGAGTGCCGCGGCATCCGTTCCACGGTACGGGTGAGGGCGCCCAACTCCGCCACGAGCAACTGCCGTTCCTCGGGATCGGTCATCATCGGATACGTGAGCAGGGCGCGGATCAGGCCTTCCACCGGCGGACGCGGCCGGTCGCCGGGCCTCGCACCCCCGGCCGGTGCGGCCGGTGCGGCCTCCTGCGGAGCCGGGTGCTCGGTCCGCCGGGGGCCGTGCAGCCACAGCGCCGGCACCTGGTCGCTGCGCCACTCCCCGCGCAGCCGTTCCACCCGTTCCTGGACGTCACCGAACAGCGCCTCGGGATCGGGCCAGGGCGACGGACGCCCGACGGCTGCACCGTCCGGCGTGTCAAGGGCCGCCAGCACACTGTCCGAGAACAGCCCCGTGCCGCGCTGCGGATCGTTCGCCGCCCGCTGCCCCCGCGTCGCGGCGAGCAGCAGCGTCTGCCGGCGGTCCGGCAGCCGCCGCCCCTCGGGCAGGGTCTCGGCGGGCAGCGTGTGCCGGAAGCCGTACTCCTCCTCGAACGTCTGACAGGCGTCCACGACCCAGATCTGCCGGCCGAAGCCCGGCAGCGCATCGCTGGCCAGGGTCCGGCGCATCGACTCCAGGTCGAGATTGCGCTTGTCGGCCGTGGTGGCGTCCGCGCAGAACAGCCGCATCCGCTCCGACCGGTCCAGCACCCCGTGCCCGCCCCACCACACCCACAGCGCCTCGCCCCGCAGCGCGTGCAGCCCCGACACCACCAGCTCCCGCAGCGTGGCGTGGTCGGCGGGCCGGTACGGCACGCCCGGGTCGGCCAGCGGATCGAGATGGAGCAGGATGTTCCGCTCCGGCACGCCGGCCCGCAGCAGCCAGGAGCGGAACCGTACGGCGTCCCCGGCCGGGCCCGGCAGGTCCCAGCCGTCCCCGGCGGCGTACCGCTCGATGCCCACGACCAGCGCGAACACCCGGTCCGGCGGCGGCCCGAGGTTGGCCGCACCCGGTCCGGCCGAGGTCGTCGCCGTCACGGCAGCCGGGCCGCGATCGCCCGGTACACGGCCGGGTTGGTCCAGTAGGCACTGTGCGACGCCGGGAACGGCTGGCGGTTGTCGACCTCGACATCGGTGACCCGGTCCGGGAACAGCCCGGCCCCGAGATGGCCGAGCAGGTCCCGCCGGTCGTACACGTTCAGCCAGTCGGGCACGTGCGGCGGCAGCGGCTCCGGGTGGGCCAGGGCGGGAAGCGCCCCGCTCTCGTAGAGGAACGGCCCCTGCGAGCCGACCGTGACCAGCAGTGCCACCCCCGGCAGGGCGGTGCCGACCAGGGTGTCCAGGGCGATGATGCCGCCCAGGCTGTGCCCCACCACGACCACCGGCCCCGGCAGTTCCCCGATCCGCTCGCGCAGCCGCCGCCGGACGGCCTCGCCGCGGGCCAGGTAGCGCATGATGTCGGCCGCGGCCGGATGGGCGGCCTCGGTGAGCGCCCTGCGCCGGCGGACCGCGGCCCGGGTGGCCAGCCGGAGCGCCGGGCGGGCGAGCAGCGCCCCGAGGCCCCGCTCGGAGCCCTCGGGCCGCGCCCCCATGAGGGCGGCCAGCGCGGCCACGGCCGTGTCGCGGGCCTCGCCGTCGGGGACCACCGGGGCGTCCTCGGCGAGTACGGCGGACAGCGCGGCCGCGACCAGCGCCCGGGCCAGCAGCCGGGCGAGGTCCTCGTCGTCGGACAGGGCGCCCGCGGCGCGGCCCGGCAACGGGCTGCGGGAGAGCGCCTCGACGGCCTCGGCCAGGTGCCGGTGCGCCACGCCGAACCGCTCGGCCACCTCCGCCAGCTTCCCGTCGAGCGCGGCCAGCAGCGCCCGGGGCCGGGCCCCGGGCGGCGGTGCGCCGAGCGGCAGCTCGCCCGGGCCGGCGGCCGGGCCGTCGGCGGCGACCAGCGCCAGCTCCAGCAGCGGGTCACGGTAGAGGTCGGCCCAGAGCTCGCTGTCGCCGTCACCCTCGGGGTCGGCGGCCGGGGCCGCGGCCGATGACGCGACGGGACCGCCGCGGCTGCGCCCGCCCGGATGCGGCAGGGACGCGCCGCCGCCCGCGAGCGTCGCCCCGAACTCCCCGCCCCAGTAGAACGGGACCGGGCGGACCTCCGGGGCCACGGCGTGCAACCCGGCCGAAAACCGCCCGTACAGCTCCGAGAACCCGGGCTCCCGGACCCCCGTGCCGTGGATGAACAATGCCGTCGTCATACGCCCCTCACCCCCGACGTCAACCAGTCGCACAGAACGCGATCGTGGCACATATCGACCCGTCAACTTGGCAGTATGCTGAAAACGTGCCCCTCGACACGGGTGCGCGCTCTTCGGTATGCCGTGCACCCGCCGTGGCCGTGTGCCCCGGCGTCGGACTCCTCGAGGGGGACCGTATGGGTACAGATGCGATGATCACCCATCTCGTCGGGGCAACCGCGCTCATCCTGATCGTCGCCCATACGGCCGGCTGGCTCTCCCGCCGGTGGCGACAGCCCACGATCATCGGCCAGTTGATCGCCGGGATCGCCCTCGGCCCGACCCTGCTCGCCGAGGTCTCCCCGGAACTGTCCCGGCTGCTCTTCCCCCCGGCCCTGGCACCGGTGCTCACCGGGCTCTCCCAGATCGCCCTGGTCCTCTTCCTGTTCGCGGTCGGCTACGAACTCGACCTCGGCGTGGTCAAGGGCCGGGCCCGTACCGTGGTGGCGGTCTCGCTGGCCGCGTTCGGCGTGCCCATGGCGGCCGGATGCACGGCCGCGCTGCTCTTCCACGACCGGCTGGCGGAGCTGGGCGCGCCCCGGGACCTGTCGGTGGCCTCGGTGCTCTTCTTCGGCGTGGCCCTGTCCATCACCGCCGTGCCCGTGCTGACGGCCATAGTGCGGGAGAACGGCCTGGCCGGGACCGTGCCCGGGACCGTGGCCGTCGCCGCCGCCGGGCTGATCGACGTGATGGGCTGGACGGTCCTGGTCGGCACGCTGCTGGAGACCGACACCGGCGGCGGGCTCTCCCGGCAACTCCGCCTCGTGCTCGTGCTGGTGTTCGCGGCCGTGATGCTGCTCGCCGCCCGACCCGTCCTGCGACGCCTGCTGTGGGGCACCGGCGTCGACCCCTCGGTACGGCTGGCGGTGCTCGTCGGTTTCGCCTTCGCCTCGGCCTGGGTCACCCAGGCCCTCGGGCTGCACGTCATCTTCGGCGCCCTGCTCGCCGGTGTGGTCACCCCGCGGGAGCGCGGCGGCACCCTGGACCCGGACCTGGTGCGGCCGTTGCACGACATCGGCATGCTGCTGCTGCCGTTCTTCTTCGTGGTGTCCGGGCGGAGCGTGGAGATCGGCGCACTGGACTCCACGGCGGTGGTCGCGATGGTCGCCGTCACCCTGCTCGCCGTCCTGGTCAAGGTGGGCAGCGGTACGGTCGCGGCCCGGCTGTCCGGCCTGGACCGGCACGACGCCCGGACCGTCGGGGTCCTGCTCAACACCCGCGGCCTGACCGAGCTGATCGCCCTGAACGTGGGCCTCCAGGCGGGCCTGCTCAGCGGCCGGCTCTACACCGCGCTGGTCCTGATGGCCCTGGCCACCACGGTGCTCACCGAGCCCCTGCTGTCCGTCGTACGCCGGCTGCGGGCCCGGGCGGAGCGACCGGGGACCGAGGGCGCGCCCCCGCCACCACCGCGGACCCCGGTCGACGCACCGTCCGCCGAGGCCCTCTGACCCCGGCGGGCCGGCCCCGGCGGCACCGCGCCGGCCGGCACGGCTGAACGGCGGCCCTCCGTACGCCCGTACGGAGGGCCGCCGTACGTCGCCTACAGCGGCATCGGCGCGATGTCGCACTCGATGCGCTGGTGCAGCCGCGCCGAGATCAGCCACGGGTGGTCCGGGCCGAGGACCCGGGTCATGCCCTCCACCGCGTCGGCGTTCAGCTCGTCGGCCTCCTGGATCCGGCCGAGCCCGCGCAGGTCCAGGGCCAGGTTCGCCCGGCAGGACAGGGTGAGCGGGTGGTCGGGGCCGCAGGCGCGCACGAACTTCGGCAGGTTCTCCTCGTCCACCGCGCGGGCCGCGTCGAAGTCCAGCTTGGCGTAGTGGTTGTTCGCCAGCCCCATGACGGCGGTCAGGGTGAACGGGTGCATCTCGCCGAGGACCTCGCGGAAGGTCGCGGTCGACTCCTGGTCGAGGGCTTCGGCCTCGGCCACCTCGCCGAGGGCCCGCAGGGTCGCCGCCAGGTTGGTCATCGTGATCAGCGTGAACGCGTGCCGCGGGCCCAGCGTCGCCCGGTAGCGCTCCAGGGTCTGCTGGCCCAGCTCGCGCGAGGCAGTGAAGTCCCCCCGCAGCCGCCGGTCGACGGTGGCGTTCGCGGCCACGGCCAGGGTGTCCGGGTACGTGGCGCCGTAGCGCAGGGTGAACCGCTCCAGGGTCTCCTCGGTGAGGTCCGAGGCCTCGGCGAGGGCGCCGTCGCGGCGCCGGCACACCGCCAGGTTGCGGGCGGCGCGGATGGTGGCGGCGTTGTCCTCGCCGAAGACCGTCCGGTAGATCCGGTACGTCTCCTCCTGCATGACGCGCGCGGCCGGGTAGTCACCGCTCTCGCGGATGTCGATGGCCAGGCCGTTCATCGTGTTCAGGGTCAGGCCGTTGGTGGCGCCGTAGACGATGTCCCACTGCCGGGCCGTCTCCTCGTCCAGCTCCCGGGCCGCCACGAACTGCCCGCAGGCCCGCAGGGTCACGCCGTAGCCGTGGGCGGCCAGCAGGGTGGGCGGCTCCTCCGGGCCGAACAGGTCACGGGCCCGGCTGTCGGCCTCCTCGTCCAGGGCCCGGGCGGCGAAGAAGTCGCCCTTGTAGCGCAGAGCACCGGCCATCTGGGTCATGGAGTCGATCAGGTCCTCCTCGGGCACGCTGTCCCGCCGGGAGATCTCCAGCACCTTCTGGCTCAGCTCCAGCGCCTGCGGGACGTCACCGGTCTGGAGCAGCAGGAACGCCAGGAGCTTGCCCATCACCAGCACCTGCTGGTTCTCCTCGCCCGACTGGTCGGTCCACGCCGTCCACGCCTCCCGGGCCACATCGGCGGCGGTCTCGTGCGCACCCCAGTAGTAGAGGTAGAGCACGATCGACTGGACGAGTTCGCGGCCCCACGGGTCGGAGGTGCGCACCGCGCCGCTGGCCATGACGTGCGGCAGCAGCGCCTGGTACGCCGGCCACTGGTCGGGCGCGGTGGGGGCTCCCGGCTTGGCGGTGGCCAGCAGCATGTGGGCCGCCCGCCGCAGGTCCTCGGTCCGGCTCTCGTCCAGACCGGCGGCGAGCACCGCCTGCATCAGACGGTGGATGTGCAGGGTGCCGTTCTTGTGGTCCAGCTTGATCAGCGACAGCTTGCTCAGGTCGCGGGTGGCGCGGGCCAGCAGCACCGGGTCGCGCAGGACCGGGTCCAGCTCCGGGGTGATGTCGACGTTGCGGGTACCGCGCAGGATGCTCAGCGGGATCGGCTCCGGAGCCATGCAGGAGCAGATCTCCAGGAGCTGGCGGGCCGCCGGGTTGCTGTCGGCGAGCTGGTCCAGGGAGATGTTCCACGCGGCGGCGACCGACACCGGGTAGTCCGGCGAGGGGTCGAGCTCCAGGATGCCGGGGCGGCGCTGGTCGAGGAGGTTCAGGTACTCGCTGACCGGCATGCCGGTGGCCGCGTGCCACGCGCCGCCCTGCTCGATCGCGAGCGGCAGGTCGCCCAGCGCCTCGGCGAGCCGGTCGGCGTCCTCGTAGCTGAGGTCACGGGCCCGGCGCTGGAGCAGGGCGATGCTCTCCTCGCGCTCGAAGACGTTGACCGTCAGCGGGGCCGCGACCCGCTCCCAGTCCCGGTTGCGGGAAGTGACGATGATCTTGCCGGGGCCGCCGGTCGGGAAGTAGCCGCGGACGGTCTCGATGTCCTCGGCGTTGTCGAAGACCAGCAGCCAGTTCTCGTGCGGCCGGCCGGTGCGCAGCGCCTCACGGACGGCGGGCACCGCGGTGTTGGCCTGCGGGCCGACCTCCAGGTTCAGGGCCCGGGCCAGGTCGACCAGCGCACCGAGGATGAGGCTCTCGCGCTCCGCGGGGATCCACCAGATCACGTTGTACTCGTGGCTGTGCCGGTAGATGTACTCGATGGCCAGCTGCGACTTGCCGACTCCGCCCATGCCGTGCAGGGCGTGCGGGAGCACCGCCGCCGTCTCGTCCGACCTCAGCTGTGACTCGACGGCTGCCAGCAGGCTCTCACGGCCGGTGAAGTTGGGGTTCTTCGGAGGGACGTTCCCCATGACCCTCGGCTGGCCGGAGCGGACGAAGAGGGTTTGGGACTTGGTGTCCATGTTCGGATCAGCCTTCCGGACTGCGGGGTCTGCGGGGTCGGTGGTAATGGCCGGCACATGTGCTCCAGGGGATGCGTCGTCGTTCGCGGGGACGGGGATCTCCTGGGGACGTATGCCCTCGTGCGGGAGGTCGGGTGCGGCGGGCGGGCCGGAGCCGCTCGCCGCGGTGCGGGAGTCCGGGGCGGCGCCGGACGGCCCCGGTCCGGAGGCCGGCCCGGCCGCGGCGCCGGCCCCGGCCGCGGCCGCACCGGGCGGGGCGGCGCCGACGGCGGCGAGGACCCGGTCGGCGCGCCGGGCGTAGGGGCCCGAGAGGGCCTTGAGCACGGCCAGTTCGGCGCGCAGCCACGGCTGGTCCGCGTCCGTCGGCTCCGGCAGGGCGGTGTGCTCGGGGTCCTGGAGCGCGGCCCACAGCCGTACGCCGCGGCCGCGGGCGCTCGGCAGGTCGGCGAACAGGCTCACCGTCCGGGCGAGCTGGCTGCGGGTACCGGTGGCGAGCAGGGCCTCCCGGATCCCCTCGGCGAAGTCGGGGCGGCCGTCGACGCCGGGGCCCTCCCAGTCGATCAGGCCTCCCATCAGCACCTCGGCGACGTGCCCGGGACCGGCCTCGGGCACCGCCCGGTCGCGCAGTTCCTCGATCAGCTCGAACTCGAAGGGCAGGGCGGCCAGATGGGTGGCCAGCCGGCGCGCGGTCGGCGTGGCCAGCGAGAAGAAGCGGCGCACCGCGTCCTGCGCGACCTGCGCCACCGTGGTGGTCCCGGACCCCGGCCCGTCGTGCCGCGGGGGCCGCAGCCCCGGGGTCGGCCGGCCCTCGGCCAGCGTCCCGGCGAGCAGGAACGGCAGCGTCCGCCGCACGCCGAGCTCCCCGGCCACCAGCTCCGCCCAGACCGTGAACGACTCCGGCTTCAGGCTCAGCACGGGCACGGGGACGCGCGGCTTGTCGTCCGCCCTCCACAGCAGCTCCCGGGCCGGGTCCTCGTGCCCCATGCCGTGGCCGATCCGGGTGTTGGGCGCGCCGAAGCCGCCCGCCTCCAGCTCCGCGCGGTACGGCGCGGCGGAGGACCGGTGCCACAGGTAGGTGGGCAGCAGGTGCACCAGGGCCGTGGGCCCGCTGCGGGCCAGCCGCACGAGCAGGTCGTCCGCGGCCGGCCCGGCCCAGCCGTGCGCCAGCCCGTCGGTGACCAGCAGGTGCACGCGGGAGCCGCGGGCGTCGATGACCTCGGCCGGGTCGCCGGTCCCCTCTCCGGGCCAGCGGAGCCGGGCGCGGCCGGTGACGGGTAACTCCAGCCGGACCGTGCGCACGTCCCGGAAGGCGCCGCTGCGGGCCGCCTCCACGGCGATCGCGCCGACCCGCTGCTGCCAGATCCGCATCGTCGGTGCCGCGTCGACGAGCAGCACCAGGTCGAACGCCTTCTCGGTGGCCGGCCGCAGGTAGGGCACCCAGAGGTTGTCGGAGATGCCGTACCGGGCGGTGCGTTCCTCGTCGAGCTCCTTGCGGTGGCGGGCGGGCAGGCTGCGGCTGAGCCGGTGCAGCGCCTTGGCCAGGCGCAGGGGCGCCGGTCTGCGGACCCGCCGGGTGGCGGGGGCGACGGGGACCACGGGCACGGCGAGGCCGTCCCCGTCCGGCGCCCCGGGCACCTGGGGGTCCGCCCGGTCCTCCTCGCCCGGACGGTCGGACCGGGGCGCGGACGCGAGCACGCCGGGGGCACCGGTGGCGTCGTCCGGGTCCTGCGCCGTGCCGCCCCGCGGCGCACCGTCGCCGGGCGTGCCGGGCGACGGGGTCGGGGCGGCACGGCGCAGGA
>NZ_RPRY01000115.1 GCF_003949795.1 Streptomyces sp. WAC06614
GGTTAGGGTGCGGGTGGCCCGTGCCGATATGGCGTGCGTGCAAGGCCCGGTGCCCTGGCGTCCAGTGCGCTCTGGGGGCAGTACCACCGGGCCGCCTGCCCCTTGTGAACTGCTGCGTGGACGTCGCGGTCGGGCATTTCAGCTTTGGAGGTGGTCCGCGATGTGGTTTCGCCGTGTCACATGCCGCCGCGACCGCGGAAAGAAGGAGGTGCCCGTCACGACCGCCGGATCCCCAACGAACGCGCGTGAGAGACTCCGGTGGTCGGATCGCCGAGGCAGAAGGGCCGCTTGCCATGTCGGACGCCATACCGCCGCCGGTGCATCTCGACAAGGTGGTGGACGGGCTGGCGGAGAACCCTGCACTACCGTCTGAGCTCGTCCACCGGCTCCTCGGATACCGCAAGGGCCTTGGCAGGGTGGCCAAGCGGCCGGACCTGAGCGATGGCGTGATCGCCCAGATCATTGCCACAGACGATCACTGGCTCACACACTCTCTCGCCCTGAACCGCAGCCTCCCGCAGGCCTTCCGGATGATTCTCGCGGAGCACCCGGATCCCGCGATACGCAGGGCTCTGGTCGTTGCAGCGGACAGCGCACCGCGCGAGCTGTTCGAGCTGCTGCTCGACGACGGCGACCCGCAGGTCCGCGAACACTTGGCGGAGAGCGATCACATGCCAGCAGACCTGCGCACCCGGCTGGCGACGGACTCGAACCCGAAGGTCCGGGCGACGCTTGCCCAATGGTGGACGACGGCCCCGGAACCGGTGCGCCGATTGCTGCTGACAGACCCGACGACTCAGTACGAGCAGGGGCCTGCGCCACCTACTTTCGCCGGCTTCCCCATCCCGTTCCGCCGGCAGACCTCGTTCCGGACCTGTTGGCCGACCCGGTCACGCGCGCCGGGGCGGTGCGCCACTGCAGGCTGGACACCGCCACCGCCCACCAGCTGGCCGAAGATCCGAACGATGAGGTGCGCGAGGAACTCGCGGAGCACCCCGACCTGCCGCCGGCACTGCGCGACAAGCTTGCCCAGGATCCCAACCTGCGCGTTGCACTCCGTGTCTTCGCCCGTCAGGACACACCGGAGCCGATCCGGGCTGCGATTCATGTACAGATCGTGTCCGACGTGCCTGCGCTGGACTGGCTCGCGGACCCCCAAGAGCTGGACGACGACGAGCTCGACCGGCAAATCACGGGCGAGATAGCCCGCGCGGAGCTCCGGACACTGCGCCTGCCGTGGGTGACGGCCGACCCCGAGCCGTACGTGGACTCGCCATACGTCTGCTTCCGCGCCTCGGCCGCGATGTCCGACCACCTTCCGCCGCCGCTCGTCGCCCAACTGCTCGACGACGAGGAGAGCAGCGTGCGAACCACGATGGCTCTTCACGCCCGAGACCGGATCGATCCCGACACCGCCGAGCGCATTGAGCGAACCTACCGTCCGGACAAAATGATCAGATGGCGGCCGGCCGACGACTTCTCTCTTCCGGCAGATGTACTGCGGCGCCTGGCCACAGACCCCGACCCCAGAATGAGGCAGCTGGCCCCGCGGGACCCCGACCTGCCCGTGGAACTCGCGCGCCGGCTAGCGGCTGACCCCGACCACATGGTCCGCCGCACCATCGCGCCCCATCCCCGACTTCCGGCTGAGGACCTGACGCGGCTGCTTTCTGATCCGTCGGAATCCGTCGCGGCCACTGCAGCCGCAAACCCGAGCCTGCCAACCACAGTGATGCACCAGCTACTCGCCCTCGCAGGCTTGTGACGCTCGATGGTGAGCGGCCGGTACCGGACCACCCTGCTAAGAACTCCTAGCAAAATGAGATGAAGGATGGCCTCAGGTCGGGCGAGGATCGCTTGGTATTCGCCGACGAAAGGGCAGCTATGGGCGACAGCCCCTCGAGGGAGCTCCTCTCGCTTGCTGATGACGAGGGCAATAGCGTCTCGGTCAATGTTCTGGGACGTAGCTCCGGGTGGACCGCCGGGCTCGACGCGGAGATCGTCGTCAAGACGCCGTTCGTGTCCGGCCGGATCGACCTGGCGCTTTACGTTGCGAGGTTGGAGAGCTGGGCCGACGCACTGGACCGGCTTGACGCTGGCGAAGACGTGGCCTGGATGGAGATGAGCAGCGGGCCGTCCATCTTCATCCAGCTCACGGGCGAGCGTGACTGCCCGGAGGTGGTCGTGGAGGATGAATCCGGGTCCATGGTCACCGTGCGGGTGCCGCTCGTCCCGCCGGATGGCTGGATTGCCGACCACCGCGAGCGTCTGCGCCAGGTGATGGATTACTGGGTTCCGATGTTGTCAGGGTAGGGAGACAAGTCGCCGCCGGCAGATGAGGGCGCATCCGAGGATCAGGAGGGCTTCGTGGATGTCGTCGCGGATCTCCCAGCGGGTCCGCAGACGGCGGAACCAGTGAAGTCGGGCGAATGCACGCTCCACGAGCCAGCGTTGGGTGCCCAGTCCGGAGCCGTGCCCGGTGCCGCGTCGGGCGATCACCGGTTTCACACCGAAGGCCCAGACGAGGCGGCGGTACTTGTCGTGGTCGTAGCCGCGGTCACCGAGCACGATGTCCGGGCGGCGTCGGGGCCGGCCGTGCTTGCCCCGCACCGGTGGAATGGCTTCGAGTAGCGGAACGAGCTGGGTGACGGCGTTGCGATTGCCGCCGGTCAGGGTGACGGCGAGTGGGATGCCGGTGGCGTCGGTGATCAGATGGTGCTTGCTGCCCGTCCCGGTCAACAGGACTTCGTCCCGTCTTGGGGCCCCCTTTAGCGCCCGAATGTGAGAGCCGTCGACCGCCGCCCGGGAGAAGTCGAGGGCGTTCGCGCCGCGCAGCTTCGCCAGGAGTTCCTGGTGCAGCCGGGGCCACACGCCGGCCTCGGTCCACTCGGCCAAGCGGCGCCAGCAGGTCATACCCGAGCCGAGGCCGAGTTCCTGCGGCAGGTGCTCCCACGCGATCCCCGTGTGCAACACGAAAAGGATGCCCTGGAACACCGACCGGTCCGGATGCCGCTTCCGCCCAGGATGCCGAGACCGGCGCTCGACCGTCGGCAGGAGCGGTTCGGTCAACGCCCACCGTTCGTCATGGACATCCCATGGCTTCGGTCGAGCCATCCCCCCTGATCAACGGTCCCGGAGCGATCCGACCACCCAGAAGATCATTTCGTTAGGAGTTCTAAGTGGCCTTGATGGCGTCCTTGGAGACCAGGGCACCGTCCGACCAGCAGAGCCGGTAGAGGTCGACCTGGGCCAGCAGGTCCCGGCCGGAGCGGTAGAACTCGCAGTCGGTGCCCGCCGGCCGGGGTGCGGAGCGGATGTGGTCGGGCGGATACGGGAACGCGCGGGCCGGGAGCAGGCGGGCGAGGTCGGCGCGGGAAGATCCGGGCTCCAGCTCGGCGAAGCGGGACGGCGGCAGCCGGACGGCGCCGGGGAGCGGTGGGCGGTGACGGACGGCGCGCGGTCTCAGGGCTGCGGGCCTGGGTCGACAGCGAGGGCTGGCGGTACTAGAGCGACATCGGCCGCGCCGGGGCCTACCGGTACAGCCTGGAGCAGGCGATGGAGCTCGCGCACGAAGTCGCGGAGCTCGAGGCGGCCTGCTAGCAGGCAGAGGTCGCCTCCGTCCGTCCGGAAGACCGGCGGGAGAACGGCGGCGGCTGAGCGAGGCCGGCGCGAGTTCGTCGAGGTCCACCCCGGTACGGGGTGGACCTCGTGTCGCTGATGAGTGCGACACGGGGCGGGTCAGCTCGTGGATTCGGGCGATGGCGCGTGGCTGTTGAGGAGCTGGGAATCATCCGTGCCATGACGAGCTACGTGCCCTCGCCCGACGAGGTATCCGCCGCGCAGACCGCGAACGGTGGCTGGACCAAGAGTCAGCTTGCCGAGTGGGGAGTGCCGTGGCCTCCCCCGTCCGGTTGGCGCAAGCGCCTGGAAGCGAAGTGGAACGGCGAAGACGTCGCCCCGTTCCCGCGCCAGGAACCTGACCAGGACACTCTGTTCTGACCACCTGGCGGGGGCTCGCCGAGGCCCATCCCTTTTGGGGTGGGCTTCCTTGCTGTGTGCTTCAGATGTCGCTGGTGTAGGCGTCGACGCGTTCCATGTGGTTGGCGGTCCGGGGCTGTCCGCTGTTGTCCGTGCAAGGCTGGCCTGCGGGGGCGGGGCAGCGGGGACACGGGATGGTGCGGACTTGGTGGCGTGAGGGGCGGAGCAGGCGGGTCGTCTGGCCGGCGACCTGTGGGACAGGGAAGGCGTCGTAGCGGGCCTGGTGGAACGCGGCGACGCGTTCCTTGTGGTTGGCCGTGCGGGGGATGCCAGAGGTGTCGGCGCACTGGAAGTCCGGTTCTGCGTCGCAACGGGGGCAGGGGACTGTGCGGACGTCGTCCGGAGTGGGGTTGCGGTTCTGGCCGCGCAGCTGGTCGGAGAGGGCTGCGGCTACGTTCTCGTGGCCCCGGGCGACGGGGTGGGCGCGGTTGAGGTGTTTGCGCAGGGGTTCGGGGCCGGGGCGGGGGCTGGCGATGCAGACGGGTTCGTGGCGGATGCGGACGGTGTCAGTGGGGTCGGTCCAGCCGAGGGGGAGGGCGATGCCGTTGCCGTTGACTCTCCAGCGGAGGTCTTCGGGTACGAGGTGGGTGGGTGCTTCGCGGACGTCGAGGACGACTTCTTGGCCGTCGTGGTCCGGGTAGCCCTGGACGGAGTCTCCGCACCGCCAGCAGTGGCCCAGGCGGCCGAGGTGGGCGTATTTGCTGCTCACGGCGCGCCACGTTAGTGCCGGCCGACCACGGGTTCCGAACGGTGGTGTGCGTGTGGGGGATGCGGCCCTGCTGGGGCGGATAAGCCTGGCTGGTCAGGGCTGATGGGAGCTGTGCGGGGGGCCTGGAGGGGTTCGGCTGGCGCGAGCCCTGGGCAAGGGGAGTTGCGGTTTTGGGGTGGTGCGGTTGCCTATGGGCAACTGCAGCAGTTGTGCCGGGTGATCCGTTTTGGCTGATGAGAGGCACATCGTGGGCTTGTACGAGGACCTGAAGACCGTGACGCTGACGAATGTCTTGGACAACGATCCGGAGCTGGTCGAGTCGATCGACGTACTGGGACGGTTCCTGGCCCGGGATGACCGGGGGATCACGCTCACTGGATGCTGGAACTACTCCCTCAACAACAGCGAGCACCGCCCTGATCGTGTTTCTTTCCTGGTTGGGGAGGTGTTCTATCCCTGGCATCGGATCGAGTCGATCGGGGATACGTACGACTCCGTCGACAACTTCGGGGAGGAGGCTCTTTCGGTGTGGGCGCGCGAGAAGGGGCTGGACGCCGAGGAGATTCGGCAGATGGAGAAGCACTTCCAGCACTTCCACGGCTGAGGTGCGCGCGCAGATCCGTCCCCGGCCGAAGGGTGGCTGCGCTGGCCCGGAAAGATCTTGAGGCCCTCTTCAACCTGAGGAGGGCCTCGAAGCCTGTAGTAGGCAGGGCTGCGGCAAGGGGCTGTGGCGCGAGGCAGGCGGAGTCGGCCAGTGAGCGTTGAGGTTCTGACCGCGGTGGGTGTCCCGGTGCTGCTTGGGCTGGCGGGTCTCTTCGTTGGAAAACCCCAAGGCGTGGTTGTTCAAGGTGGCTCAACAGCGCTTGAGCAAGGCCCGAGCCAAGCAAGCGAGACGAGCCACTAGAACGCAGAAGGCCCCCGGGTCACCCCTTCGTGGGGGCGGCCTGGGGGCCCGATCGCGCTCAATCAAGGTCGGACTTGAGTCGTTGGCCGGTGTCGGCGTCGTACGCGATGCCGGTGGGGGACAGGCGGACGGTCTGGGACGGAGCCCGGGATCCTTCCTTCCAGTCCTTCCCCCCGGCTGCGACCCGGACCGTCACGTCAGCGAGGGGATCGGACACCGGAAGCACGATCTCTGGAGCCTTGGGGAACCACCCGTCCTTGCGGGTGCTGCTGGCGCTTTTGCCGGCCGAGTTCCCTGTCCCGTCCAGTCGCAGGTAGGTGGCGTTGTTGTCGAAGTACGAGCGGAGCTCGATGGTGATGCGCTGCTTGTCGCGGTTCCAGTGGGCGACCAGGTCGGTGCTGACGCCGTCGAGGTCGAGCGCGGCGCCTGAGCGGCCCTTGTAGGCGGCGGCTTTGGCCTGGAGTTCGTGGCGCTGGTTCTCCTCGGCGGCGTGCTGCCACACACCGGCAATGGTGAGGGACAGGTCAGCGCCCGTACGTCTGGTGGCACAGCGCGGTGACAGCGGTGCTGGTCACGCCGTGCGCGGCACGGCAGAGCGCGGCCATGTCCGCGGCCCCGGCGCCGCTCCCGGGTGCAGGCTGCACCGGGCGGCGCGGTGGGGGCGTACGGCGCGGACGCGCCTTGATCTTCCTGGGCTTGGTCTTGTGCCTGGTAGCGGGGCGTGCGGGGGGCGTCGGCGAGGCCCCGTGCGGCCGCTACGGCATCAGCATCACCTCTGCTCTGCAATGGACCCGCCGAGCAGCTCGCGATTGGAACGCCTACCTCAGGGCTGTCTCGTAAATGATCTCCGAGTCATCTGGGGCATGACGGCCCGCCGTGCCGCCCGTGGGCCTATCCGGCGAGGGCGAGGTTGTGCATCCGGGATCGAAGATGGCCCTGCCATTCGCGTGGAAGATCCCGGACCGCGGGCGGTCTACCTGCTGTTTTCCGAGCCGACGAGACCGTTCGGTGACGACCCCACGCTCGACTTTCTCGTGAAAGCTCGTGGGCAATGGGTGGCCATTGAGACCCTGGTGCGCACGTGGGACGGCGACGGTCTCGACACCTTCCTCTCCTCGCTGGCCGAGGACTTCCGCGGCTGGGAGGGATCGCGAGCCTGGCGCTCGCTGGAACGCGACCTGACGCTCTCGGCGGAACATCGCCCGGGTGGCTACGTCCAGGTGACGTGGGGAATCCATGACCGGCCGCCGTCCGAGGAATGGCACTTCGAGACCACCACCGTGCACGCGGCCGGGGAGGAGATGCGAAACCTCGCCGCCGAGTTCCGCACGTTTCTCACGAGCACGGTCGAGTAGCTGAAGCATCGCCACTGAGACGGCCTCTCAGGTGTTCTCGGTTCGGATCATGGGCCGGAGGCTGGCCCGGGAGGCGAGGAGATCGTCTTTGGTTCCGGCGAGTCTCCGTTCGAGATCTTGATTTTCGTGTTCAAGCCAGGTGAGCTGGCTGTTCAGTTCCTGGTCTTGGGCTGTGAGCTCACTGAGCATTTTCAGCTTCGCCACTCCAGGGTGACGCCATGGTCCTCGCTTGAGCCCTGGGATCTCCTCGGCTGGGCCCGCCGGGCACGGTGGGTTGTCTGTGGAAAGTCGCGGGCGGTCACTTCGCTGAGGGGCTGGCTCGGCACTTCGGGGCGGAGGACGATCACAGGGAGAGATAGAACGCATGCTCGAAGTATCATCCGTGCAAGGTTCTCCGGCCCGTACTTCCCGACCTCCGCAGTGGTGTAGTCGGACAGAGGCATCCCTGTGGAGAGGACAGAGGGCCATGAGTGTGGCCGAGAGTTGGTCGCGTGTGATGAGTCTGCTTCGGGAGCACGCGCCGGCCGATCACGCGGATCTGCCCGGGCCCGCTACGGAGCAGATGCTCGCGGCAGCCGAGGAACGGATGGGGATCTCCCTGCACGGGGACCTGCGGACGTGGCTGTTGCGGAACAATCTGGATCTGTCGGAGGAAGATTTCGACGACGAAGTGCAATGTTGCGGTTTCGATGGGTTCCCCGACGAGGGGAGCTTCTTTCTGGGCATCCGGGCGATGGAGAGGCTCTACGCGAACCGTTCCACGCCCTGCGGATTCGACCCGCCGGACCAGCCGGACTACCCGTTCTGGCGTAACGAGTGGATCCCGTGTCTGTCGGACCAGGACGGCTGGATGGGCAAGTTCATCGACGCGAGGGACGGACGTATCGGCAGGTGGTTCGTGGGTGAGCCCACGGTCACCGGCGAGTACGCGTCACTGGCTCACTACTTCGACTCCGTGGCGGAGATGCTGACGAGGATCGGCGCGGGGGACTATCCGGTCTGTTCCGTTGCCGAAGGGCGGCTTGTCTGGTCGTGAGACGGTTCCCCACTGGCTGACGGCCATTGCCGATCCGTCCTCCGCCTGGAAGGGCAATGAGATTCATCAGCGTTGACGTTCCAGGGTGAGGATGGCTGCGGCGATGACGGCCATGCGGTTGGGGCTGCAGCGGGCCCGGCGGAAGATCTGTGCTGCTGACAGGGCCCGGTTGATCGTTCGGCTCCCGCCCCACCAGCGCGCCCTCGTCGGCCTGGCGTTTGAGCGCGTCGATACGGCGGCCGTGTTCCTCACCCACACCCAGGGAGTCGTATCCGCTCACGCCTTCGCCTTCCACGCGTCGGTTCCGCTCGCTTCGTTGGCCCGGCCGTAGGCGCCGGCCCAGCACACGAGCGGCAGCAGCTACACCCACCACGGCAGCACCCCGAAGGCGAGCAACGGCACCGCCACGCTGGTGACGGCCAGCGCGCCGGCCGCGGGCCGCAGCTGCCGGTGCTTGCCCGGCACAGGCTTCTGCCCGGCCGAGTAGAACACGGAGGTCCCGATCAGCTGCACCACCGCCAGCAGGCTCCACCCGCCGCCGATCCAGCCGACCCCTGCGGCCACGCACAGCACCGCGCACGCCGCGTGAACCCACAACGCCACCGTGAGCGACTTCGTGCTCACCTCCAGATGCGGCTGTTCCACCCGGGCCGGCACCTGCGCCTCGTAGCCGGTCTACATCGGCGGCATGGCCGGATCCCTGGCCCTTTCCCTTCCCGCCAGCCACATCCACCGCTTGGACGACACCAGCAGCAACTCCGCCGGAAGGCCGTTCCCATCATGCTCGCCCTGCTCCTGACCGGCGATATCCCCGCCGAAGGACCGGCACAGGAATCCGACCTTTCCCCGCTGGCCAGCACCTCAGACGAGGGGATCATCACCTCGGGGGGCCTCATGCGGCTGCGCCGGATGTTCACCAAACCCCCTGCTCAGCGCGGCGGCCATCCGTACGACGGCGCAGGCGTGGTCGGGCCCGCACCTGGTCACCGATGAAGGGTCGGCCAATGTCTACTACTTCGACGCCGGGCCTCACCGTTCCGCCACCGACGGACTAGGCCCGGCAGGAGACGCCGTCCAACTGGGGACCGCCCTCGACGCACGTCCTGGGAAAGCTGACTGTCTACCGGACCTGACGACAAGCGAAGGCACGCCCGGCGATCGGAGGGAACCGGCCTGCGGCTGTCCCGGCCGGGCACCCGCCGGTCGGGCGGCAGGGTCCGTCTCCGTCAGCAGCGATACGGAGGCGCGATCGGACGGGTCTCGTTCCCCCAGCATCCGCTCCTCTATGAGGCGGCGGAAGCCGGGGAGGGCGAAGAGCTCGCCGGTGGCGGTGCCGGTCAGGTTTTGTGAGCGTCTTCCCACGCTGTACGGACATGGAGCGGGATGCGTCCACGGGGCGGGACGTTGTAGCCGTTTGCTCGTGCCCATTCACGGATCGCGGCGGTGTTGGTGGGGGGCTGGTCGTGGAAGGGCTGGGGCTTCGAAAGGATGGGCCGGGACGGGGCAAAGGTGGGTGTCTGGTCGGTGAGGCCGCGCGGAAAGAGAGGTACGCGGGTCTGCCCGGACAGGAGCGAGGTGAGGAAGGAGGTCAGGTTCCCGTCGAAGGTGTACCAGTGGGGGCCCCGGGCCTCGTTGACGGCGATGCGCCAGCGGTCAGGGGCGTTGGCGGGGTCGGTGATCCAAAAGAGGTACTCGCCGTTGTCGGTAGAGCCGATCGCGAACAGCGTGTCGGGGTCATGGGGAACCGGGATGCGGCCCTGCTGAGCCTGCTCGCGCAGCTGCCCGCGGATGCGGGAAGGCATTGGTCCGGTCAGATTGACGTACTGGCTGACGCCGTGGGGGTGGAAGACAGCGAGGTAGTCGTTGAACCGGCCCGGCCCGTAGGTGTCGGCGAGCTGCTTGTAGTCGGTGGGGAGCGCCATTTCTAGGGCTTCCTCCACTGGCTCCCAGCGGATGTTCATGGGGGTGCCCGGCGGCGGGCACAGGCGGGTCAGGTCGTGGATGTCGGTCAACGGATTCCTCGGCGGCGTCGGTCCTGCTGGGCTGCGTGGTCGGGGTTGGCGAAGTCGGTGTCCATCCGGAAGCCGTTGGAGCCGTCGGCCTGCATGAACACACGTGAGGGAACGGAGTCCGGCAGGTCGTCGGTGTAGTCGAGGTAGACGCTGTACTGGACGGTCTGTCCCGCGACGTTGTTGGCGGGGTCGCCGGCCACAGCGTTGTAGATCATTTGTTCCAGATCGCGCATGTGTGGGGAGTTTGTCGGGTTCTGGGTGAGCGTGAACAGGTTGTCTGGATGATCTCCGGTGCCGCCCAGCATACGGGCAAGCATGTGCGCGCGGGCCTGGTTGTGATCGGTGCCGTGCACGAAGCCCGGGGGGCGGATGCTGTTGTTGGCGTGGGTGCCTTCGTCGAGCATGTCCAGGGTGATGGTGGCGTGCATCTCGTAGGGGCGGCCGTGCTCGTCGCGTCTGAAGACGACCTTGCCGCCCCAGGTGTGGTCACGGTCGCAGCCCGCCAGCCCGAGCGGATCGCTCAGGACGAACGGGTTGGGGACATAGGCGTAGGGGTTGGTCGACGGCGCCAGTCCGAGGGGATCTGGGCTGATGTAGCGGCCGGTGTGGGGATCGTAGTAGCGGTGAAGGTTGTAGTGGAGCCCGGTCTCGGCGTCGAAGTACTGTCCCGGATGGCGCAGCGGGGTGTAGGCCGTGGCACCACGATTCCACTGGGTGGCACCCCAGGCCATGGCTCTGGCCTGCCAGGCGACCTCGCCCTCAGCGGTGAGCAGGTATTGAGGGCCGCCGTTGAGGTCGGTGACGATCGCGAAGAACCGGCGGTCGATCTCACTTCGGTCCGGGTCATTGCGGACCTCGCGCTGAGCCAGCGGGTACAGCCCCGCATAGTCTCAGGTCAAAGTGATGCCGCCGCTGTGTTGCTCGGCCAGCTGTGGGCCGTCCCACGTGTAGTCGACCGATTCCAGGACCGAGCCGTCCGGGAAGAGGTGCGCCTTGCGGATCCGCCGGCCGAGCCCGTCGTAGAGGTAGCGCCACACCGTGCCCTGCGGGGTGTGGACTTCGGTGAGCTGGTCCCTGGCATCCCAGGAGAAGCTCCAGGTCAACTGGCGTCCGCTGAGGGTCCGCGTGGTGCGGCTGCTCAGCCGGCCCTGCGCGTCGTAGGTATACCTGGTCCTGCCGGAGCGGGCGAGACGGGTCCCGTCGTAGGCGCGTTCACCGCCGTGGTCCGAGCCGGGTGCCCGGGAGGGAAAGGCCGTGTGTGTCTGATCGCCGGCGGCGTTGTACGTGTACTGCTCGTTCCAGCCCTGCGCCTGCACGCCGGTGACCCGGCCGACGGAGTCCAGGGCGAAGACCCGGCTGCCGCCCAGCGTGTCATCGATCTCCACCGGGATGCCGTCCGCCCGGTAGGTGAAGAACTGCTCCAGCACGGCTGCGCCTGCACTGGTGACGGCCTGGTACGTCAGCCGCCCGACGGGATCGAGTTCCCGGACCACCTCGAGGGAGTCGTCGAGAGTGCGGCCCGTCTCCCTGCCCATCGCGTCGCGCTCGAAGCGGAACACGTGCTCACCGACGTGACAGGAGGTCAGGCCGTCCACGGTGTAGGCCAGGCTGGTGAGGGCTCCCGACGGTGTGCGGCGCGAGATGAGGCGTCCCACCTCGTCGTAGGTGTAGGCCATGGTCCGGCCATTGACGGTCTCGGCGACCACCCGCCCGGCCGTGTCCGTGCTGAAGGTGATCCGCGCCTGCTCGCTGATCACCTCGGCCAGTTCCCCGGTCGCCGCGTATGTGAAGGTGGTGGCGGTGCCGTCGTCGGAGCGGATGCCGGTCACCCTGCCGAGGGCGTCGCGGTCGTAGGTCAGGCTCTGTCCGGCGGCATTCGTACGCCTGACCAGGCGCCCGACCGCGTCGTAGGCGTAGGTGAGAGTCCGGCCGTCGAAATCCGTCTCCGAGACGAGCCTTCCCGCACGGTCGCGCTGGTAGCGCCAGACCCGGCCGACCGCATCGGTGACCTCGGTCAGGCGCAGTTCAGCGTCGTAACCGAAGCCGTACTCCGTCCCCTCCGGGCCCGACCGCCCGGTTGGCCGGTCGAAGTGGGTGTGCGCGTGGCGGGTGACCCGGCCGGTGCGGTCCGTGTGGGTCAGCAGGTTGCCCTCGCCGTCCCACGTCCACTCTTCGCGGGTGCCGTCCGGAAGCTCACGCCAGGACGGCATGCCCTCGATGGTCCAGCCCTGCCGCAGGGTCCCGCCCAGCGCGTCGGTGACCGAGATGACGCGCCCGAAAGCGTCACGGGTACAGACCGCACGAGCACCGTTGGGCGCGGTGATCACCATCGGCAGTCCGGCCGCGTCATGGGTGACCGATGTCGGCCCGTCCGCGGAGGAGCGCATGCGGGTGACGGCTCCGGCGGCATCGTGGGAGTACTCCGTGCGCGTGCTGTCGGGATCCACGGCCGCCGTGAGGTTGCCGGCCTCGTCGTACTCGTAGGCGTACCGCCTACCGCCGCGTTCCACCACCTCGATGGGGCGGCCGAGCTCGTTGTACGCGGCGGTGGTGCGTTCGCCGTCGTCCGCTGTCATCACCACGATGCGGCCGGCCTGGTCGCGCTCCAGCCGGGTGACGCGCCCGAGCGGGTCCTGGACCGACTCGAGCGACGATGATGGCGATTCTTGAAAACGGCCGGGGTCGCTCCTCGCCTCGCTTCGTTGGCCCTTGAAGTGAGTGGGGAGGGTGGGGAGCGAAGAGCGGGTCTTGATCGCCGATAGGTTCGGGCCATGACTGGTGACTGGCGGATGGATCGGATCGGGGCTGCTCTGCGGGGCGAGAACCCGACCGTGCTGCGGCGGCTTGAGTCGGGATTTGCGGTGATCGGCGACGTTCAGTTCCTGCCGGGCTACTCGGTTCTCCTCGTGGATGAACCGAATGTTCAGCGGCTGTCTGACCTGCCGAGGGCCAAGCGGATGTCGTTTCTGTCCGACATGGACCGACTCGGAGAAGCGGTTGAGCGGGCCTGTCGGCAGCTGGACCCTGATTTCCGCCGGGTCAACCTGGAGATCCTCGGGAACACTGATCCGTTCTTGCATGCCCATGTCTGGCCGCGCTTCGAGTGGGAGCCGGCCGAGCTGGTGGGCAAGCCTGTGTGGCTTTATCCGCGTGAGCGGTGGAGTGCCGAGCGATTCAGACTCGGTCCGCAGCACGATGTGCTGCGGGATGCGATCGGCAGCGAACTGGACCGGTTGCCTTCGATGGACTGACGGTGTGGGCCCGCCGACCGTCAGGTCGGCGGGCCCGGGGATCAGTGACGGTCGGTGGACGTCAGGGAGTCCTCCGCAACGGAACGATGTCGGGGATGGCCGTGGGGACAGAGGGGCGGGCGGCTTCCGGGGTCGCCAGGAGCGCGACGATGGTGACCGGTTGTTGGCAGTGCTGACAGTTCCGGGTCGCGGTCGGCTCCAACGGGTCCCCTTCCAGGGTCAGTTGGCGTGACGCGGGTCGGCTGACGGGCCTGGGCTGCGGTGGCAGCTCCAGTGAGGGCATGCCTGCGGCCTCGCCGAGCCGGCGGGCCCGGTCTTCATCGCGAGCCTGGTCGCGTCTGCGTTCCGCATCCTTGCGGCAGGTCGGTGAACAGTAGATCTGGCGGGTGGTCTTCAGGGTTTCGAAGGGGTCGTCGCAGACGGGGCAGGTGCGCTTTTCCCGGATGTCTTCGCTGGTGCGGGCGGTGATGCGGCACTCTTCGGTGCAGTAGATGCGCTTGCGGCCCGCGGTGGTGGTGAACTCGTTCTCGCAGACGGGACAGGTCTGCTGGACGGGTTGCTCTGGCGGTTGGTCTCCTTGCAGGCGGGTGAGCAAAAGACCTGGCGGCTGGTGGCTGTGGCGACGGTGAAGACGGTCTCGCAGACCGGGCAGCGGCGGGCCATCTCGGACGTGACCTCGGTGGTGTCGGGGGTGTTGTCAGGAGACACGGGCGTTCACCCCGGCTCGGATGGCTTCGGCCTGGTTCTGGTGGCCGCGCAGCCGGTAGGAGGGGCCGTCGATGCCGGCGACTGCGGCCCGGTGCAGGAGCCTGTCGAGCATCGCGGCGGCGACCGTGGCGTCGCCGAAGGCGCCGGCCCAGTCGGCGATCCCGACGTTTGTCGTCAAGATCGTCGAGGATTACAGATACCTCTGGTTGATCACCTGGAACAGAGCGGATGCTCCGTCCTCGGGCAGGGGCAGGTAGCCCAGCTCGTCGGCGCATCGGATTGAGCAGTTCAGCGACGGTACGGCGGCGTTCGTGAGTGCCCAGAAGAGCGCCTGGCACCGGCTGGGCACCGTGACGACGGAGGCCCTGACGGCTGAGGACGCGATGCGCCTGGCCGCGCTGGACGGCTGGAACGTCCGCCTCGTCGGCCTGCACGCGACCGAGCTGACGGCCGAGGGCGCGACGCTGCTGGAGGTGCCGAACCACCGCGCGAGCATGCGTACCCACCCGACGATCGGGCGCCCCGAGACGCTGGCCGTGGTGGGCCCGGACTACACCCCGGTCCAGAACGAAGAGCACGCGGAGTTACTGAACTACCTGGTCGACGAGTCCGGCGCTCACTTCGAGACCGCGGGCCCGCTGAAGGGCGGCCGCCAGGTCTTCCTGACCATGAAGCTGCCCCAGTCGATGACGATCGGCCGGAGCGACGAGGTGGACCTCTCCATCGCCGCGTTCAACTCCCACGACGGCTCCAGCGCCTTCCGGATCGTCGTCACCCCCGTGAGGGTGGTGTGCGCCAACACCCTGCGGGCCGGGCTCCGCAACGCGAAGAGCAGCTACACGGTCCGACATACCTCCGGCGCCGGCGGACGCATCGCCCAAGCCTGCCAGGCGCTGGGACTCACCTTCAAGTACGCCGAGGAGTTCGAGAAGGCCGCCCAGCGCATGCTCGATGCGGAGATGACCACCCCCATGCTCCGGTCGGTCGTGGAGCAGCTGTGGCCTGTCGCCAACGGCGACAGCACCCGGAAGAAGAACAACCAGCTCACCTGCTGGAACACCATCCGGAACCTCTTCGAGCACGCGGACACCCAGGCAGGGATCCGCGGAACGGCGTGGGCGGGCTACAACGCCATCACCGAGTATGTCAACCACGTAGCCCCGGCCCGCGGCACTACCTCGGAACTGAAGAGTGCCGCTCGCGCGGAGCGAGTGATCTCGCGCGGAAGGAGTAGGCCTTGTCGGCCAGGACCAGCTCGGGCGTGATCCTGGGACGGCCGATCCGGCGAGGCACTCGTAAGCCAGCCATGACCTGGGTGAACGCGGGCGCGTCGCCGGCCTGGCCTGGCGTGATGACGAACGCGAGCGGTCGGCAGCGGCCGTCCGCCGCGAGATGGATTTTGGTGGTCAGTCCGCCGCGGGAGCGTCCGAGGGCATGGTCGACGGGCTCGCTGGCCGGGGGCCCTGTTGACGGGCCCCGGCGGCATGCTGATGGGCGTGCTCCACCAGGGAGCGCGCCCGTGCTGTCCGCGCCTTCGGGATGCCGTGTTCCGTACCGGTGTTCAAGGGCGTGTGGGCAGCTGCGGCCGGAGCCCGCCCGTGGGCGCGGGCGGGGTGCCTGGCCGGGTCTCGGCCGTCCGGGAGTGAGACGGGCCGGCTCCAGGCTTTTGGCGCTGGGGGCTCAAGGTGAGTCGGGTGTCCATGCGGCTGGGCCCCCGCCGCGCCATTCGATCAGCGCCGTGTCGTCCAGGTTGACGTCATCGGGGTCGAGGCCGGCACGGCGCAGGAATTCCATCAGGTCGTGCGGGCCTGTGGCCCGCGGTCCGGCCGCGCCCGCCGGGTCCCCGCGGCGGGCCGGGCCGGTTCACCCGTCCGGGGCTGGACTCCGCATCCCCGGCCGGCGGTCGGCCCGGCGGTGAGAGGGTGGGCGGGTGGATGCTGCGTGGTGGGACCGACAGGCGTACGGGGCGGACCCGGATGACCCTGACCCGGGCCCGGTACCGAGCCACGACTACGTCGATTTGGTGGGCGGCCCGCTGGACGGGAGCAGCCCGCTCTCAGAGTCCTCCTGTGTATAGCAGGCGGTTGGGCGAGCCTGTTCCGATGCCGGTCAGGCGGCCTTCGGTGGCCTGTTCGGCGAGCCAGAGCCTGACTGTTTCGGTGCTAGCCAGGGGGTGGAGTCCCTTGTAGAGGGCGGCGACACCGGCGACGTGGGGTGCTGCCACCGATGTACCGCTGGCGGTGGTGGTCCCCTCCTCCGTGGTGAGGTCGGCGGTTTCGATGTCTGTACCTGGAGCGAAGATCCATACGCAGGGGCCGTAAGCGTTGGTCTGGCGCCTGGAGTCGTCCTTGTTGGTGGAGCTGACAGCAATGCTGCGTTCCGCGCCCGCAGGGGACCGGGTGCAGGCGTCCACGTTGAGGTTGCCCGCCGACACGAACGGCGGGAAGCCCTGCTCCGCCAGCCTGTTGGCGGCCTCGTCGATCAGCCGCGAATTCGTGCCGCCCGCGGAAATGTTGACGACGGCGGGCTGTTTGCCGTGGAGGGCGACCCAGTCCATGCCCGCGATGAGCTTGGAGGAGCTGCCGGAGTTTTCGCAGTTCAGGACCCGTACGGAGATGAGGCTGACGCCGCGGGCCACCCCGTACGTTTTCCCGCCGAGGACCCCGGCGACTTGGGTGCCGTGGCCATCGCAGTCGTTGCCGTTCTGGCCGTCGCCGACCGCGTCGAAGCCGCGGCGGGCCCGCAGCCCGAACTCGGGGTGGGCGAACTCGATGCCGCTGTCGATGACGTAGGCGTTCACACCCAGACCGATCGTCTTGACGTTGTACTGGCCGTCCAGCGGCAGGTCGCGCTGGTCGATGCGGTCCAGGCCCCAGCTGGCTGCAGACACCCGGTTGCTGCGACTTCCAGGGCCGGTCGAGTCTCCCCGGATTTCGGCGTCCTGCTCGACCGCCAGCACACTAGGATGGTGGCGGACCGCATCCAGCTGCGCGGGTGTCAGAGCCGCTGAGAAGCCGTTCAGGACCCGGGAGTAGGTGCGCTCGACCTCGATGCCCGGGAGGGCCGCGGTGATGTCCCGGTGTGTGGATTGCTCCTGGACGGCGACGATGTAACGGCCCGGGATCGGGTCCGGCGAGGCGTAGAGCGGAGCGGGCGCAGAGCGGGGAGCGGACAGCGGGGTGGAGCCGTCCACAGCGTGAGCGGAGAATGCTGGCCCCGCAAGAGCAAGTGCCAGGGCAGGCACCCAATGAAGGACAGGACGCATCGTTGCTCCTTTGAGCGCGTGAGCATGTGGCGCAGAATCTGGCCGGCCCCAGGTCGGCATGGGTGGAAATGTCCCCTGCCCGGCCGGAAAAAAATCCACCCCGACGGGTGTTCAGCTACAACCGCAGTGACGGCCACCCACCAGCCGACGGCCCGAATCGTTTGCTGTCGCAGGGACCAGGCGGCCCCGCCAAGGCGGAAACTCACCTGGTGCGGTGCGCGGTGGTGCTCATCATGGCCCCAGTCCGGTCCGGTCCGGTGCGGCCCGGTGCGGTGCGGCGCGCCATCAGGTGGAGGCACTGGCCGGTTCGGGTGACGGGGCGACGTCCCGTAGCTGCGGGCAGACTAGGGAAGGTGGCCAGGGGGGATGGGGGTGCGCCGGTATGGCGTGCGCGGGTGAGGGCCGGGCCGGTGCCCCTGGCGTCCAGTGAGCTATGGGGGCAGCAGTGACCACTGCACTCCCCTGCCGTAGGGCGAACGGACGAGAACGGTGGGGAAGCACGGGGCCGCCTACGCCCGCAGTGCACGTTCCGGGGTGGCGCGGACGACGTCACCAGTCGTCGTCATCTTGGCTGGGCGGTGGTTGAGCCGGAGGTCGCCGCAGACCCGGACACGCCGTACGCCCTGCGCGCCAGCGACACGGCCGCGGAGGTCTACCGCTGCCGGGCCCTGAACGTGCTCACATCCGCGCTCGGGGCCGCCAGCCGACCCCCTCACTGAACAGATCAGGCATACGCGCTCAGCAGGCCTCGGGCCGCAGGCCAGCCAGGCAGGCGCCAGCCACATAGCGACGCTGGCCCAGGCCGCTGCCGTAGCAGCGACAGCCAGGCTGACAACGCCGCCCGCGCCGGCCCAGCCGGGCATGCGCCGGGCGGAAACGCTCACCCGCCCCCCGCCTGCCGCTCCTGGCCTTCGCCAGCCGGACCACCCTGCCAAGAGGTACTGCCCGCAAGGCCCCACGCCTGCCCCGAGGAGGCAACCCGCCCCCCTGGTCACACGGCCCGCAACGGCCGCCAGGGGCCGGATGCAACGATGGGCCGATCCACACACCGCTGCCGGTCTCACGCCGTCATGGGCAACGCCGGCCTGCTCCAGCGGGCGTCCAGCCGCCAGAGTGGAACCTCTATCTCTATCCCGCTGCGTCCGCTACGGCTGCCTGTAGCGGCGCGGCGCCGGCTCGCGGCAGTCACCGGCTCGCGGTTGAATACAGTCCTACCCACCCCTCGAAGGTTTTCGCGATGCACGATCCGACACTGCCGTACCCCGAACCGGAAGACCCTCCCTTCACCGGCGAGGGGGGCGGCTCGCCCGTGGTGACAGACGAGATCTTCGGTGTCATCGAGGTCCTCCTCGACACCGAAGGGGGAACCGTGAATGTACGGGGCCCGGGCCTTCCGGATGCGCTGCTGACCCGTGCCGCACAGGCCAGACCCAACCGGTATGCACCGATCGGCACCCGGGACGGCAGCCACCTCAGCCTCACCATCGACAGCCGGTCAGCCGCCGTCGCACCCGCCCGGGCCTGGCTGCCCCGCCGCTCCTACCGCGTCGACACCCGGGCGGGGAGCACCCGCTACCGGCTCACTCCCTGCTCTCCGGCCGCCAGCAAGCTGTTGAAGGGCAAAAAGCGCATCGGCGAGTTCAGCTCCCGCGGAGACGGCTCAGTCACCGCCACCTGGCGGCAGAACGTCCACCCCACGCCCCAGGACGCTGCCATGGGCTATCTGCTGGCGGCTGCGTTCGGTACCGGATCACGGCCCCTGGGTGACCTACTCCTCGACGCCCTCGACGCACTACTGCCCAGCTGAAACTCCGCGTCCCGGTCTGCGCGCAGCACGCAACTGGCCACACCTGTACGGTGCTCGCGAGAGCCGCTCGACGTACCCGCCCGGCCTAGAGTGTGTCTCTTTGGATGTTCGCCCTCCAGACCCGAATCGAGAAGCTCACCGTCCCCTGTGACGGCGCAGCTCAGCGTCCCACCCGCGTAGCCTCCGACATCAAGGTCGAATACGACGAGGTCGGCAACACGGGTCAAGGGCGAAAGCCTCGCATCCTACGAGGGCACCACACCCACGTACGTCCTGACCGGCACCAGCACGCACGACGCGTACGGCCGGATGACCTCGACCACCGACGTCTACGGCAAGACCACCCGGGCCGAATACACCCCGGCATCCGGCGCCATCGTCACCAAGGTCACCACCACCAACACCCTGGGACACACCAGCACCAACGAGATGGACCCCGGCCGCGGCCTCCCCGTGGCACAGGAGGACGCCAACAAGCGACGCACCGTCATGCGGTACGACGCACTGGGGCGGCTGACCCAGGCCTGGTCCCCGGACCGCGACCCGGCGACGATGACCCCGGACGCCGGCGACACCCCCACCAAGGCGATCCTGGATGCCCAGGGTCGTAAGACCGAACTCCTGCAGTTCGCCGGCGAGGACCCCACCGGCCCGGTCGCGCACAGCACCAAGTACGCGTACACGCCCAAGGGCCAGTTGGACTCCGTCACCGACCAGAGCGGCAGCGTCTGGTCCTACAAGTACGACATGCGTGGGCGCCCGATCGAGGTCAACGACCCCGACAAGGGCACCACCCGTACCACCTACGACATCGGCGACCGCATCCAGACGGTCACCGACGCACGCGGCAAGACCGTAGCCTTCGCCTGTTGACCGTGGCCATGGAGTGTTGTTCGCGCTGGTGACGGGCTCGACATGGCGGGGGTGGTGACAGATCGTTGCGGCTTTCACGGTGACGAGCGATGACGTTCCAGCCGGAGTTTTCACCTATCCGCGACAGCAAGGGCATGCCTGAGGTCCGGGTGGAGGTCTGCTCTCCTGAGTCGATCCGGAGTTTGAATGAAGCAAACTTTGGAGGCTGGCATGATCGGATCATGCTGCGTGTTGTTGAGTTCTTTGTGGCTCCGGACGACGGGGCGGCCGTTGTCGTGGGGCCGGGACGTCGTGGTCATGGGTTTCCGGCGTTCGGGTGTGCGGACTTCTTTCCCGATGATGCGGTGGAGGACTGGGAGATTCTCCTCGTCGGGGGTGTGGCATCGGACCTGCGTGCTGTGGTGCCGATGAAGAATGACGGTTTCATGGTGTTCGAGGTCCCGGGGAGACTGTGTTCGGCGCTGGCGGCGGCGAGTAGGGGCCAGCTTTTTGAGGTTGCGGCCCAGTGGGTCGAGCTTGCCGAGGCGAAGGACGGGGCCCCGGCAGAGATGGCGGTTGAGATCCTCACAGAGGTAGCCGATCTGGCTCGTACAGCAGGAGATCTGGGCCAGCCCCTGTACTGCTGGTACTTCGCTCCCTGAGCCAGACAGCTCCCAGCCGAGGCCATCACACCTAGCACAGGCCACCTCTGCTGCTGGCGCTGGGCCCGCGGAGCGGGCCCTTGGCCCTGGAGGCGGAGCCGGAAGGGCTGGGGTGGGAGCGAAGCGGACACCCCAACGGGCCGAAGGCCCGGACCCCGTGAAACGGGGTCACTTCCCGAGTAGAGCAAGAGAGTTCCGGCCCGCGTAGCGGGCCTCTCCGGTGGAGCGCAGCGGAACCGGAGCAGTCCGGAGCGAAGCGCAGGACTCCAGCTCGAAGCGAAGCGGAGAGCTACCGGCCGAAGGCCGGCCCCGGGCTGCGAAGCAGCCCCCACCGAGCGCAGCGAGGTGTGACTCCCTCGGGCGAGCGCAGCGAGCCCCGTTCAGTCCTGAGCGCGCAGCGCTCAGGAACCCGC
>NZ_RPRY01000116.1 GCF_003949795.1 Streptomyces sp. WAC06614
CCGCCGGTGCCGTCCGCCCCCGCCGTGCCGCCGCCGGTGCCGGCCCTGCTGCTGCCCGGTGTCGGTGCCGGCGGCTGCCGTCCTGGCTCGGGCTCGGGCCCTGGTCCCGGTCCCGGTCCTCGCCCCGGTCCTCGGCCTGGTCCGGGCCTCGGCCCTCGCCCGGGCCCTGCGTCGGCCGGCGCGGCCGGCGCGGCCGGGACCGTCGAGCGTTCTGCGGCGCGCGGCGGCTTCCGCCCGGCTCCAGCTCCGCCGCAGCCGGGAGCGTTCGGCCGTGGTCCAGGCGGCGTTGGTGAGCAGGTAGAGGCCGACGGCGAGCGGGACGAACGCGGCCATGACCAACGTTCCGAACGCCATCAGCGGCATCAGCGGCACGATCCGCCGCATGAGCGCGGCGCCGGGCTCGTCCTCGGGCGGCAGCACCGGCCCGAACCCCGTGGCGGCGGCGTGCCGCGCCCGCAGCACCGTCCACCGGGCCACCAGCGCCATCACGGCGAACAACCCCAGGAACACCAGGCCCTGAGGCCCCAGCGGCCCGCCCTCGGCGAGGGCGTCACGCCAGTAGGCACCCAGGGGAGCCCCGAACAGGGCTTCGCGCAGCAGGGTGTTGGTCCGGCCGTCGAGCTGCTCGGCCGAGAACACCTGGTGCATCACGAAGAACACCGGTATCTGGAGCAGCATGGGCAGGCACCCTGCCATCGGGGAGGTCCCCGACTGCGCGTACAGCTCGCGCACGGCCTTGCGGCGGTCGCCGGCGTTGGCCCGGCCGGGGTGGCGGCGGCGCAGCTCGGCCAGGCGCGGAGCCAGCGCCGCCCTGGCGCGCTCACCCCGGAACACGGCCCGGTTCAACGGGTGCAGTGCACCCCGGACCAGGCCGGTGACCAGCACGATCGCCGCGGCGGTCGCGGAGGCCGTGAAGACCAGGGCCAGCGGATCGGCCAGCCAGGAAACGACGGCGGCGAAGACCCCGTAGACGGACACCTGTACCCTCCGGGGTTTCGTCCCCGCCGATCCTCGACGCGATCCCACCCGGGGACAAGGACCGACCGGGCACCCTTGGGGGCAGGGCCTTCCGCTCAGGTCAGCGGCGGTGGCAGTGGTCGGCGCAGCGGTGCGTGTCCTGCCGGTCGGCCGTCGGGCCGGTGAGGAACTCGGACCAGACGGCCTTGCCGGCGAAGGCGCAGCTCTCGAAGCCCCAGGCGGTGGCGAGGGAGGCGACGATCATCATGCCGCGCCCGCCGGTGTCCTCGTCCTGCGCCCGGTTGAGGCGGGGAGTGCCGAGCGGGTCGTCGTCCTCGACCTCGAGGCGGATGTGGGTGTCGTCGGCGTCGATGCGGACGAGGAAGGCGCCTTGGCCCTCGGCGGTGCGGCGGGTGCCGTGCTCGACGGCGTTGGCGGCGAGTTCGGAGACGCACAGGCGGATGTCGTCGGCGCGGCGGGTCAGGTCCCAGGACTCCAGGGTCCGGGTGGTGAAGCTCCGGGCCGCGGCGACGGACTCGGGCGCGGCGGTGAAGGTGTGCTCTGCGTGTTCGTGCCTGGGCATGGGGATCACATCCGGTGTGCGGTGCGGGCGGTGTCGCCTGTCTGCCGACCAGTGAGCCAGATCACCGGTACGGGGTGCATCGTCCGGTCGGTCGAGCCGGGGGGCCACACCGCGGTCGTCGCCCGGACGGCCGCGACGGCCCGGTCGGCCACGAGAGGCCCGGCCGCGCGCCGGCCCCGCCCGCCTGCGCTCGGCTGCGCTCGGCCGCACCCGGCTGCACCGGCCCCGCCCGGTACGACCCCGCGGGTCGTCCGATCGGACGGAGCGGGCCGGCCGGCCGGGTCGCTTCACTGGAGGCGCTCCTCTGCCCGCGCACCGCTTCCGACGGAGTGACCGCTGATGCTGCCGCACGCTTACCGGGACGTCCTGGCCCTGCCCAGGGTCCGTACGACGTTCCTGATGATCTTCCTCTCCCGTCTGCCGCTGACCGCCGTCAGCGTCTCGGTGACCCTGCACGTGACGGAGGAGCGGGGCCTCGGCTACGGCGCCGCGGGCGCGCTCGCCGCCGCCTGGCTGCTGGGCGCCGCCCTGGGGGCGCCCCGGGTGGGGCGGGCGCTGGACCGGTTCGGGGCCCGCCGGGTCGTCTCCGTGTGCGGAGCGTGCTCGGCCCTCTACTGGGGGTTCGCCGGGTTCCTGCCCTACGCCGCCGTCCTGCCGCTGGGCCTCCTGGCCGGCATCGTCGCGGTACCGTTCGCCGCGCTCGGCCGCCAGTACATGGCGGCGCTGGTGCCCGAGCACCAGCGCCGGCCGGCCTTCTGCCTGGACATGATCTCGACCGAGGCCGCCTTCGTCCTCGGGCCGGCCCTGGCCATCCTGCTGGCCTCCCACTTCTCCGCGACGACGGCGCTGACCTCCATCGGGCTGTGGATCGCGCTGGCGTCCGCCGCCCTCGTCACGCTGGGGCCGCCGGTGTCCCGCGGCCTCGCGGGGCCCGGCGCGCGAGCGGGGGAGCGGCGCCGCCGTCACCGGCCGGACGCCCGGGTACGGCGGACCCTGCTCATGGCCGGCGGCTCGGTGTTCGCCCTGATGGGCATGGAGATCGCCATGTACGCCTCGCTGCGGTCCGTCGGGCACGTGCACTGGGGCGGCCTGGTCATGGCGGTCATGGCGGGGGCCTCGATCGTCGGGGGCCTGGTCTACGGATGCCTGCGCCGGCCTCTGCCGCACGGTGCGCTGGCGGCGATGATGTGTGTCCTGGTGCTCCCGGTCGGCCTGCTCGGCCACTCCTGGTGGCTGCTCGCGGTGGCGTTGGTCCCGGCGAACCTGCTGTGCACCCCGGCCCTCGTCGCGGCGACCGAGGCGATCACCAAGGCGGCCCCCGCGGGCCGCACGGGCGAGGCCATGGGCCGCTACGAGTCGGTGACCCGGCTCGGGGTGGCCGCGGCCGGCCCCCTGGTCGGGATGGTGATCGACCGTACGTCCTCCGGCTGGGGCTTCACCGCCGCGGGCCTGGGCGGCCTCGCGCTCGCGCTGCTCGCCGTGTCGCCGTTCCGTTCGCCGGCCCGTGCGTCCGTCCGTTCGTCCGTCCGTTCCTCCGTCGGGACGACAGCCCCGCCCGGCGCGGCCTGATGGAGTGGATGCACGCGACGATCCGTGGAACCCCCGAGGGGTGGGAAGAAGCCGTGCCCCTCATATCTGGAGGAAGTACCCCATGACTGACATCCGTGCGGACCGTGCCCGCCTCTTCGGCTTCCTGCAGGACGCCTCGACCCAGCCCGAGTTCTGGGCCCGGGTGTCCGACGACGTCGACTGGACGGTCCAGGGAACGCATCCGCTCGCGGGCCGCTACCGCGGCAAGGAGGCCTTCCTCGACGCGACGTTCCGACGCCTGGCGGGCGTCCTGAAGGGCGGCGCCCGGCTGAAGGTCGAGCACCTGCACGTCGACGGGGACGTCACCGTCGCCGAACTGCTGTCCACCTCGGTCACCGAGGAGGGCGCGCCGTTCGCCAACCGCTACTGCTGGGTCTGCCGGTTCGACGGCGACACCATCGTCGAGGTACGGGCCTACCTGGACTCCGCCATGGTCGCCTACACGGTCCTACGGGGCGAACTGGGCGCCTCGGCGGGCTGATGCGAGCCGCTTGCCGAGCCGCTGCCCGGGCAGTTCCACGTAGCGGTACGTGAGCTGGCTCAGGCCCAGCGTCAGGACCAGGAAGATCAGGGTCGGGACGAACCTGCCGGGCCCGGTGCCGGGCAGGGTCACGTCCGCCAGCAGCCAGTACACGGCGAACATCGCCGGAATGTGGACCACGTACACGGAATAGCTGATCCTGCCGAGCCAGGTGAGCACCCGCGGGAACGTACGGTGGCGCAGCATCATGCCGAGGCCGAAGGTGAGCCACGCCGCCACGTACGGCAGCGCGAAGCCGGTCCAGTGCTCCGTCCAGGTCTGCGACCGGTTCGGGCCGCGGTTGTACAGGTAACCCGCGAGGAAGCCCGCCGCCAGGACGAACGCGCAGCACACCGCCGCCACGTGGCGGTCGATCCGGCCGTTCTGCGCCCGATGGATCGCCGTGCCCGCGAACATGGTGGCCAGGATCAGCATGCTCTCGAAGAACGGCGCCCGGGCATTGGCCAGCACCAGCAGGAGGCCGAGGCCGCCCAGCATCAGCGCGCCGATCCGGGTCACCTCCGTCCGTCCGGCGAGCACACAGGCCATGGCGGCGACCGTGACGACGGCGACGACGAGGATGAACTTCTGCGTCGACCCGGGGCCGGTGGTGATCAGCTGGGCGGCGACGGTGTTCCCCAGCAGCAGGGCCGCCGCGGCGAAGGCGAGGGCGATCGGGGCGCTCAGCCGGTGCCGGTTCTGCACGAAGAGGGCGGTGACGAGGAAGTAGAAGACCATCTCGTAGGAGAGGGTCCACATCGAGCCCAGTGCGCTGGGGACGTTCAGCATCTCGTTCAGCAGCAGCGCGTTGGCGATGCCGGACCTGACCGGGGCCTCCATGACCGGCTGGGCCACCGCGAAATGGTCGGCGGGCAGGACGAGCACCGCGGCCGTGATCACGACGATCAGCAGCGGATAGATCCGGAAGATGCGGCCGATCCAGAACCCGCGTACGTCCCCCTTCCGTTCGAGCGACGCCGGCACGATGTAGCCGCTGACGAGGAAGAACAGCATCACGGCGTAGATGCCGATGTCGAAGTGCTTGTTCACGAACGCGCCTCCGGGCAGGAGGTGCAGCACCCGGAAGTGGTGGAGGGCCACCAGGAGGGCGGCGATCCCGCGCAGGACGTCCAGCCAGGCCATCCGCGCCACGGGACGTTCGGCGACGGCGAGCGCCCGGGGTTCGGCGCGCACGAGCGCCTGCTGGTCCGTCATGGTCATGGATCGGACGATATCCGGACATGATCAGGGGAATGTTAAATCTGCTCCCGGCCTTCCTCAGGGGGCGGCCGACGCCGCTGCGCCGACGGATCGCGGGGCATGATGGGAAGCTCGTACCGACGTTGGGAGCTCACCGCACATGAGTGCCAGCACGACCCGGAGCGCTTCCACGACCGCGATCGCTCCTCCTGCCGATGCTCCCTCGGCCGGGGACACCGGCACCGACACCGGCACCGACACCAGCACCGGCACCGGCACCGGCACCGTCCGGGCCGGCGGCCCGGCAGGCCCCGCCGGGGCCCTCCGGCGTGCGGCCCGCATCGTCTGGCTGTGGCCGGCCCTGCTGACCCTGGCGCTCGGGGTCTACCGCAGTGGCCGCCCCGAGCTGTGGCGCGACGAACTGGCCACCTGGAACGCCGTCGACCGCACCCCCGCCGAGCTGCTCGCCCTCCTGCACCACCTCGACGCGGTCACCGGGGTCTACTACCTCCTCATGCAGCAGTGGACCGGTCTCGTCGGCCACTCGCCGCAGATGCTCCGGCTCCCCTCGGCGCTGGCCATGGCCGGTGCCGCGGCCTTCGTGGCCCTGACGGGCCGCAGGCTCTTCGGCGCCCGCGCCGGGCTGGTGGCGGGGCTGCTGTTCGCCCTGGTCCCCTCGGTCTCCCGGTACGCCCAAGAGGCCCGGGGCTACGCCTTCGTGGTGCTCGCCGTGGCCGCCGCGACCTTCCTGCTGCTGCGCGCGCTGGACCGGCCGACGGCCGGACGCTGGGCGCTCTACGGCGCCACCGTCCTCATGGCCGGGCTGTTCCACATGGTCGCGCTGGTCTTCCTGGCGAGCCACGGCATCATCGTGCTGACGCGCTGGTGGAGGCGGCGTGAGCGGCGGTGGCTCGTGGGCTGGCCGGTCGCGGTCGCCGTCGCCCTGCTCTGCGTCCTGCCGCTGGTGGTCCTGGGCCAACGGCAGGTGGGCCGGCAGCTGGGCTGGCTCACCGCGCCCAGCGCGAGCTACGTCGTGGACGTCTTCTGGCGGGGCCTGTTCGGTTCCACGGCGGTCAGCCTGTGCTTCCTCGCCCTGTCCGCCCTGCCGCTGGCCTGGACCAGGGGACGCCGTCCGGCCCTGGAGACCGCGCTCGTGGCGGCCCTGCCGGTCCTGCTGCTGTGGATCGTCTCCCAGGGGCCGAGCGCGTACTTCCTCGACCGCTACCTGCTCTTCACCCTGCCCGCCTGGTCGGTGCTGGCCGCCGCCGGCCTGACCGCGCTGCGGCCGCGGGCCCTGACCGCACTGGGGCTGGCCGCGGTGCTCGCCCTCGGCCTGTCCGACCAGGTGAAGATCCGGGGGGCCCACTCCCGCGAGGCCTTCGACGCCCGGGCGGCCGCCGCCGTCATCGCCGAGGGCTACCGCCCGGGCGACGGCTTCGCCCCGCTGCGCGGCACCGAGGCCTACCTCCAGTTCGACATCGCGGTCCCGTACTACCTGCCGGCCCGGATGAAGCTGAAGGACGTCTTCGTCGAGCGGACCAGGCAGGAGCGCGGCGACCTCTACGCACAGGTGTGCGCGGACCCGGCCGCCTGCATCGGCAACGTCCGGCGGGTGTGGGTCGTCACCCAGGGCAGTGCGGACCACCAGCCGTTCAAGGGCTTCCCGCGGGCCGAGACGGACGCGCTGAACAGCACGTTTCCCCGGCGGACGGTGACCGTCGTACCGGGGATGACCGTGACCCTGCTCGAACGCTAGCGCACGGGCTGATCGACGCGTTCCACCTTCTGGGTGCCGTTCAGCGTGCGGTACGACCGGCTCCACGCCGCGGTGGCGTCCTTCTTGGCCTTGTCCGAGACGACGTAGTAGTCCATCTGTGAGGCCTGCGCCGTCACGTCGAGGACGCCGTAGCCGTGCGCGTCCATGTCCACCCACTGCACGTGCCAGTTGGCGGCCTTGACGGCCGCCTCGGCGGGCAGCGACGCGGTGCCGGCCGCGACGTGCAGGGTGTCGTCGAGGTTGTCCGCGGTCACCGAGGTGACCACGAACTCGGTCGCGGCCGAGCCCGAGCCCGGGTAGGTGGCCATGTCGAAGGGGACCTCGTTGGCCCAGGCCATGTGGATGTCGCCGGTCAGGAACACGGTGTTCTTGATGCCGCGGTCCTTGAGGTGGTTCAGCAGCTCCTTGCGGTCCTGCGTGTACCCGTCCCACTGGTCGGGGTTGACCGCCAGGCCGCCCTCGGGCAGGCCCAGCATCTTGGCCAGCGGCCGCATCACGAACGCGGGCAGCGAGGCGAAGGCCACCGGCGAGATCATCACCGAGGTGCCGACCAGCTTCCAGGTCGCGTCCGACGAGGCCAGGCCCGCCTTCAGCCAGTCCAGCTGCGCCCGCCCGGTGATGGTGCGCCCCGGGTCGTCCACCGAGCCGCTGCCCGCCTTGACCTGCTGCGAACGGAAGGACCGCAGGTCCAGCAGGTGCAGGTCGGCCAGGCGGCCGAAGCGCAGCCGGCGGTAGACGGTGCCGGCCACGGAGGTCCGGACGGGCATCCACTCGAAGTAGGCCTGCTTGGCGGCGGCGGCCCGGGCCGCCCAGTCGCCCTCGGTGCCCGGGGTGTGGTTCACGGCGCCGCCCGACCAGGTGTCGTCGGCGAACTCGTGGTCGTCCCAGATCGCCACCATCGGATGCGCGGCGTGCAGCGCCTGGAGGTCGGGGTCGGTCTTGTACTTGCCGTGCCGGGTGCGGTAGTCGGCCAGGGTGACGATCTCGTGCTTCGGCTCGTGCTGGCGCACGACGTACTGCGGGTCCGGGTAGCCGCCGGTCTGGTACTCGTAGATGTAGTCGCCCAGGTGCAGGATCGCGTCGAGGTCGGTGCGGGCGGCCAGGTGGCGGTAGGCGGAGAAGTAGCCGGACTCCCAGTTGGCGCAGGAGACCACACCGAAGCGCACCCCGGCGGCCGTGTCGGAGGCCGCGGTGGTCCGGGTCCGGCCGACGGGGGAGACCACGGTGCCGGCGGTGAACCGGTACCAGTACGAGGTGCGGGGCTGGAGGCCGCGCACGTCCACCTTGACGGTGTGGTCGGTGGCGGCGCTCGTCGTGACGGAGCCGCGGGCCACGACCCGGGAGAACACCGCGTCGGCCGCGACCTCCCAGCCCACTGCCACCGCGGGCCCGAGCCCGGACCCCGGCACCGCCTCGGGGGCCGGGGTGACCCGGGTCCACAACAGGACGCCGTCGGGCAGCGGATCACCGGAGGCCGTGCCGTGCAGGAAGGCCGCCGTCCCGGCGGCGGTACGGGAGGCCTGTGCGGCCTGCGCGGTCTGCGCGGTGCCGAGGGAGGCCACCGGGGCGAGGGCGGCGGTGGCCGCCGCGGCGAGGACGACCGAGCGGCGGCGGGGGAGCGCCTCGCCGTCCACGGGCCCGGAGGAGGAAGGGAGTTGACTGGTCACGGACGATCACGCTACGGGCAGCCGGACGGCCGGGATCATCCCCCGATAGGCCACGGCCGCACGGAGTTTGGCATTAGTCCGTGCGGGCGGGTGCCCGGACCGCGTGTCAGGGCGTCGCGTTCACCGATGAGGAGCTCGTCGGGGCGTGGGACGACCGGGCGTCGGTCCCGGCGCCATCGGCCTCGGCGGCGTCGGCCGCGGCTTCGGCGGCGTCGGCCTCGGCCTCGGCGCGGCTGAGCGCGACCCGGCGGGTGTCCGGCATCAGGACGTAGGTCACCAGGGAGACCAGCGCGCACCCGGACACGTACCAGAAGAACCACTTCTCGTGGCCGCTGTCCTTGAACCACAGCGCCACGTACTCCGCGGTCCCGCCGAACAGCGCGTTGGCGACCGCGTACGGCAGCGCCACCCCGAGCGCCCGGACCCGCGTCGGGAACATCTCGGCCTTGACCGCCGCGTTGATCGAGGTGTAGCCGGTGACCACCACCAGGGCCAGCAGGGACAGGCCCAGCGCGGACCAGTACGAGGAGGCCGACCCGAGGGCGGTCATGATCGGGTACGTCCCCAGCGTGCAGCCCACCGCGAAGGTGATCAGCAGCGGGCGGCGGCCGATCCGGTCGGACAGCATTCCGGCGAACGGCTGGAGCACGGCGAACACGGCCAGGGCGGTGAAACTGACCAGTGTGGCCGTCTTCTTGTCCATGCCCGCGCTGCCGACCAGGTACTTGGTCAGGTACGTCGTGTAGGTGTAGTACGCCACGGTCCCGCCGAGCGTGAGCGCCATGACCAGCCCCACCTGCCGCCGGTGCTGCCACAGGGCCTTCAGCGTCCCGCGCCTGCTGTCGTCGACGCGGGTCCCGGCCGCGCCGTCGGCTCCGTCGGTGCCCTGCGCCTCCTCCTTGAAGGCGTCGGTCTCCTGCAGCCGCCGCCTCAGCCAGAACACGACGACCGCGAACAGCGCACCCAGCACGAACGGCACGCGCCAGCCCCAGCTCTCCAACTGGGCCGTCGTCAGCGTGTGCTGCATGGTGATCAGGATGCCGAGACCGAGCAGCTGGCCGCAGGTCATCGACACGTACTGGAAGGACGAGCCCAGCCCCCGCCGGTCCCGGGCCGACGCCTCGGTCAGGTACGTGGCGCTGGCTGCGTACTCACCGCCGATGCTCATGCCCTGGAGCAGCCGCGCGAGCAGCAGCACCACGGCGCCGAAGTAGCCGGCCTGGCCGTACGTGGGCGCCACGGCGATCAGCAGGGCGGCCACCGACATCATCGTCACCGTGAGGGTCAGCGCGCTCTTGCGGCCGTGCCGGTCCGCGGCGCGCCCGAGCACCCACCCGCCGACGGGCCGCATCAGGAACCCGACCGCGAAGATCCCCGCCGTGTTCATCAGCTGCGTGGTCGGGTTGTCGCCGGGGAAGAAGGAGTCGGCGAAGTAGATGGCGAAGCTGGCGTAGACGAACCAGTCGTACCACTCGACGAGGTTGCCGAGCGATCCGCCCACCAGGGCGAGACGGCGCCGACGACGCTCCTCCTCGGCGGGCGGTACGGACACGGCGGCGGAAGAAGACATGGCGGCTCCGATCGGAGGTCCCGGATCCGGGACGGGCGATGTCCCCGAGCATGCCGAGGCTCCCCGCGCCCGGGGAACCCCGCACGTGCGGATTTGACGCTCCGCTGAGCAAAACAGGCCAGATCGGTGCAGGCGGGACCCGTGTCGTCCGTCCGCTCGTCCGTCCGGACGACAGAGCCGACGGGGCCCTGCTGGTCCACTGGATCCATCGAGCACGGGCAGTCGGCCCGTGCGGACGACGAAAGGAAGTACCGACATGGTCGCCCAGGACATCGCCCAGGCCGTCGCCGCGGAGTTCGGCACCACGCACGCCGCGATCTACGCCGAGTGAAGAACAACGGACGCCCGATGTGTGCGCGAGGCTCCCGGTACCGGTCCGCTCCGGCACCCGGAGCTTCGTCGTACGCCCCCGAAGGAAGGGAACGGCCGCAGGAACGGCAACGGCAGGAACGGGCCGAACGGCGCCGGTGGCACGGCCGACCGGCCGATCTACCTCGACCACCAGGCCACCACCCCGCTCGACCCCCGCGTGCTCGACGCGATGATGCCGTACCTGACCGACCGGTCGGTCACCCGAGCTCGGCGCCCACCACGTACCCCTCGCACGACATGCCGAGCTCCTCGCACCACTCGGTGGCGTAGTGCTCTCCGGTGTACGGGTCGAACCCGTGGAGGACCACGACGTCGCCCGCCGTGTCGATCTCCGCGGCGTAGCAGACGACCCAGTGCAGCCCGGACCCCGAGGCCAGCATCACGGTGCACCTGCCGTCGAACGCGGCCTTGAGGACCTCCCCGGACAGTCGGGGCAGGTACTGGTGCACCACGCCCTCGGGGAACACCGGAACACCGTAGGCGCACACCGCCAGGTGCAGGGCGGTCGCGCCCCCCGTCACACGGGGCATGGCCGCGTGCACCTCCGCGACCGGGGAGTGCGCCCCGACCCGCTCCTCGGCCGCGGCGTAGGCCGTGCGGTACACCTCGACGACCTCCCCCGCCGCCTGCTCGGACATCAGGTAGAGGTGCATCGCCTCGTCGGTCGTCAGCTCCGTGCCGACCGCCCAGTTGCACGCCGTGGCGGTGGCCGCCGCGTAGCACTGCTTGCCCTCCTGCGGGCAACCGGGCGAGGGGACCGCCTCCATGCCGATGAGTGCATGGGTCCGTAGGGTCTTCGCCGGGACCCCCTCGTTGTCCTCCAGGGCCGCTTCGCAGCGCAGGCACAGGAACTCCCCGACCCTGTAGGACGCGAAGCACTTCTTGCACAGGACGAAGGCCGTACAGTCCTTCGGGCACTTGAACAACGCACCCGCTTCGTGGTGGTGCATCGAGAACAGCTCTTCGCACGCGATGCAGGAGTACATCCGGGCCTCCCCTCTGTCGGAACACGGGATTCCGATGCTGTCAGCGGCCGTGCGCGACCCGCAGCCCCTACCGGGCAGGCGATGGGGCACGCGTCGCTTCCTCCACGTGTCGCGCCCGGCCCCCGGCGTCAGCCCACGGCGTATCCCTCGCGGGGCCCCGGCACACGGTCCCACGGCTCGCTGGTGCACAGTCCGTCGGAGGGGTCGTACCAGTGGACCACCGCGACCTCGCCCGCCGTGTCCACCTCGCACGCGTAGATCACCAGCCAGTGCATCGGCCGCGCCAGCATGACGGGTCGTCCCGCGGCGAGGGCCTGCTTCAGGTCCGCACCGGTGATGTCGGCCAGGTACTGCCGCGCGACGGTGTCGGGGAATTCCGGTGCTCCCATCGCGTTCATGGCCCTGACCAGGGCGAGGATGCCGTTCTCGGTGCGCTTCATCGCCGCCTGGACCTCGGTGACGGTGGCCTGCGGCCGGCGCCCGCCCTCTTCGGCGAAGGCCGCCCGGTAGCCTTCGGCCACGGTCCCCACGGCCCTGTCCGAGCTCAGGTAGAGGTGCATCGCTTCATCGGTGGTCAGCTGTACGGACCCGCCGGTCGCCCAGTCGCAGGCCGTGGCGGTGGCCGCCGCGTAGCACTGCATCCCCGTCTGGGGCCGACCGGGGGAGGGGGGCCCGTCCCAGCCGATGAGGGTGTGCCCCGGCGGCAGCACGCGGCGTGCCTCCTCCTGCCCGCTCCGGAGGAACCCCCCGCACGTGCACTGCACCTGACCTCCCGCCTGGTCGACGCAGGCCCGGCACGCGGTCATCGCGGTGGGGCACCCGGCGGTGGGGCAGCGGAACGTGTCCGGCTCCTCGCACGCCAGCTCACAGGCGATGCACACGACCGCGGGGCCCTCGTCGCTGCCGGCCGTGTCCGTGTTCCAGACGGCTCCGCAGCGGTTGCACGAGAAGTCGGTCCCGGCCTCGGGGTAGTGCTCGGCGCAGAACACGATGCCGTCGTCGCAGGTGGCGCAGTATTCGCTCGCTATGCCGGGGTCGCCGCAGACGGAACACGGATGCTCCTCGCGCGCGTACGCGACGGGGCCCGACGCCGAGTGCACCGCCAGGTCCCCGTGGAGGTCCTGCAGGAGCTCGTCGCAGCCGCAGCACCGCCCGATGTCGTCCCGGGCGGCGAAGCAGGGTCTGCACAGGACGAAGTGAAAGCAGCGGGTCGGGCAGAAGAAGAAGTCCCCGGCGGGGTGGAGGGCGTCGTGGTCCCGGTCGAACCGGGTGGTGCAGTCCATGCAGACGTACATGCGGATCCCTTGTGCGTGCTGTCCTTCCCGACGGGATGTGCCGCCGGCCCCGGCCGCCCCTTCGACGGCCTTCGCCAGGCTAGGTGGGGCGTGGCCGGTCTCCCCTCACCAACGGGCGGTTCAACGGGCCGCCCGCCGGGCGCCGGCGTCCGACGGCAGGACTACGCCGATCCGTCCGCCCCGCTCCGCCGCCCGCAGGTCCCGCCAACGCCGGACCGATCGGTGGGCGGCTCGCCCGGCAGCGTTCGCATAGCCTCGCAGAGCCGCCTTGCCAGGGCCGGGAGGGGTTCCGGGAGGGCGGCCCACGGCAGCCGACGCATCGTTCGCCCCGCGCGGTGGCTGCCGCCGGCCCGGTGGGAAGAGACCGGGCCGGCAACGTCGGCGCCCGAGTGGGGGGCGCTCGCTCCGTGGCCTCCTTCGCCGTATCCCCCACGGCGAGGGAGGCCGCACTGCGAGGTCCGTCCCGCCGGTGCTGCGACCGGCGGGACGGCCTCGGGCCACCGACCGGGAAAGGGAACGGCGCAATGAACTCACCTGCGGAATTCGTCCGGTTCGACGAGCTCGACACCGACTACGGGCCCGAGTTCGAGGCCGACGTCGACGCCGTCGTCCGGGTCGTCGAACGCGTCACACGGGACTCCGTCGCCACGGAAGGAACGGGTCGGGCCGTACGGTTCGCGCACGCCAAGCCGTACGGTCTGATGAGGGGTGAGCTCCACGTCCTCCCGGCCACCGACCCGCACTACTTCCAGGGCCTGTACGCCTCGCCCGGCCGCTACCCCGCACTGATCCGGTACTCCAACGGCATGGGCCACATGCGCCCCGATGCCCAGCTCGGAGCCGCGTGCGGCATGGCGGTCAAGCTGTTCGGCGTTCCCGGGGAGTCCCTCACGGACGAACCCACCGCCGGCACGATGGACTACAACCTGATCAACAGTCCCGTCTTCTTCGCGAACACCGCCCGGGACTACCTCACCCTCGCCCGGCTGTTCACCGAGCTGCCGGACGGTACGGCCACCTCCGCCGGCCAGGCCATGTGGCTGCACGCCTTCGTCACCAGGGACGGGACCCTGGAACCCGAGCGCTGGCTCTGGGACGAACTGCTCGCGCTCCTGTCCCAGATGAATTCCCCCCTGCCGCACCTGCTGCACTCGACGTTCTGGTCGATGGGAGCGCTGCGCCACGGCGACCACGTGGCGAAGCTGCGGATCGCGCCGGCCGCGGACACCCCCGCCGCGCCGGCCCGCCCGGTCGACCCCCTGTCCTCGTTGCACCCGGTCCGCGACGAACTCGTCGCGGACGCGGGGACGGCCGACCACCACTTCGACGTACAGGTGCAGCTGTGCGCCGATGTCAAGGCGATGCCGGTGGAGAACTCCTCCGTCCCCTGGCCCGAGCAGCTGTCCCCGTTCGTCACGGTGGCCCGCCTCACCGTGCCCGCCCAGGACATCTCCGCCCCGGACAACCCCGATCGCGCCGACGCGCTGTCCTTCACCCCGTGGCGCACGCCGCGCGAGCACCAGCCGGTGGGCGAGATCCAGACGGTGCGCCGCAGGGTCTACGAACGGTCCTCGGCCCTGCGCCACGAGCTGAACCAGCAGCTCCGTAGGGAGCCCGTCTGCCCTGACGCGGTCCTGCGCTGATCCGGGTGCCGCGTCGCCGACGCCGCCGGGTCAGACCCCGCAGTGCGCCCCCGCCGTCCGGTCGCCGTCCTCCAGGGCGACATGGCAGTGGGGGCACAGGACCTCCCCCTCGTAGCGGTCCAGGCAGGCCGGGCAGAAGATGACGGGGTGCAGGCCCCGCCGGCAGAAGAGCCGGATCCTGTCCGCGTGCGGCACGTTGCAGTCCTGGCAGCGGCGGGGGAGGGTGTCGGCGTACTCGGGGGTCGCCCGGTTGCCGTCCGGGTCCGTCAGGACGGTGCCGCAGCGCTCGCACGGGAATTCCAGGACTCCGGGATAGCAGTCCTTGCACAACAGGACCCCCTCGCATTCCGCGGGGCAGAAGAAGAAGTCACGGGCTTCCCACGCGTGGACGTCCCCTGTCTCGAAGAGGCACTCGCAGACCGTGCAGGTGTACATGGGGGATCTCCTGGTCGAAGGGCCGGGTCGGCACCCGATGCTTTCAAGATCGCCGGAGCCGGACAGCGGCCTCCCGGGCAGGTGTTCGGGCATGTGTGGGGGCACGTGTCCACCGGGGCCGGGCCGGGGGGCTGCGTCAAAGGCTGCCCGTGCGGACGGTGCTGTCGGGCGGGGGCGGTGGCACCATCGGCCGCTGCACCTCGTGAAGGGACGGACACCACCATGGGCCACATCCTGTTAGGGCACGGCGGCCTCCTGGTCGACCCCTCGGTACTGCGCGCGGACATGGAGACGGTCGCGATTCCCCGGGGGACCTCGATCCAGTTCTACGCCGACACGGGTCAGCTGCTCGGGTACGGCGCGGAGGAGCTCGCCCTGTGGGAGCGGATCCGGCCCTGGTGGGCGCCGCTCGACAGCCGCCACGTGACGTACAACCTGGTCCTGGAGAGCTCCGACACCTACGAGGAGGACCTCCGCGACGACCCGTGGTTCGGCGGGCACCGGCTGGTCCGGCCCGGCATCGGGGACGTTCCGGACCCGGTCCTCCTGTGCGCGGGCACCCCCGACACCTGCCCGACCAGACCCGAGCAGGTCGCCGCCGGTGCCCGGCACCGTTGCCGCGGCATCCTGGGCCGGGAGGACATGGTGGGCGAACTGCACTGGGTGGCGTGCACCGCCGTGGTCGGGAGCCCCCACCAGGCGGTGGTCGCCGCCGCGCTGCACGGGCGGCCCGCCAGGACGATGCTCGGTGAGCACCCCGACCGGGCCCTGCGGATGGACGAGTGCGACCTGCGGGCCGTCGCCGAGGTCAACGGGGCGGTCGTGCACGCGGCCGGCGACGGGGAGAGCCTGGAGTACCTGCTCGGCGGCAGCGCGTTCCTGATCTCCCCGGCCGACCGCTGCGCCCATCTCCGCGCGCACGAGCGGTACGCGCTGTGCCAGGAGGACGTCGTCGACGGGGTGCTGACGGTCCGCCGGGCGAGCGAGGACTGGCCGGACGGCGTGGTCGAGGTCACGGACGTCCCCTACGACCGGCAGGACCTGGTGCAGGCCGCCCTCGGGGAATTGTGCCCCGGCGCGGAGATCTGGTTCCTCACCTAGGGGACGGGACGGACGGGAAGCGGGACGGGCAGATATCCGGGGACGGGGGGTGAGGCCGTCGGCCTGGATTCTTGAGACGAAGGGACGACAGGATGGAGATTGTGTAGAAAATCCGAGTGAACGGGGTGCGCCAGCGTGCCGAATCTGAAGCCGAATCTGAAATGGGTCAAGCCGGGACGAGATCTCACCGTCACCTGCAAAGGGAAGATCCCCCGAACCGTGCCGGAGATCGTGCAGACGGCCAAGGTCGACTGGGCATGGATCAACCTCTTCGACGATTATTGCGCGTTCTACGCGCCGAACCTGGAGAAGGAGTACGCGAAGTTTCGCCTGTTCGCCGCGCTGCGCAAAAAGGGTCGGACGTACGAACAAGCGCTGGAGGAGTCACAGGTCCGTGATCTTTTGCCCTTCTGGGGCGACATGGTCGAGGCAGGATTCTCCCCGGCCTGCGAAGAAATAAAGAGCTGGTTGACCCAGGAGGCCAAGGCGATCGCAAACGGTCTCCACGGCGCAGGACGTCCCTTGAAGGGCAAGGAGCTCAACCGCGCCGTCGAGAACATGCTGTCGCAGGAGGCCAACCGTGCCGTCCTCGAAGAGCAGGCCAGGACGGTCGAGGCACAGCACGGCAGCGCCGCGCCCCCTCTGGACGTCACCCTCGCGTACGTCGAGGGCACCCTTGCCGCCATGCGCGAGAGCCTCCAGCCTCAGGTCGAGAAGGTGGGCTCCACCTTCGCGAAGGCGGGTCTGGGGCAGGCGGACTACATGGTCCGGCTCGTCACGGTGCACGAGGGCCTCAGGGCGCCCGAGGCCGCGCTGCGCGCGTGCTGCCTGACCCTGCGGCAGATGAATCCGGCGGACCGGACGCAGGACGAGCTGATCACGTGCTGGCTGGCGTACACGGAGCAACTCCAGGAACTGTGGCGAGCGATGGCCGAGGTCGCCTCCGGTTTCATGCAGTGGTCCGAGAAGGACACCAGGAAGAAGCTCAAGGACAACTTCGAGTCCGCGTACCCGGGAGTGGCCGCGGCCCTGCTGGCCGTCCGGGGCCTGATCGTGGCCGGCGGCGCCATCGTCACGGTCCTGGCCGCCTTCTCGGGCGTGGGAATACCGGTGGCCGTGGCGACGGCCGCCACCACCGCATCGGGTCTCGGGCAGAAGTGCCTGGACGCCATCGAAAAGTTCACCAAGGACGCGGTGGTCGGGACGGACGCCAAGAACCTGGACACGCAGCGGGCCCATACGGGCCGGAATTACCGCGAGCGTCCGTCCAGGAAGGTCGACAGCTCGGCCGTCGAGCGCGGCAATGAGGTGTTCCAGTCTGTCGTCGAGGCCGGCACGGGCGCGGCGGAGCTTGCTTCTGCGGGCGGCGACGGGGTGATGGGCTTCATGGGGAGCGTCCCGGGCATCGGGACGCTGATCGAGGGAGCCGCCACGTTGGCGGACCGGAAGGTGCTCCAGGACGACCGCGATCGCAACGAACAACTGGCGGCGTGGGATCTGGCCGTCGAGGGCACCGAGAGGGAAGACGGGACGGTCGTCGTCTCGGGGCTCGACCCCGCGGCGGGCACAGCACAGCTGGTGGTGAACGGCCGGTCCGGCACCTTGGTGAACGGCCGGTTCTCACCGACCGACCGCAGCGCCGGTCTGGCGGCTGCGTTGAACAGCTGGTGCAAGAGCAAAGGAAACCGCACCCACAGCCTCCGAGTGGCGGATCCGTGGACCTTCGCCGGTCTGACGATGCAGCGGTTCAACATCCTTCACGGTGGCCAGCTGGCAGATCCGGGCACCGTGGCCAGCGCCGTCACCTTGCTGGACGAGACCGAGGAGGGGTTCGTGTGCAGGGCACAGGCATGCGGATTTGGGCTGGACAGTCGCGTCAAGGACTGCTGGACGATCTACTTCCTCGTCACACCGGAGGGCAAGGTGCGCCTGCGCAAGGAACCGGCGCCGACGTTCGAATGGGCGGGGTTCGACACAGAGGGCGATCCGGCCGTCACCGTCTTCGCATGGGGCGAGGAGGACGTCAAGGACCTCCTGCAGATCAGGTCGTGGGACGAGGGCCTGGAGTGCATCCGGCTGGCCAAACAGGCCTACCGGAGTGAGGACCCGACGCATTTCTGGCTCCGTGACCGCACCATCCGGGATGCCCAGGACAGGGAGGTCGCAAGTCTCGACACCATCCAGCAGCTGACGCAGCAGCTGTTCGAAAAGGTGGAGGATCTGGGCCACGAGCTGGAAGCCGGTGTGGCGCGCCTCGTCGACTGGGGGCACCCCTACATCAGGGACATTCTCGGCCAGTGGGAGATCCCGCTCCAGCACTACTGGCAGCTCAAGGAGCTGGAGAAGGACTACGTCGGGGATGCTCTGGACGAGCAGCGGTCCCTACTGTTCGACGAGTGGAAGGCGGGTCCGCAGGAAAAGCTGTTGGTCCCCTTCGTGAACAACGACGACGCGCTGGCCCAGAGCATCGTGCGCGGGCAGCACCTCTCTCTTGAGAAGCAGGGCATGGTCTAGGCACTGGACCGCCCAGGGGCCACTTCCCCGGTCCGCCCGGGGCAGCAGACGGGCCGCGCCATGGCGCGGCCCGTCGTGCTTCCCTCCCCTCTACTCCGTCTTGATGGCGGTCAGCATGTTCAGCTTGGCCGCGCTGCGCGCCGGCCACAGGGCGGCCAGCACGCCCACGATCCCCGCCAGCAGCAGGAAGACCCCGATCCGGGCGTAGGGGATGACGAGTGCGTAGTGCGGGATGTTCGACCGGACGCTCCGGCCGACGGCCCAGGCGAGGAAGGTGCCGAGGCCGACGCCGAGCACGGCGCCGAACAGCGAGATCACCACCGCTTCCAGGCGGATCATGGTCCTGACCCGGCCGCGGTCCAGGCCGATGGCCCGCAGCATGCCGATCTCCTGCGTTCGCTCGAACACCGACATCGCCAGGGTGTTGACGACACCCAGGACGGCGATGATCAGCGCCATGCCGAGCAGGCCGTACAGCAGGTTCAGCATCGTGTCGACGACGCCGCCCATCTCGTGGCGGAGCTCCTGCCTGTCGGCGATCTTGATGGCCGGGTTGCCGCCGAGCGCGTCGACGACCCGCTGCTCGTCCGCCGGGGACTCGCCGCCCGCGGTCTTCACGAAGACCTGGGTGAGGAACGGCTTGCCGCCCGGCCCGAGCGGGATCTGGCGGGCGTCCAGGACGTACGGCGCCAGCACGTCGTTGCCGTCGAAGACCGCCCCGACCGTGAACGTCCGCTTCCTCCCGTCCGCCTGGAAGGCCTTCTCGAACGTGCTGCCGACCGCCAGGCCCGCCTTCCGCGCCGTTTTCTGCGCGACGGCGACCCGACCCTGGGCGAGGCTGCCGAGGGAACCGCTGACCACCTTGAGGTGGACCAGCTCGTCGATGGCGGCCGGATTGACGCCGGACACCTGGTCGAACCCGCCCTTCCCGTCGGTGAGGTACGCGTTCTGCCGGCCCGAGACGGCCGTGACGCCCGGCGTCCTCTCCAGCGCCGTCACCACCGAGGGGTCCAGGGTTCCGCCGCCGGCCATCGTGAGCGTGTAGTCGGCGCGGATCTGGTCGGTGGTCGAGCGGTCGACGGACGCGGCGAGGGTGACGCCGAGCACGGTCAGGCAGGTGACCAGGGTGAGGCCGATGGTCAGCATGCCCGCGGTGACGCCGGTACGGCGCGGGTTGCGGACCGCGTTGCGGGCGGCCGTCGTGCCGGCGACGCCGAACAGCAGGCCCAGCAGCGGCCGTACGGCGGCGATCATCGGCCGGGACAGCAGCGGGATCAGCACGGTCACGCCGATCAGCGCGAGGAAGGCGCCGCCGCCGATGAGCCACCGGCCCCGCTCGTCGCCCCCGGCGGACCCGTACACGACGAGAGCGGAGCCGACGGCGGTCATCAGACCGCCCACGCTGTTGAGGACCATCAGGGACTTGGGGGCGGCCGGCAGATGGGCGCTGCCCAGGGCGGCGACCGGCGCGATCCTGGCCGTGCGGCGGGCGGGCAGCCAGGCCGCGAGCACGGTGACCACGATGCCGACGGCGAGGGCGGTGGTCACGGCGGTCGGGGAGACGACCAGCGGGCCCGCCGGGAGCTTGGCGCCGAAGCCGTTCAGGGCGGACCGCAGGGCCACGGCCAGACCGACACCGACGCCGAGACCGACGGCCGAGGCGACCACGCCGACCACCGACGCCTCGGCCAGCACGGACCGGCGGACCTGGCCCCGGGTGGCGCCGACGGCGCGCAGCAGGGCCAGTTCCTTGGTGCGCTGGGCGACCAGCATGGTGAAGGTGTTGTAGATGAGGAAGATACTGACGAAGAGCGAGACGAGACCGAAGGCGAGCAGTGTCTTCTTGAGACCCGACATGCCCTCCTCGACGGCCTTGGCGTTGCGCTCGGCGAGCGCGGCGCCGGTCTCGGCCTGGACGTCCTTGCCCACGACGGGCTTGATCTCGGACAGCAGGGTGTCGGCGGAGGTGCCGGGCCGGGCGGCGACCGTCGCCTCGGAGTAGTAGCCGGGCCGCAGGTAGAGGGTCTGGGCGACCGCGGTGTCGAACAGCACGAGACTGCCGCCGGCGTTGACCTGGCCGTCCTCGGTGGTGAACACGCCGGAGAGGGTGTACTCCTTCACCGGGCCGTCGGTGGCCACCCGGATCCGCTCGCCGACCCGGTATCCGCCGGCGGTGGCCGAGGCCCGGTCCAGGGCGACCTCGTCGTCCTTCACCGGACCGTGGCCCTGGGTGAAGGTGTAGCGCGGGTCCTTGCCGTCCTTGCCCGGGGCGTAGTTGGTGCCGCGGTTGGTCCAGCCGGAGCCGATCAGCTTGCCGTCGCGGTCGGCGACGCCGGCGAAGCCGGAGACCTGGCCGGTGACGGAGTCGACGCCGTTCAGCTTGCCTATGCGGTCGAGGGTCTGCCGGCTGATGCCGGGCTCGCCCCGGCCCTGGGGCGCCCCGCCGGCGTCACCGACGGGGCCGTAGCGGGAGAGCGAGACGGCGATCCCGTCGTAGCTCTTGCGGGACTGGTCGGACATGGCCTTGCCGACGGTGTCGGTGAAGACGAACGTGCCGGAGACGAAGGCGACGCCGAGCATGACGGCGAGCACCGTCATCAGCAGCCTCGTCTTGTGCGCGAGCACGTTGCGCAGGGCGGTACGGAACATGGAGGTCGGTCCTGGGGCTGGAAGTCTGTGGGTGGCTTCGGAGGATCAGGGACTGATCAGCTCGTGCGGCCCTTGGCGTCGAAGGCCTT
>NZ_RPRY01000117.1 GCF_003949795.1 Streptomyces sp. WAC06614
CCAGAAGCCACCCCAGGACTCCTGACCCCGCCCGGGTCCGGGCGCGCCCCCCACGCCGGCGGGGCTGGACGTGCGCTCCGCCGCCGGTCGCAGAAGAGCGCCGCGCGGGCGGGACGGATCCAGCCCGCGCGGCGTTCGAGCGCACGCGGCGCGGGGCGCCCGTTCCGGCGGCCCGGCCGGCGTTCGAGCCCAGGGGGCCGGGGGCGGAGCCCCGGGGGTTCTTGCCGCCGCGCCGGCGTTCGAGGCGTGGGGGTACGGGGGCAGAGCCGTCGAAAGCGGCTCGGGTTCGGTGTGCGCCGGTAGACTTTGGGCTGGTCCGCCCGGCCCCGGCCGGCGGCGCAACCCGCGACCGGAGGAGTGCAGTGGCAGCCAAGGACGGGGCAGCAGCACCCGGAAAGTCCGGCGCGAGCGCCAAGCACGAGGCACTGATGCGTGCTTCGCTGTCCGCCGTCGCCCCTGGTCAGCCCCTGCGCGACGGCCTGGAGCGGATCGTCCGCGGCAACACCGGCGGCTTGATCGTCCTCGGCATGGACAAGACCGTCGAGGCCATGTGTACGGGCGGTTTCGTCCTCGACGTGGAGTTCACCGCGACCCGGCTGCGCGAGCTGTGCAAGCTCGACGGCGCGGTCGTGCTCGACAAGGACATCAGCAAGATCCTCCGGGCCGGCGTGCAGCTGGTGCCGGACGCCTCGCTCCCGACCGAGGAGACCGGCACCCGGCACCGCACCGCGGACCGCGTGTCCAAGCAGTGCGGGTTCCCCGTCGTCTCCGTGTCCCAGTCGATGCGGCTGATCGCCCTCTACGTCGACGGCGAGCGCCGTGTCCTGGAGGAGTCCGGGGCGATCCTGTCCCGGGCCAACCAGGCCCTGGCCACCCTGGAGCGCTACAAGCTCCGCCTGGACGAGGTCGCCGGCACGCTGTCCGCGCTGGAGATCGAGGACCTGGTCACCGTGCGCGACGTCACCGCCGTCGCGCAGCGACTGGAAATGGTCCGCCGGATCGCGACCGAGATCGCCGAGTACGTCGTCGAGCTCGGTACGGACGGCCGCCTGCTCTCCCTCCAGCTCGACGAGCTCACGGTCGGCATCGAGCAGGAGCGCGAGCTGGTCATCCGCGACTACGTCCCGGAGCCCACGGCGAAGCGTTCCCGCACGGTCGACGAGGCGCTGGCCGAGCTGGACTCGCTGACCCACGCCGAGCTGCTGGAGCTGCCGATCGTGGCCCGGGCGCTCGGTTACACGGGCTCCCCGGAGACCCTGGACTCGGCGATCTCGCCGCGCGGCTACCGGCTGCTGGCCAAGGTGCCGCGGCTGCCCGGGGCGATCATCGAGCGGCTGGTGGAGCACTTCGGCGGGCTGCAGAAGCTGCTCGCGGCGAGCGTGGACGACCTGCAGACCGTGGACGGGGTCGGCGAGGCCCGGGCGCGCAGCGTCCGGGAGGGGCTGTCGCGGCTCGCCGAGTCCTCCATCCTCGAACGCTACGTCTGAGCCCGACCCCGGCGCGCCCGCCCCGGCGCGCCCGCCCCGGCCCGCGCGCCGAGTCCCGCTCGGCCCCGCTCAGTCCTGCTTCAGCACGAACGACGTCCGGGCCACCGGCATGCCCGGTGCCTTGACCTCGACCACGTAGGTGTCGGGCGAGGCGTTGCCCTGCGGCGGGCTCTGGCACTGGCCGGCCGCGCTGAACGAGCGGTCCCACTCCAGGGGCTGGGTGGTCTGGCCCTGGGCGGGCAGGCGGAAGAACACGTTGCCGGGGCCGTTCGGGCAGTGGTCGGAGGACCACACGGCCTTGTTGCTGCTGGCCTGAAGGATGGTCAGGACGGCCTGCTTGGGGCCGAGGTCGACCTTGCAGGTGGTGCCGGAGACGTTGCGGGCGAGCAGTTCCAGCCGGGGTCGCTCGCCGGGGGCGTACTCGTTCTTGACGCTGCGGACCTCCCACTGGAGGGCGCTCGGCGCGCAGGTGGGCAGCGGGGAGTTGGCCGGGACCTGGCCGCCGCCGGTGCCGGCACCGGCACCGGCACCGGAGCCGCCGCCCGCGCCCGCACCGGCGCCCGGGTCGCCGTTCTTGCCGGCGCCGCCCGCACCCGCGTCCGCGCCGCCGCCCGAGGCACCCGCGGCCGAGCCGGAACCCGCGTTCCCGCCCGACTCGTCGCGCCCGCCCGGAGCCCCGGTGATCGCGGGCCCGGTGCCGGGGGCGCCGGGGGTGATGGAGGCGAGGGGATCGGGGCCGCTCTGGCCCTTGCCGTTCGTGGAGCCGGGCCCTCCGCCGGACGTGACGGCCCATAGGGCGAGCAGCGCCAGGAGCGTCACGACGGAAGCCAGCACCGCCCTCCGTCGCCAGTAGATGGAGGAGGGGAGTGGCCCGACCGGATTGCGCAGAGATCCCACGCAGGGAACTCTACGAGAATTCGCAGGCCGATCCGTGCCCACCATGCCGCCGTGGACGGCGAGTTCTGCCGATGATCATCTCGCTCGGGCGTGTCAGGGGTGAGATTCGGCCGACCGCGGGATGAAGCCGATCATCCGCTTTGAGTACTGTCGGTCACCATGGACAGTTCGGACCTCTACCGCGACATCACCGGCGCCGCCCGTGCCACGCCCGGCTGGCTGCAGTCCGCCGTCGCGTGGTGGACCTCGGCGGGGATCGTCCTCTTCGGCATCCTCTTCGTCGTCCTGTGGTGGCGGGCGCGCACCGCGGAACCCCGCGCGACCGCCGTCGCCGTGCTCGCGCCGCTCGCCACGGCCCTGGCCTACGTGGTCTCGGAGCTGGTCAAGTCGACCGTGGACGAGGAACGGCCGTGCCGGGCCGTCGCCGGCGCCGCCGCCTCGCTGATCCCCTGTCCCCCGTACGGCGACTGGTCCTTCCCGTCCAACCACTCCGCCATCGCCGGCGCCGCCGCCGTCGCACTGGCCCTGGTCGCACCCCGGCTCGGCCTGCTGACCGTGCCGCTGGCCCTGCTGATGGCCTTCTCCCGGGTCTTCCTCGGGGTGCACTACCCGCACGACGTGGCGATGGGCCTGCTCCTGGGCGGTTCGGTGGCCCCGCTGGTGGTCCTGGCGCTGACCGGTCCGACCAGTACGCTCATCCGCACGATGCGCGGCAGCGGCAGCCGTCCGGCTGTCTGGTTCGCCGGTCCGGGCCCGGCACGCCACGGGTGATTCGTGCCAGGATGCGTCTGCCATGACTGCATCGCCTTCCACCTCCGCCCACGCCCCCGCACCGGCCTCCCCCGCCGCACCGGCTGCCGCCGGTGCCGCCGGGGCCGCGGACCGGGACCCGTCCCTCCCCGACGCCGCGAGCGCCCGCGCGCTGCACTCCCCCGTCCTCGCCTGGTTCGACGAGCACGCCCGCGACCTGCCGTGGCGGCGCCCCGAAGCGGGTGCGTGGGGAGTCATGGTCAGCGAGTTCATGCTCCAGCAGACCCCCGTCAACCGGGTCCTGCCGGTCTACGAGCAGTGGCTCGCCCGCTGGCCCCGCCCCGCCGACCTGGCCGCCGAGGCCCCCGGAGAGGCCGTACGCGCCTGGGGCCGGCTCGGCTACCCGCGCCGGGCGCTGCGCCTGCACGGCGCGGCCGTGGCCATAACGGAGCGGCACGGCGGCGACGTCCCGCGCGAGCACGCCCAGCTGCTCGCGCTGCCCGGGATCGGCGAGTACACCGCGGCCGCGGTGGCCTCGTTCGCCTACGGACAGCGGCACGCGGTCCTGGACACCAACGTCCGCCGGGTCTTCGCCCGGACCTCGACCGGCGTGGAGTACCCGCCGAACGCCACCACCGCCGCCGAACGCCGGCTGGCCCGGGCCCTGCTGCCCGAGGACGAGGGGACCGCGGCCCGCTGGGCGGCGGCCTCGATGGAGCTGGGCGCGCTGGTGTGCACGGCCCGCAACCCCGACTGCACGCGCTGCCCGGTGGCCGGACTGTGCGCGTGGCGGCTGGCGGGCAAGCCCGCCCACGACGGGCCGCCGCGGCGCGGGCAGACGTACGCGGGCACCGACCGGCAGGTGCGCGGCAAGCTGCTGGCGGTGCTGCGCGAGGCGACCGGGCCGGTGCCGCAGGCGCTGCTCGACGCGGTGTGGAACGAGCCGGTGCAGCGGGCCCGGGCCCTGGACGGACTGGTCTCCGACGGCCTGGTGGAACCCCTCGCGGGCGGCCTCTACCGGCTGCCGCTGACCTGACCCCACACGTCGACATGAACACGACGTGATCGCGAACTGACGCACAGGTTCCGCTCGTTCGAAGGAAAGCGCAGCTCAGGACCGCTGTTACACAACCTATGGATGTCCGTGCGTCCACCGATGTCTGGCTCGCACAGCCCCGTGACAACGCCTCCGTACCTTCGTTTCCGTGACCACGGGGAACAGACACGGAGGGCGGTCCGACATGGCGCACGGCGAGGTGCTCGAGTTCGAGGAGTACGTCCGCACCCGGCAGGACGCCCTGCTGCGCAGCGCCCGCCGCCTCGTCCCGGACCCGACCGACGCGCAGGACCTGCTCCAGACCGCGCTCGTGCGCACGTACGGCCGCTGGGACGGCATCGCGGACAAGTCGCTCGCCGACGCCTACCTGCGCCGCGTCATGATCAACACCCGTACCGAGTGGTGGCGCGCCCGCAAGCTGGAGGAGGTGCCCACCGAGCAGCTGCCCGACGCCAGCGTCGAGGACGGCACCGAGCAGCGGGCCGACCGCGCCCTGCTGATGGACATCCTCAAGGTGCTCGCGCCCAAGCAGCGCAGCGTGGTCGTGCTGCGACACTGGGAGCAGATGAGCACCGAGGAGACGGCCGCGGCGCTCGGGATGTCGGCGGGAACCGTGAAGAGCACTCTGCACCGTGCCCTGGCCCGGCTCCGGCAGGAGCTGGAGAGCCGGGACCTGGACCTGCGCGCCCTGGAGCGCGGTGACCGCACCCTGCAGCACGAGGGGCGGGAGCGGTGCGCGGCCTGAACGGCAGAGGCTCACTGGTACTGATGTCGGCGGGGACGGTCGTCCTCGTCGGCACTGTGCTGTTCGTGGTCGGCTGTTCCGACGGTGGCACCGGGCTGCGCGACGGGGGGCCCGCCCGGACCGACCAGGTCGCCAAGACGGCCTCGCCCCCTGCGGACGGCCTGCCCACCCCCTCGCCCTCCGGGCTGAAGAAGGTCGACCCGGTGGCGCTGATCAAGGCGGACCCGAAGGTCAGCGCCGCGGTCAAACGGGACCTCAAGCCCTGCACGGGCAAGGAGTACCCGATCGACGTGAGCTACGGGAAGGTCACCGGCAGCCCCGTCAACGACGTCGTCGTCAACGTGCTGTCCTGCGCCGATGCCGTCGGGCTCGGTTCGTACGTGTACCGCGAGGACGGCGGGAAGTACGAGAATGTCTTCTCGGACGAGCAGCCGCCCGTCTACGCGGAGATCGACCGGGGCGATCTGGTGGTCACCAAGCCGGTGTACGGCAAGTCCGACGCGCTGGCGTACCCGTCGGGCGAGGACGTGATCACCTTCCGCTGGAACGGGGAGAAGTTCCTGGAGCACGACCGGGTGCACACCGAGTACAGCAACGTGGTCGACGGCGGGGGCCAGCCCGCCCCGGCCGTGACGACGAAGAACTAGAGGCGAGGCTTTCCGCATGGCCGAGACCCATGTCCTGTTCGTGGAGGACGACGACGTCATCCGTGAGGCCACGACCCTGGCGCTGGAGCGCGACGGGTTCGTGGTCACCGCCATGCCCGACGGACTGTCGGGCCTGGAGTCGTTCCGGGCCGACCGGCCCGACATCGCGCTGCTCGACGTGATGGTCCCCGGCATGGACGGGGTCAGCCTGTGCCGTCGTATCCGTGACGAGTCCACCGTGCCGGTGATCATGCTCTCGGCGCGGGCCGACTCCATCGACGTGGTCCTCGGCCTGGAGGCCGGCGCCGACGACTACGTCACCAAGCCGTTCGACGGCTCCGTGCTGGTCGCCCGGATCCGCGCGGTGCTGCGCCGCTTCGGCCACGCCGGCGGCCCCGGCAACGGTGCGGCGGCCGAGGAGAGCGACTCCGCCGAGCGCGGGGTGCTCTCCTTCGGCGACCTGGAGGTCGACACCGAGGGCATGGAGGTCCGCAAGGCCGGTGCGCCGGTGGCGCTGACCCCGACCGAGATGCGGCTGCTGCTGGAGTTCTCCTCCGCGCCCGGGACGGTCCTGTCCCGCGACCGGCTGCTGGAGCGGGTCTGGGACTACGACTGGGGCGGCGACACCCGGGTCGTGGACGTCCACGTCCAGCGGCTGCGCACGAAGATCGGACAGGACCGCATCGAGACGGTCCGGGGCTTCGGATACAAGCTCAAGGCATGAGGCGGTTCACCCTGCGCACGGGGATCCGCTGGAAGATCACCATCGCCATCGCCGCCGTGGGCGCGCTCATCACCCTCGCACTGAGCCTGGTGGTGCACAGCGCCGCCCGCGTCTCGATGCTGGAGAGCGCCCGCGAGACCCAGCTCGACCGGGTCCAGTACATCTCCCGCAACGCCGAGGCCGGCCGCAAGCCGCCGATGGGCGCCAAGCTGAACGACCCGGAGCTGCCCCAGGAGCTGCGCGACAAGGCCCGCTCCGGGCGGCGCGGCACCTACGTCCAGGAGAAGCCGCGGGGCCTGCCCGAGGTGTGGGCGGCCGTGCCGCTCGGCAACGGGCAGGTGCTGTCGCTGCACAGCCAGTTCCGCGAGAGCGCCAACATGATGCGCGACCTCGACCGGGCCCTGGCCATCGGCTCCCTGGCCGTGGTCATCGGCGGCTCGGCGCTCGGCGTGCTCATCGGCGGCCAGATCTCGCGCCGGCTGCGCAAGGCCGCCGCCGCGGCCGGGAAGGTGGCGCTCGGCGACCCCGACGTACGCGTGCGTGACGCCGTGGGCGGGGTGGTCCGGGACGAGACCGACGACCTCGCCCGCGCGGTGGACGCCATGGCCGACGCCCTCCAGCAGCGCCTGGAGGCCGAGCGCCGGGTCACCGCCGACATCGCGCACGAGCTGCGCACCCCGGTCACCGGCCTGCTGACGGCGGCCGAGCTGCTGCCGCCGGGCCGGCCGACGGAGCTGGTGCGCGACCGGGCGCAGGCGATGCGGGTCCTGGTCGAGGACGTGCTGGAGGTGGCCCGGCTGGACAGCGCGTCGGAGCGGGCCGAGCTGCAGGACGTGGCGCTGGGCGAGTTCGTGGCCCGCCGGGTCACCGCGCTGATGCCGGAGGCCTCCGTACGGATCGTCGCCGACGAGGTCGTCAGCACCGACCCGCGCCGGCTGGAGCGGATCCTGGGCAACCTGCTCGCCAACGCCGGCCGCTACGGCCGCCCCCCGGTCCAGGTCGACGTCGAAGGCCGGGTCGTACGGGTCCGCGACCACGGGCCGGGTTTCCCCGAGGCGCTGCTGCGGGAGGGCCCGAGCCGGTTCCGCACCGGCTCCACCGACCGCGCGGGGGTCGGCCACGGGCTGGGGCTGACCATCGCCGAGGGCCAAGCGCGGGTGCTGGGCGCCCGGTTGACGTTCCGTAACGTCGCCGGGCCGGGCGGGGTCGACCGTGAGGGCGCGGCGGCCGGGGCGGTGGCGGTGCTGTGGCTGCCGGAGCACGCGCCGACCTCGACGGGCAGCTTCCCGGTGGTCCGGCTGCCCTGACCGGGCCGGCCGGCGGCGCAGCGGAAGGGGCCGCGGGCGCGAAGAGGGCCGACGGGCCGTTCGCACCGGAAGGCTGATGTCTTAGCATCCGTGCCATGACTGACGGTACGGATCGCCCGCAGACCCCCCAGCCGAACGGCGGCTACGGCTACCCTCAGCCCGGGCAGATACCCGGCGGCTACGGCTACCCGCAGCCCGGGCAACCGGGCCCGTACCAGCAGCAGCCGGCGGCCGGCCCGGGTCGGTTCGGGGAACCCGCGGGCCAGTTCGGGGACGTGCCGCAGCAGTTCGGGGCGCAGCCCGAGCCGTTCGGGGCGCAGCCGGGCGAGCAGGTCGCGTTCACCCCGACCCCGCAGCCGGACTGGCAGGCGATGGCCGACGACAACGACCGGCAGCGCTCGCGGCGCCGGATGATGGTCATCGGGGGCTCGGCGGTCGCCGTGGTCCTCGCCGTCGTCGGCGGCTATCTGGTCGTCTCGGGCGGCTCGGACGACCCGAAGAAGCCGAACACGGCCGCCTCGGGCTCCGCCTCCCCCTCCCCGTCGAAGTCGGAGGACAACGCGCCGACCGTGCAGGGCAACCCCAAGCTGCTGCGCGACCGCGGCAACGCCGGCCCGCCGGTGCACCTGGCGCTCTCCCAGGACGTGGACGTCTTCACGATGGACAACCGCGACGAGATCCGCCTCAAGGGCGGCCCGGAGTCGTACGCGCAGGGCCCCGAGCAGGCCGTGGACGTGACGAAGAGCTTCACCATCACCACCCGCGTCTACACGGTGGTGGACAACGGCTCCCGGATGGCGATCAGCCAGGGCGACGGCAGCTCGTACTCGTTCGAGCTGGGCTACGAGGCCGCCGGCGGCAAGAAGTCGTGGGTCTTCCGGGTGCAGACCGGTGACCAGGGCGCGGCCGCGACCGCCCAGCAGGTCGTGGCGGACGCCGGGGCCGACCCGGAGAAGAAGTGGGTGCAGCTGACCGGCACCTACGACGCGGGGACGAAGACGATCGCCCTCTACGTGAACGACAAGCCGGCCGGCCAGGCCCAGATCCCCGGCATCTGGGCGGGTCCGGGCCCGCTGCAGCTGGGCCGGGCCCGCCACCACGGGGTGTGGAGCGGCTCCTGGGTGGGCTCGATGGACCGGATCCGGTTCTGGGACAAGGCGCTCACCCCGCAGCAGGTGGCGACCCTGGACTCCGGCAAGCTGGACTCCCTGGGCAAGCCGACCCATGCCTGGCTCATCTGACGCGGGACCCGGCGGGGACCGCCCCGGCGGGGGCCGTCGGCCCGGCGGGGGTCAGAGCTTGACGCCGACCTTGCTGAAGAAGGCGATCGGGTTGACGGCGGAGCCGTAGTTCGGGGTCGTACGGATCTCGAAGTGCAGGTGCGGGCCGGTGGAGTTGCCGGTGTTGCCGGACAGGCCGATCTGCTGCTGGGTGGTGACCTTCTGGCCGACCTTGACCTGGATCTTCGACAGGTGGGCGTACTGCGAGTACGTCTTGTCGGCGTGCTTGATCACGATGGCGTTGCCGTACGCGGGGCCGTCGCCGGCACCGTTGCCGCCGGCCTTGACGACGACACCGCTGCTGGCGGCCTTGACCGGGGTGCCGACCGGCACGGCGAAGTCCTGGCCGGAGTGCTTGTGCGACCACAGCGAGCCGCCCTTGCCGAAGGTCGCGGACAGCGTGTACTTCGCCAGCGGGGCCTTCCATCCGGCCGCGGCGCCGGCCGCCGACTCGGCGGCGGTGGCGGTCCCGGCGAGGCCGAGCGCGAGCGCGGCTCCGACACCGGTGGCGACGGCGGTGGTAAGGCGGCGGGTACGACGGGTACGGGCGCTGTTCACGGACATGCGGGATCCTCCGGGGACGGTGCTCGGGTGACGCCCCAGAAGGCGGGGCCCGTCTTTGGTAACCCGGGCCCCGCGGACTTCCCAAACCTGGCCTTTACTAGCGGAGCTCGTAGCGGCAGGGCGTGTGGCGGACCGGATTGACGGGCGCCAACTGGGCGAACACCCCCGGTGGCATATGCGGACGATCTACGAATTCGCGTCGTAGGTCCGATTTGTTCCGTGGGGCTTGTCACCCGCCCCCGGGCCCGGACCGGCTCGTTCCGGCCCGCGCCCGCACGCCGCCTCGCTACGCTCACGCGTCGTGGACGCATCGATGGTGGGGGTCCGGCTGGCGTCGGGCGCACTGACGCCGCTGATCAAGAAGCTGTTCCGCACGGATGGCGACGGGGCCGGCCTGGTCACCGAACCGGTCCGCCTCTCCGCCTACGTCTCCTGGCGGGAGAAGCGGTCCCTCGACGCGGCCGACCTGGACCGGCTCGCCACCCGGCTGGTGGCCCGGGCCCTGGCGGCGCCCGGCGAGCGACCCTTGCCGGAGGGCGAGGAGGCCGGGGTGGCCACCGCCCTCGCGGTCACCCTGCACGCGCTCGGCGACCTGACCCTGACCGACGCCCAGGCGGTGGCGATGGGCCCGGCGGCCTTCGCCGCCGCCCTGCGCGCCCAGGCCCCCGACCCCGGTCTGTCCCAGGACGCCGCACTCTTCCACGAGCGGCTGCTGCAGACCGCCTGCCTGCACATCCTGAACTTCTTCACCCAGCGCTCGACCTTCGTCCGCGCCGCCCTGGTCGACCAGTCCCGACGGCTCGCCGAGGTCGCCGCCGCGCTGGAGGACGTACGGGAGCGGCTGCCGCGGCAGGACGCGCGGGACCTCGCCTTCGAGACCGACTACCGGGCGTACCTGGCCCGCCGCTACGGCACGCTGACCATCTACGGGCTCGACCTGGAGCCCGGGTCGGAGCGCTGGCCCCTGGACACCGCCTACGTCGGCCTGGAGGTCACCGCCCTGTCGTCCGGCGACCCCGCGGCGCCGCCCGCCCCGGACCTGCCGGCGCTCTGGGAACGCGCCGTCCTGCCGTCCGCGCGGGCCTCCCGCGACCCGCGCCGGGGCCGCGTGATGCTGCGCGGCGAGGCCGGCTCGGGCAAGACCACCCTGATCCAGTACCTCGCGGTGACCGCCGCCCGCTCACTCGACGCCCTGGTCCCGTTCGTCCTCCCGCTGCGCACCCTCACCCGCCGGGGCGACCGGTTACCGACCCCGCGGGACCTCCTGGCCGCCGCGGGCTCCGCGCTGGCCGGCAGCCAGCCCGAGGGCTGGGAGTCCCGCGTGCTGCGCGCGGGCCGCGCGCTGATGCTGGTCGACGGCATCGACGAGATCCCCGAGGCCGAACGGCCCGGCGCCCGCGCCTGGCTCGCCGACCTGATCACCGCCTTCCCCGACAACGCCTGGCTGGTCACCTCCCGGCCTTCGGCCGTCCGGACGGACTGGCTGAGCACCGAGCGGTTCACCGAAGCGACCCTGGCGCCGATGAACCGGGACCACGTCCGCACCTTCATCGACCGCTGGCACGACGCCGCCGTCACCGGCGACCCGCGCCGCGACGCCGCCCTCCCGGACCTGCGCGACGCCCTCCGGCAGTCCGTCCGCAGCAAGCCCGAGCTGGCCCGGCTGGCCACCAGCCCGCTGCTCTGCGGGCTGATCTGCGCCCTGCACCGGGAACGGCACGGCTTCCTGCCCTCGGGCCGCAAGGAGCTCTACACGGCCGCCCTGTCGATGCTGCTGCACCGCCGGGACCGGGAACGGCAGGTCCGGGCCCCCGAACTGGGCGAGGAGCCACAGCTCCAGCTCCTCCAGCGGCTCGCCCACTGGCTGATCCGCAACGGCCGCACCGAGCTGGCCCGGGACCGGGCCGAGGAGCTGATCGCGGCCGCGCTGCCGGCCGTACCGGAGGCCGCCCGGGTCCTGGGCGGCGCACCGGCCGTCCACCGCCACTTCCTGGAGCGGACCGGCCTGCTGCGCGCCCCCACGGAGGACACCGTCGAGTTCGTCCACCGCACCTTCCAGGACTTCCTGGGCGCCAGGGCCGCCCTGGACGAGGGCAGCACGGGCGAGCTGGCCCTGCACGCCGACGACGACCAGTGGGAGGACGTCATCCGCATGGCGGTCGCCCAGGGCCGCCCCCGGGAACGCGCCGAGATCATGCGCGCCCTCCTGGACCGGGGCACGACCCGCTCGACCCTGCTGGCCGTGGCCTGCCTGGAGTACGCGGCGGAGCTGGATCCCGCGCTGCGGGAGGAGGCGACCAGGGCCGCGGCGGGCCTGTGGCCTCCGGCCGACGCCGCGCAGGCCGAGCGCCTCGGCGCCGCCGCCGGGGCGCTGGTGCTGGACCTGCTGCCCGATCCGGCGCGCACGGACGACGAGCGGACCGCCCACCTGGCGGTGCTCACGGCCGCAGCCACCACTGCGGAAGAGGCCGTCGCCTACCTGTCCGGATACACCGCCCACCCGTCGGCGAAGGTACGGACGGTGCTGGCCGAGTTCTGGCCGCTCTTCGACGCGGGCCGCTACGCCCACGAGGTCGTGAAACGGCTCGATCCACCCCCGGAGCACCTCACCCTGATGTCCGACGACATGCTCGCGGAGCTGCCGCTGTTCGACCGGCCCCCGCAGCTGCGGGTGCGGGGGAACGTCTCCGCGGCGGCCCTGTCCGCGTTCGTACGGCGCTGTCCGGTGGAGGACCTGGACCTGTCCGGCCTGCCCCGGGTCGACATGCTGGAGCTCCGCCGCTCGCCCACCCTGCGCAAGCTGGCCCTGCGCGTCTGGCCGGCCCTGGAGCACTACCAGGGGCTGGACGCCCTGACCGGGCTGACCGGGCTGCCGGTCGAGGAGGTGGCCCTCACCCTGGCCGGTCCCCAGCGGCTGGGACCGGTCCTGCGGACCTGGGCGCGGCTGCGCACCCTCCGGCTGGCCGGGCGGGCCGACTGGGCCTTCACCGACCTGCCGCACGAGCGGCTGGAGATGCTCGACCTCAACAGCGCGCCCGCGTCGCTGTCCGGGCTCGGAGTGCAGCAGGAGCTGGGGCTGCTCGCCCTCGGGGAGCACTGGCGCCCGTCGGACCCGTCCGACTGGGACGAGCTGTCCCGCCTGGAACGGCTGGAGTACCTCTTCGTCCACGTCGACGTGCTGCCGGCGCTGGCGGACCACGCCCGCCTGCCCGCCCTCCGGGAGCTCTGGTACTACAGCGACCATTTCGTGGAACCCGCCCTGGGAGAGGTGCTGGCGGCCCGCTTCCCGCGCGCCACCGTGCGGGTGGTCGACTGGTAGCCGGTGCGGCAACGGGAACGGGGCGGCCCCGGGACCGTGAGGTCCCGGGGCCGCCCCGTTGTCCGCTCAGGCCGCTGCGCGCAGCCTAGGCGCCCTTGCTCAGGTCCGGGCCCGGCCCGGTGGCCTCGATGGGCGGGACGTCGGGCAGGGCCGACTTCTCCTCGCCGCGGAAGGTGAACTTGGCGGTCTCGCCCTCACCCTCGGTGCCGACGACCACGATGTGACCGGGGCGCAGCTCGCCGAAGAGGATCTTCTCCGACAGGATGTCCTCGATCTCGCGCTGGATCGTGCGGCGCAGCGGACGCGCACCCAGGATCGGGTCGTAGCCGCGCTTGGCCAGCAGGAGCTTGGCCTCGCCGCTGAGCTCGATGCCCATGTCGCGGTCCTTGAGGCGCTCGTCCACCTTGGCGATCATCAGGTCGACGATCTGGATGATGTCTTCCTGCGACAGCTGGTGGAAGACCACCGTGTCGTCGACACGGTTCAGGAACTCGGGGCGGAAGTGCTGCTTCAGCTCCTCGTTGACCTTGGCCTTCATCCGCTCGTAGCCGGTCTTGACGTCGCCCTGGGCGGCGAAGCCCAGGTTGAAGCCCTTCGAGATGTCCCGGGTACCCAGGTTGGTCGTCATGATGATGACCGTGTTCTTGAAGTCCACGACCCGGCCCTGGGAGTCGGTCAGGCGACCGTCCTCCAGGATCTGGAGAAGGGAATTGAAGATATCCGGGTGGGCCTTCTCGACCTCGTCGAAGAGGACGACGGAGAACGGCTTGCGGCGCACCTTCTCGGTGAGCTGGCCGCCCTCTTCGTAGCCCACGTAGCCGGGGGGCGAACCGAAGAGGCGGGAAACCGTGTGCTTCTCGCTGAACTCCGACATGTCGAGGGAGATCAGCGCGTCCTCGTCACCGAAGAGGAATTCGGCGAGCGTCTTGGAGAGCTCGGTCTTACCGACACCGGACGGGCCGGCGAAGATGAACGAGCCACCGGGGCGCTTCGGGTCCTTCAGACCGGCCCGCGTACGGCGGATGGCCTGGGAAAGGGCCTTGATCGCGTCCTTCTGACCGATGACGCGCTTGTGCAGCTCGTCCTCCATGCGGAGCAGTCGGCTGGACTCCTCCTCGGTCAGCTTGAACACCGGGATGCCGGTCGCGGTCGCGAGGACCTCGGCGATGAGCTCGCCGTCGACCTCGGCGACGACGTCCATGTCGCCGGCCTTCCATTCCTTCTCGCGCTTGGCCTTCGCGGCGAGGAGCTGCTTCTCCTTGTCGCGGAGCGAGGCCGCCTTCTCGAAGTCCTGGGAGTCGATCGCGGACTCCTTGTCCCGGCGGACGGCCGCGATCTTCTCGTCGAACTCGCGGAGGTCCGGCGGCGCGGTCATCCGGCGGATGCGCATCCGGGAGCCGGCCTCGTCGATCAGGTCGATCGCCTTGTCCGGGAGGAAGCGGTCCGAGATGTACCGGTCGGCGAGGGTGGCCGCCTGGACGAGGGCCTCGTCGGTGATGGAGACGCGGTGGTGGGCCTCGTACCGGTCGCGCAGACCCTTGAGGATCTCGATGGTGTGCGGCAGCGACGGCTCGGCGACCTGGATGGGCTGGAAGCGGCGCTCCAGGGCCGCGTCCTTCTCCAGGTGCTTGCGGTACTCGTCGAGCGTGGTCGCACCGATGGTCTGGAGCTCACCGCGGGCCAGCATCGGCTTCAGGATCGAGGCCGCGTCGATGGCGCCTTCCGCGGCACCCGCACCGACCAGCGTGTGGAGCTCGTCGATGAACAGGATGATGTCGCCGCGGGTGCGGATCTCCTTGAGGACCTTCTTCAGGCGCTCCTCGAAGTCACCGCGGTAGCGGGAGCCGGCGACGAGCGCACCGAGGTCGAGGGTGTAGAGGTGCTTGTCCTTGAGGGTCTCGGGCACCTCGCCCTTGACGATGGCCTGGGCCAGGCCCTCGACGACCGCCGTCTTGCCGACGCCGGGCTCGCCGATGAGGACCGGGTTGTTCTTGGTGCGGCGGGACAGCACCTGCATGACCCGCTCGATCTCCTTCTCGCGCCCGATGACCGGGTCGAGCTTGGACTCGCGGGCCGCCTGGGTGAGGTTGCGACCGAACTGGTCCAGGACGAGCGAGGTCGAGGGGGAACCCTCGGCCGGGCCGCCTGCCGTGGCCGCCTCCTTGCCACCGCCGGAGTAGCCGGAGAGCAGCTGGATGACCTGCTGCCGCACCCGGTTCAGGTCGGCGCCGAGCTTCACGAGGACCTGGGCGGCGACGCCCTCGCCCTCGCGGATCAGGCCGAGCAGGATGTGCTCGGTGCCGATGTAGTTGTGGCCGAGCTGGAGGGCCTCGCGGAGCGACAGCTCCAGGACCTTCTTGGCACGAGGGGTGAAGGGGATGTGGCCGGACGGGGCCTGCTGGCCCTGGCCGATGATCTCCTCCACCTGCTGGCGGACCGCCTCAAGCGAAATGCCGAGGCTCTCCAGGGCCTTAGCGGCGACACCCTCACCCTCGTGGATCAGACCCAGGAGGATGTGCTCGGTGCCGATGTAGTTGTGGTTGAGCATCCGGGCTTCTTCCTGAGCCAGGACGACAACCCGCCGCGCGCGGTCGGTGAACCTCTCGAACATCGTTATTCGCTCCTCAGAGCGGTCGGGCAGTACGGGGTCGGTCCCCGCCCTGTCCTTCCGCATGCTAGTCCCGACGGACGGGACAGCTCATTCCAACTGCCGACATCCGCCGCGGCTCACCCTCACGACCGTGAGGAAAAACCGGCTTGAACAGCCGACAACTGCTCCAACCCGATAGTGGGGAACGATGTTCCCGCAGGCCAGGCAGATACCCGTCAGGCCTGTACGCCGATGGCGAACGGATGCCCCTCAAAACGCCGGGTCGTCCCGATCCACTAGGAAAGTCTTACCCCCCGCCACCGACAGTCCATGCCGTAGGGGCGGGGGCTCTCCGCTGAGGGCGAACACCCTTGCGGGCCGAATCCGTCGTTCCGGCCACCCGGGTCCGTACGTTCCGCGCCCGTGCGGGCGCATTGCGTAACTCGCCCGCTCCGGTGGCGTTGATGCGGACATGGCCCACACCGTGCCGCTGCCCCGGTTCTCGCCCGAGCGCGAGGACGAGGAGTACGCCGACTGGTACGCGCAGGTGCTCGGCTGGCCCGTCGCGGGCGGTCCGCCGGCGCAGCTGGTCACCGGGGTGCTCTTCGACGTGCTGGAGCTGCCGGCCGACGCCGGGACGCGGCTGCTGCACCGGGGCGTGGCCACCGGTCCGGTGGCGCGGATGGGGCGCAGGATGCGGTTCCTGGTCGCCGCGGGTGCCGCGGAGGAACTCGACGGGATCCTCGACTGGCTGGAATGGGGCGGGGTCGCCCTGGACCTGGCCGCCCTGGGTGCGGGTGGCCGGATCACCGCCCCGGTTCCCCCTGGTCGGCACGGCCACGGGGGTCCCGGCGGGCGGGCCGGTGCGTGCGGTGGACGGGGTCCCGCGCAGGGCGCCGAGGGGTCCGCAGGAGCCGCCGTCTGGCTGCGGCCCCCCGGCCCGGGGTGCGAGGCCGTGCTGCCCGCGCTGTCGGCGCGGGGGCCGGGCAGTGCGGGCGCCGCCGGGTCCGGCCTGGTGCGGCTGGTCGGCGCGGCGGCCACCGAGTGCCACCGGGCCCGGCTGGGGCGTACGGCGGCCCGTCCTGCCGCTCGTACGGCCCCGTGGGGCGTGACCGGTCTCGCCTAGCGGTTCTCGTAGGCCTCGCGGATCTCGGCCGGGACGCGGCCCCGGTCGTTGACGTTCATGCCCTGGGCCTTGGCCCAGGCGCGGATCTCCGCGGTGTCCGGGTTGCCCGACGCCGCGACGGCGCGGCCGCCCTTGGCCCGGCCGGCGGCACGGCCACCGGTACGACGGCCACCCTTGAGGTACGGCTCCAGCAGACCGCGAAGCTTTTCTGCGTTGGCGGTGGTGAGGTCGATCTCGTAGGTCTTGCCATCCAGCGCGAACGTCACGGTCTCGTCCGCCTCGCCACCGTCGAGGTCGTCGACAAGAAGGACCTGAACCTTCTGTGCCACCGGATTTCCTTTCATCGAAAAAGCAGTACGCGGAAAGGAAACCGCTTTCGCGGGAAAAACACAAACCCCCCGGGCGAGGTTCAGGGGCGGAACAGGGCGGGAAACATGCGCGATTCGGACATAGGCCACGGCCGGTGGGCGCAGGAATAGCCGCGCGGCCGGATCACAGGTGCAGAAGCATCCGGCTGTTGCCCAAGGTGTTCGGCTTCACTCGTTCGAGACCGAGGAACTCGGCGACGCCCTCGTCATAGGAACGCAGGAGCTCGGTGTACACATCGGTGTCCACCGGGGTCTCGCCGATCTCGACGAACCCGTGCTTGGCGAAGAAGTCCACTTCGAAGGTCAGGCAGAATACCCGGCGCACCGCCAGCTCCCGGGCCGTGCGCAACAAGCGGCCGAGCAGCAAGTGGCCGACTCCCGCCCCGCGCAACTCCCGGTCCACGGCCAGAGTGCGTACCTCGGCGAGGTCTTCCCACATCACGTGGAGGGCGCCGCAGCCGACCACCGTGCCGTCGGAGTCCCGCTCCGCGACCCAGAACTCCTGGATGTCCTCGTAAAGGGTCACCGGGGCTTTGTCGAGCAGGATCCGGTCCTGGACGTACTGGTTCAGCAGGCGGCGCAGCGCGGGAACGTCCAAGGTGCGGGCCCGGCGGATCGTGACGGCTTTTGACTCTGCACCGGCAGCGGGAACTCGCGGTTCGTCTTCCATGCGCCGGACGCTATCGCCCCGCGGCGGGCGGTTCGCCGCCGGAGTCCCCTTCCGCCGGCGGCTGCTGGGGGGCCTGCGGCCGTTCCTGCCGGTCCGGGGGTTCCCCGTCGCGCTGGACGACCCGTACGGCGTCGCGCAGGGCCTCGCGCTGCTCCGGCGACATCATCTCGAAGAAGGCCACGAGCGCGGCGGCGGGGTTGTCGCTGGTGGACCAGGCTTCGTTCATCAGTGCGGCCGAGTACGCGGCGCGCGTGGAGACCGCCGTATATCGATAGGCGCGTCCCTCGGCCTCCCGACGGACCCAGCCCTTCTGATGAAGATTGTCCATGACGGTCATGACCGTCGTGTATGCGATGGACCGTTCCTGCTGGAGGTCTTCCAGCACTTCCCGGACAGTGACCGGGCGGTTCCACTGCCACACCCGGGTCATGACGGCGTCTTCGAGTTCTCCCAAGGGGCGAGGCACAACAGCACGATAGTGCGGGATGTCCGGGATTTCCCGGCCAGCGCCCCGGGGCGCCCGACAAAAAAATCGGGCGCACACCCCGGAAGGGGTCTGCGCCCGCGGTCCTACTGCTGGTGGGGCTGCTGGCCGCTCTCGGCACGGGCGAGGACCGCATCGACCGCGGCGTCCTCCTTGGCCTTGTTGGCGCCGCCCTGGCTCTTCACGATCGTCACGACGAGCGCGATGAAGAACACGGCCATCACGAAGGGGGGAACGAGCGCGGATACGTAGTCCATGCTCCCCAGCCTAGCTACCCCGCGGCGCGCCGGGCCGCCGGGGGCGGGGTGGGCCTGCGGCGCGGCGGGAACACTTCGCCGGGCGTGGGGACCGGCCGGTCGGGCCGGGGTGCCGCCGGTTTCTGCGGGGCGGGCTCGGCCGGCCGCTCGGGGGCGCTCTCCTCCCCCTCCCGGCCACCGGAGTCCTTGCCGCCCGCCACGGCCGTCAGCCGGGCCCGCGGTACGGCGGCCACCCCGGGCCGGATACCCAGGGCCCGGTGGGCGCAGCGGTCGAGCAGGGCGCCCGCGGCGGCGTTGCCGCGCAGGGCGCGCAGGGCCGCGAGGTCCTCGGAGCCGGGCCGGTAGCCGGCCCGCAGGGCGTCCTGGAGCAGCTCCAGGTAGCCGGTCAGGCTGCCGGGCAGGGCCTGGCGGTAGCGCCCGAGGTCCTCGGCCAGGAACTCTCTGAGCCGGCCGGCCTCGCGCGCCGCTTCGTCGACCGCCTGCGCCAGACGCAGGCAGTCCTGGACGTCGGCGGCGGGCAGGGGGGCCGTGGAGGACTGGAGAGCGTGGGCGAGGGAGCGCCGGAGCACGTGCAGCTCCGCCGCGCTGAACGCCATACCGCCGCGGGATCCGTAGGGCGTGGGCATGGGGCGAAGATACGCGCTAATCGGACAAAATCCCCCCTACGTCACCCGTCCCGGCGCGGCGCGTCACCCGGTGGGACGATTGACATGATTCCCCCGCAAAAGGGGACACCGCGCACGACCACTGCGAGGCTGCTGCCCGCCCGCCGCACGACCGCGCCCGGACCACCGGGCGGAAAGCCCTTCTCCCCCAGGGGGCGAGATGAGCACGATCAAGGAATCCGTGGAGATCGACCGGCGCCCGGAAGAGGTGTTCGCGTATCTCATGGACCCCGGCCACCTTCCGGAATGGCAGGAGAGCGCCGTCTCGGCCCGGCGGGTGGGCGACGCCCCGCTCGGCGTCGGCTCGCACCTCCAGGTGCTGCGCCGGATCGGCCGCCGGGAGTTCCCGATGACCCTGGAGGTCACGGAACTCGACCCGCCCCGGAGCTGGGGCTACCAGGGCATCGACGGCCCGGTCCGGGGCCAGGTGCACGGCACCGTCGAACCCCTCGACGGCGGCCGCCGCTCCCGGGTCACCATCGACCTCGACTTCGAGTCCCACGGCATGGGGAGGGTCCTGGTCCCCCTGGTGGTCCGCCCGCACGCCCGCAAGGAGATGCCCCGCGACGAGCGGATCCTGAAGAGCATCCTGGAACGCGGCATCTGACCGCGGGCCGGGTCACTCCACGCCGAACTCGTACGCGATCTCGGTGCGGATGTCCGCCAGGACGATGTCGGCCGTCTCCACCGGGCGGCCCGCGCCGTCGTAGTACGTGCGCTCGATCTCGGTGATCAGGTCGCCGATGCTGATGCCGAGCAGGTTGGCCTGCGCCTGGGTGGCCCGGGCCGGGCGGGGGACCTCGACCGCGGAGGCCACGTCGATCCCGATCGAGCGCATCCGCTCCACCACGCCCACGCCCTGCTGGCGGCCCATCTCGGGCAGCTCGACCGGGGTGCCGTGGGTCAGGGCCATCGGCTCCCAGGAGCGGGACAGCTGCACGGGCCGGCCGTCGGCCAGGTACTCGTAGTCGGTCAGGACGCACAGGTCGCCGGGCTCGATGGCGAGCCGCGCCGCGATGTCCTCGGGCGCCGGCACCCGGGCCTGCGACCGGGACTCGCAGGAGGCGGCCTGGCCCTGTCCGGCCACCTCGGCGGCGAACTGCCGGCCCGCCCGGGCGGCCCGGCGGCGCGAGCGGACCAGGCGCAGCCGCCGGCGCGGCCGGCGGACGTAGGTGCCGGAACCGGCCCGGCCCTCCAGGAAGCCCTCGATGATCAGCCGCTCCATGGCGCGCTGGGCGACGCTCTGTCCGACGGCGTACTCCTCGGCGAACCGCGCACGGGAGGGCAGTTTCGCGCCGATCGGCCATTCCCCGGCCTCGATGCGGGCGCGCAGGGCGTCCGCCACCTGCAAGTACGCGTTCTCACGGGGCATATGGGCCGTCCTGTCCCTACTCCGGCGGAGATTGACAAGCTAACCCATCAGGTTGAAGCTGAATGTTCAGCATGACGATGAGCGACAACGCGCTCACCGTGAGGGGGACCCGTGTGCTCCGCCGAGGCCCAAGCCACCGCCCTGGCCGCCCTGCTCGCCGCCGCGACCGGCACCGAGCCCCGGCTCGACGCGACCCACGACCGGATCCGCATCGAGGCGGACCTGCCGACGGAACTCGGCCCGGCGGTGCACGCGGACATCCTCCGGACGCTCGCCCAGGGCGCGCGCTACGGCCATCAGCGGACCCACGGCGGCGAGGACACCGTGTGGGTCGAGATCGACAGGAGGTGAACGAGTGATCTCAGCCGGATTCACCACGAGCCCGACGGACGTCACGGTCTGCGAGGCCTGCTGGAAGGACCCGGTCCAGGCGGTCCGCACCACCCCGCTCGCCCCCCACCGGGACCTGCTGTGCACGTCCTGCGCGGCGCAGGGCCACCCGGTCCGGGTGGAGCTGTTCCCGCCGCTCGGCGTCTACCGGCTCACCCGGACCAGGGTGAGCCGGGGGAAGCACCGCAACCCCGGCCACCCCGAGCC
>NZ_RPRY01000118.1 GCF_003949795.1 Streptomyces sp. WAC06614
CGTCTGAGCCCCGCCCCCTCTCCCGCGCCGCGGCACTGAGTGCCGCGGCGCTTTTTCGTTGCCCGCGCCGCGCGAGTGACGCATGACGAGTGACAGATATTGAAATCTGTCACTCGTCATGCCATCCTCGTCTGCATGACGACGCACGCATCCACCCCGCACCGCCCCCACCACTCCCCCCGCACCCTCGGCAGCACCGGCCCGGCCGTCTTCCCCCTCGGCCTCGGCTGCATGGGTATGTCCGCCCTCTACGGCGAGGCGGACCGCTCCGAGTCGCTCGCCACCATCCACGCGGCCCTCGACGCCGGCGTCACCCTGCTGGACACGGGCGACTTCTACGGCATGGGGCACAACGAACTGCTCATCAACGAGGCCCTGCGCACGGCCCCGGCCGAGGCCCGGGAGCGGGCGCTGACCAGCGTGAAGTTCGGTGCGCTGCGCACGGTCGAGGGCGGCTTCACCGGCTACGACGGCCGCCCCGAGGCCGTCAAGAACTTCCTGGCGTACTCGCTCCAGCGCCTGGGCCGGGACCACATCGACATCTACCGGATCGCCCGGGTGGACCCGGACGTGCCGATCGAGGAGACCGTCGGCGCCATCGCCGAGGCCGTCCAGGCCGGCCACGTGCGCCACATCGGCCTCTCCGAGGTCGGCGCGGCGACCCTGCGCCGGGCCGCCGCGGTCGCCCCGATCGCCGACCTCCAGATCGAGTACTCGCTGATCTCGCGCGGCATCGAGCAGGAGATCCTGCCCACCGCCCGGGAGCTCGGCATCGGCATCACCGCCTACGGGGTGCTCTCCCGCGGCCTGATCAGTGGCCACTTCTCCCGTGACCGGCTGCTGGCCCCCGGCGACTTCCGCGGGATGAGCCCGCGCTTCCAGGGCGAGAACCTCGGCCGGAACCTCGACCTGGTCGACGCCCTGCGCAAGGTGGCCGAGGACAAGGGCGTCTCGGTCGCGCAGATCGCGATCGCCTGGGTGCTCTCCCGCGGCGAGGACATCGTGCCGCTGGTCGGCGCCCGCCGCCGGGACCGGCTGGCCGAGGCCCTCGGCGCCCTGGAGGTCACCCTGGACGCGGCCGACCTGTCGGCGATCGAGGACGCCGTGCCCGCGGGTGCGGCGGCGGGCGAGCGCTACCCGCGGGCGCAGATGGCCCACCTGGACAGTGAGCACTGAGCTGGCGGTACGGTCGTAGACATGCCACCCGCTGCTGCCGAGCCCCTGACCCCCGAGCGCATCCTCGCGACCACCGAGGACGTGCTGCGCCGCTACGGACCGACCAAGGCCACCGTGGTGGACGTGGCCCGGGCCCTGGGGGTCAGCCACGGCAGCGTCTACCGGCACTTCCCCTCCAAGGCCGCGCTGCGCGAGGCGGTCACCGAGCGCTGGCTGGCGCGGACCGAGGTCCGGCTGAAGGAGATCACCGCGGCCCACGACCGGTCCGCCCCGGACCGGCTGGAGGCCTGGCTGGAGGCCCTGTTCGAGGCCAAACGGCACAAGGCGGGGGACGATCCCGAACTGTTCGCCACCTACACCGTGCTGCTGGCCGAGAACAGCGGCGTGGTCGAGACGCATCTGGCGGAGCTGGTCGCCCAGCTCGGCCGGATCATCGACGAGGGCGTGGCCGAGGGAAGCCTCGCCGCCGCGGACGTCCCGGCCGCCGCCCGCGCGGTGTTCGACGCCACCGGTCGGTTCCACGACCCGCAGTACGCGCCGGAGTGGCAATCCCCCACCATCGCCGCGGAGTTCGCGGCGGTCACGGCGCTGGTGGTCCGCGGGCTGCGCCCCTGAGACCGCGGCCAGCAACTGGACGTGGCCGTTCCGGACATCTTGGTGATCATTTGAGTCGGGAAGTCCTGGTGGGCGGCTCCGCGCTGCCCTAGGTTCCCCCACGAACCGCACTCACCAGGCACGTCCCAGGGGGAAGCATGACCACTCAGGTGTCCGCGCTCACGCGCCCGTCGCCGCCGCAGCGCTCCGGCGGTGCCGCCGCCATCGGCTGGATCCTGACCATCGGCCTCAATGTCGTGGCGCCGATCCTCACGTACAACGAGCTCACCGAGAACCACGGCTGGAGCGAGTTCGCCGCACTGCTCGCCAGCAGCGCCTGGCCGGTCCTCGACAGCGCCATCATGGTGGCCTGGCGCCGCAAGCTCGACGAATTCGCCGCGATCACCCTGGTGTTCCTGGTGATCACGGCCGTGGTCTCGCTGGTGGGCGCGCACTCGCCGCGGGCCCTGCTGATCAAGGACTCCGGGGTGACCGGCCTGTTCGGGCTGCTGTGCCTGGTCACGCTGCTGGCCCCGCGTCCGCTGATGTTCTACTTCGGCCGCAAGTTCGCCACCGACGGCACGCCGGAGAGCACCGCCTGGTGGAACGGCATGTGGCAGTACGAGGGCTTCCGCCGGACCCTGTACGTGATGACCACCGTCTGGGGCGTCGCCTACGTGCTGGAGGCCGGGGTCCGGATCGGCCTCGCGTACGTCCTGGACACCAGGACCATGGTCACGCTCAGCCCGTTCATGATCTACGGCGTCCTGGGCGCCCTGGCGCTGTGGACCGTCCTGTACTCCAAGCGCTCCCGGGCCAAGGGCGAGGCCCGCGCCGCGGCCGCCGCGGCGGCCGCCGCCGAGCAGCAGCGCAGCGGCGCCACCGCCTAGCGGGACCGGAGACAAAGACCGGTGGCCCGGTGCGCATCACGCGCACCGGGCCACCGGTCTTTCGCCGTACGGCGGGCCGGACCTAGCAGCCCAGCAGGCGGGCGCCCAGGTAGGCCTGGATCTGGTCCAGGGAGACGCGCTCCTGCTTCATGGTGTCGCGCTCGCGCACGGTCACCGCGTTGTCGTCCAGGGTGTCGAAGTCGACGGTGACGCAGAACGGCGTGCCGATCTCGTCCTGGCGGCGGTAGCGGCGGCCGATGGCGCCGGCGTCGTCGAACTCGATGTTCCAGAACTTGCGCAGGTCGGCGGCGAGGCCCTTGGCCTTCGGCGACAGCTTCTCGTTGCGGGACAGCGGCAGGACGGCGACCTTGACCGGGGCCAGGCGCGGGTCGAGGCGCATCACGGTGCGCTTCTCCATGACGCCCTTGGCGTTCGGGGCCTCGTCCTCGACGTAGGCGTCGAGCATGAAGGCGAGCATGGCGCGGTTGACACCGGCCGCGGGCTCGATGACGTACGGCACGTAGCGCTCGCCGGCCTCCTGGTCGAAGAACGACAGGTCCTGGCCGGAGGCCTCGGAGTGGGCCTTCAGGTCGAAGTCGGTCCGGTTGGCCACGCCCTCCAGCTCGGAGAACTCGGAGCCGCCGAAGTTGAAGCGGTACTCGATGTCGGCGGTGCGCTTCGAGTAGTGGGACAGCTTCTCCTTCGGGTGCTCGTACCAGCGGATGTTCTCCTCACGGATGCCGAGGTCGCGGTACCAGTTCCAGCGCTGCTCCATCCAGTACTCGTGCCACTGCTCGTCCTCGCCCGGCTTGACGAAGAACTCCATCTCCATCTGCTCGAACTCGCGGGTGCGGAAGATGAAGTTGCCCGGCGTGATCTCGTTCCGGAAGGACTTGCCCATCTGCGCGATGCCGAACGGCGGCTTCTTGCGCGAGGTCTGCTGGACATGGGCGAAGTTGGTGAAGATGCCCTGGGCGGTCTCGGGGCGCAGGTACGCCTTGGAGCCGGTGTCCTGGGTCGGGCCGAGGTGGGTCTCCAGCATGCCGGAGAACTGCTTGGGCTCGGTGAACTGGCCCTTGGTGCCGCAGTTCGGGCAGTTGATGTCGGCCAGGCCGTTGGCGGGGAGGCGGCCGTGCTTGGCCTCGTAGGCCTCCTCCAGGTGGTCGGCACGGTGGCGCTTGTGGCAGGAGGTGCACTCGGTCAGCGGGTCCGAGAACGTGGCCACGTGGCCGGAGGCGACCCAGACCTCGGGGGCGAGGATCACGGAGGAGTCGAGACCGACGACGTCCTCACGGGAGGTGACCATCGCCTTCCACCACTGGCGCTTGATGTTCTCCTTGAGCTCGACACCCAGCGGCCCGTAGTCCCAGGCGGCACGCTGTCCGCCGTAGATCTCGCTGCACGGGTAGACGAAGCCACGGCGCTTGCTGAGGCTGACGATGGTGTCGATCTTGTCGGCGGCCACGATGCTCTCTTCATTACGAGGACGAACGCGAATGCTTCAGGTTACCGGCGCACGCCCCTCCCCTTTCAAATCGGGACCCCTTCCCGCACCTCTCGCGGGGCCCTCCACCAGGGTTTTTGACAACCGTTTCCATGTTTGATGAAAATGGATGTCATGAACGCACGACGCCTCATACCCACCGCCGCCCTGACCGCCGCCGCAGCCCTCGGTGCCACCGCCCTCACCGGCTGCTCCGGAGCGGGCGCGGCCGGCACCGGGGCGGACGGCAAGCTCTCCGTGACGGCGTCGTTCTACCCCCTGCAGTTCCTCGCCGAGCAGATCGGCCGGGACCACGTGAAGGTCGCCACCCTGACCAAACCGGGCGTGGAGCCGCACGACCTGGAGATCTCCCCGAAGCAGACCGCCGCGCTCGGCGAGTCCGACGTGGTCCTCTACCTCAAGACCCTCCAGCCCGCCGTCGACAAGGCCGTCGCCCAGTCCGGCGTGAAGAACGTCGTCGACGCCGCGACCCTCACGTCCCTGGAGAGCCACGACGACGGCCACGACCACGGCCACGCCGAGGAGGGCCACGACCACCGCCACGGCGAGGCCGGCCAGGACCCCCACGTCTGGCTGGACCCGGTCAAGTACGCCGAGATCGCCAAGGGCGTCGGCGCGGCCCTGGAGAAGGCCGACCCCGGCCACGCGGCCGACTACAAGAAGAACACCGACGAACTCCTGGCCAAGCTGACCGCGCTGGACACCGAGTTCAAGGACGGCCTGAAGAACACCGCCGGCAAGACCTTCATCACCACCCACGCCGCCTTCGGCTACCTCGCCGAGCGGTACGGCCTGGACCAGGAGGGCATCTCCGGCGTCGACCCCGAGTCCGAGCCGAGCCCGGCCCGGATGAAGGAGCTCCAGGCCGTCGCGAAGAAGGACAATGTCACCACCGTGTTCTTCGAGACCCTGGCCAGCGACAAGACCGCCAAGACCCTCGCGGCCGACACGGGCCTGAAGACCGACGTCCTCGACCCGCTCGAGGGAATCACCGACACGTCCCAGGGCGCTGACTACTTCGAGGTCATGCGCTCCAACCTCAAGAACCTCCAGAAGGCCCTCGGTACCCACTAATGGCTGTAGCAGCAACGGAGGCGCGCGCCATGCAGTCCAAGCCCGCAGCGGCCACGGACCAGCCCGTCATATCCCTGCGCGGGGCCACGGCCTCGCTCGGCTCGCGCCCCGTGCTGCGCGGGATCGACCTCACCGTGACCGCCGGCGAGGTCGTCGCGCTGCTCGGCGCCAACGGCTCCGGCAAGTCCACCGCCGTCCGGTCGGTGGTCGGCCAGGTCCCGCTGAGCAGCGGCGAGCTGTCCCTCTTCGGCACCGAGTTCAAGCGCTTCCGTGCCTGGTCGCGCATCGGGTACGTGCCCCAGCGGACCACCGCGGCCAGCGGCGTCCCCGCCACCGTCCGCGAGGTCGTCTCCGCCGGCCGGCTCGCCCGGTCCCGCTTCGGCCTGCTCCGCAAGGCCGACCGGGCCGCCGTCGACCGCGCGCTGGCCCTCGTCGACATGGACGCCCACGCGGACGCCTCCGTGAACGCCCTCTCCGGCGGCCAGCACCAGCGGGTCCTGATCGCCCGCGCGCTGGCCGTCGAACCCGAGCTCCTGATCATGGACGAGCCGATGGCGGGCGTGGACCTCGCCAACCAGGAGGTGCTGGCGAGCGCCCTGCGCGAGCAGGTCGCGGCCGGCACCACCGTCCTGCTCGTCCTGCACGAGCTCGGCCCGCTGGAGCCCCTGATCAGCCGCGCCGTGGTGCTGCGCGACGGCTGCGTGGTGCACGACGGCCCGCCCCCGGAGGCCGTGGGCCAGCACGCCCTGCCCGGCCACGACCACGTACACCCCCACGCGGCGCACGACGCCGAGCCCCTCCGGACGGGACTGCTGAGCTGATGGACCTCCTGAACTACGCCTTCATGCAGCGGGCCCTGCTCGCCGCGGGACTCGTCGGCCTGACCGCGCCCGCCATCGGCACGTACCTCGTCCAGCGCCGCCAGGCCGTCATGGGCGACGGCCTCGGCCACGTCGCCATGACCGGCGTCGCCCTCGGCTTCCTGCTCCACACCAGCCCGGTGTGGATGGCCACCCTGGTCGCCGTCGTCGGCGCCGTCGGCATGGAGCTCATCCGCTCCCGCGGCCGGACCAGCGGCGACGTCGCGCTCGCGATGCTCTTCTACGGCGGCCTGGCCGGCGGCGTGATGATCATCAACCTGGCGCCCGGCGGGTCCACGACCAATCTGATCAGCGCGATGTTCGGCTCGATCACGACGGTCGCCCCCGAGGACGTCACCGCGATGCTGATCCTCACCGTCTTCGTCGTCGCCGTCACCCTCGGCCTGCGCCGCCAGCTCTTCGCCGTCTGCCAGGACGAGGAATTCGCCAAGGTCACCGGTCTGCCGGTGCGCGCGCTGAACCTGCTGATCGCCGTCACCGCCGCCGTGACCGTCACCGTCGCCATGCGCATCGTCGGCCTGCTGCTGGTCAGCGCCATGATGGTGATCCCGGTCGCGGCCGCCCAGCGTCTGACCCGCGGCTTCGCCACCACCCTCGGCGTGGCCATCGCCATCAGCCTGACCGTCTCGCTCGGCGGCACCGCCGCCACCTACTACATCGACGTGCCCTCGGGCGCCACGATCGTGCTGATCGCCATCGCGGTCTTCCTCGCGACGACCGCCCTGTCCACCCCGGTGGCCAGAAGGCGCGCACGCGCGGCGCTGGCCGCCGAGGAGGTCTGCACGCGCGACGATGTGAAGGTGTAGCGGCCTGGCACAATGGGCCCGAGGCCCGGCTCGGGACCCGACAGGAGGAGGAGACGGTGGCGACTGCGCCTGGCGAGACGAATACCGCGCCAGTACGAGGACGGTCCACCCGGCAGCGTGCCGCCGTGGCGGCCGCCCTGGACGAGGTGGACGAGTTCCGCAGCGCCCAGGAGCTGCACGACATGCTCAAGCACCGCGGTGACTCCGTGGGCCTGACCACCGTCTACCGCACCCTCCAGTCCCTCGCCGACGCCGGCGAGGTGGACGTGCTGCGCACCAGCGACGGCGAGTCCGTCTACCGCCGCTGCTCCTCCGGCGAGCACCACCACCACCTGGTCTGCCGCAAGTGCGGCAAGGCCGTCGAGGTGGAGGGGCCGGCCGTGGAGAAGTGGGCGGACGCGATCGCCGCGGAGCACGGCTTCGTGAACGTCGCCCACACCGTGGAGATCTTCGGCACCTGCGCCGACTGCGCCGCCGCCGGCTGATCCCGCCGGGCCCGGCCCGGCGGCCCCCGACACGACCAAGGCCGGCGCCCCCTCGGGGGCGCCGGCCTTCTGCCGTCGGTGCGCGGTCAGGAGCCCGCGGACTGGCCCGGGATCTCGTTGGGCAGCGCCCCGCCGAACCGGCGGTCGCGCTGGGCGTACTCCAGGCAGGCCCGCCACAGGTCGCGCCGGTCGAAGTCCGGCCACAGCACGTCCTGGAAGACCAGCTCGGCGTACGCGCTCTGCCAGATCAGGTAGTTCGAGGTGCGCTGCTCACCGCTCGGGCGCAGGAACAGGTCCACGTCCGGCATGTCCGGGTAGTACAGGTACTTCGCGAGGGTCTTCTCGTTGACCTTCGACGGGTCCAGCCGGCCGGCCCGCACGTCCTCGGCGAGGGCCTGGGCGGCATCGGCGATCTCGGCGCGGCCGCCGTAGTTCATGCAGAAGTACAGCGTCAGCTTGTCGTTGCCCTTGGTCTGCTCCTGCGCGATCTGGAGCTCCTTGGCCACCGACTTCCACAGCTTGGGCATGCGGCCCACCCAGCGCACCCGGATGCCGAGCTCGTCGAGCTGGTCGCGGGTCTTGCGGATGAAGTCGCGGTTGAAGTTCATCAGGAAGCGCACCTCGTCGGGCGAGCGCTTCCAGTTCTCGGTGGAGAAGGCGTACAGGGAGATGTTCTTGACGCCCATCTCGATCGAGCCCTGGAGGACGTCCAGGACCCGTTCGGCGCCCACCTTGTGGCCCTCGGTACGGGGCAGCCCGCGCTCCTTGGCCCAGCGGCCGTTGCCGTCCATCACGATGGCGACGTGCTCGGGCACCAGCTCACCGGGGATCTTCGGCGGCCGGGCACCGGACGGATGCGGCTCGGGAAGCTTGTACTCGCGGCGGGAGCGTCCCAGGAATCCGCGTACTGCCATGGCGCTCAGGTCTCCGATCTCGGTCACTTCTCTACGTAACGCAAGGAGCGCAGGCCGCGCTCCAGATGCCAGTGCAGATAGGCGGAGACGAGTCCGCTCCCCTCGCGCACGTGCCGTGGCTCCGCCGCGTCGGCGGTCGCCCAGTCCCCCGTCAGCAGGGCGCTGAGCAGCCCGATGGCCTCCAGTGATGGTACGACGCTGCCGGGCACCCGGCAGTCGCCGCATATGACCCCGCCCGCGGCGACCGAGAAATGCCGGTTGGGGCCGTGGATGCCGCACTTGGCGCAGTCCCGGAAGCTGGGGGCGTAGCCGTTGACCGCGAGCGAGCGCAGCAGGAAGGCGTCGAGGACGAGGTTCGGCTCGTGCTCGGCCCGGGCGAGGGTGCGCAGGGCGCCGACCAGCAGCAGGTACTGCTGGACGGCGGGCTCGCCCTCCTGGTCGGTGAACCGCTCGGCGGTCTCCAGCATCGCGGTGCCGGCGGTGTAGCGGGCGTAGTCGGTGACGATGGTGTTGCCGTACGGGGCGATGGTCTCGGTCTGCGTGCACAGCGGGAGGGAACGGCCGACCAGATCGCTGCCGCGCGCGAAGAACTGGACGTCGACATGGGAGAAAGGTTCCAGCCGGGCGCCGAACTTGGACTTGGTCCGCCGTACACCGCGGGCCACGGCCCTCACCCGTCCGTGTCCGCGGGTGAGCAGGGTGATGATGCGGTCCGCCTCACCCAGCTTCTGGGTGCGCAGCACGATGCCGTCGTCGCGGAACAGACTCATGCGGCCATTCTCCCGTACCGGGACGTGCGGCGACCCCGGCCGGGGGGATCGTCCGGCCGGGGTGCCCCTGGGAGGTCTCTCAGGAGGCGGGAGCGGCGGCTGCCGTGTCCTCGGGCTCGGCCGCCTCGGCCCCGGCGTCCTCCTTCCGCGCGTCCTCGGCCGCGTCCGCGGCGGTGGGCGCCGGCAGGACGGCCGCCGGGCCGTGGGCGTCGTCGCGGGCCGGGCCGTTGAAGATCAGATTGAGCACGATCGCGGCCGTGGCGCCGAGGGTGACACCGCTGTTGAGCAGCGAGGACAGATCGGTGCCCATGTGCTCCTTGAAGAGCACCGGGACGGTCGCCGGCAGCAGGGCGAAGGCCAGGGAGACCCCCACGACCAGCGCGTTCTTCTCCTCCTTGAGGTCGACCTTGGCGAGCGTCTGGATACCGGCCAGGGCGACCATGCCGAACATGACGGTGGCGGCACCGCCCAGGACCCCGTGCGGGACGGCCGCGACGATCGCGGCGGCCTTCGGCAGCAGTCCGAGCACGATCATGAACACACCGGCGGCGACGACCACGAACCGGCTCTTGACCTTGGTCATCCGCACCAGGCCGACGTTCTCGGCGAAGGCCACGTACGGGAAGGAGTTGAGGACCCCGCCGAGGGCGGTCGCGGCGCCGTCGGCGCGCAGGGCGCGGGCCACGGTCTCGCTGTCGACCTCCTTGCCGACGATGTCCCCGACGGCGTACGTGTCACCGGTCGTCTCGACCATGGTGATCAGCATGACGATGAGCATCAGCAGGATCGGGAACCACTCGAACTTCGGGGCGCCGAAGTGGAACGGGGTGGTGACGCCGATCCAGTCGGCCTTGCCCACGTCGCCGAAGTGGGCGTCGCCGAGCAGGAAGGCGACGGTGGTGCCGCCGACCAGGCCGAGCAGGATGGCGATGCTGGAGAGGAAGGGCCGGCCCAGCCGCATCAGGACGAGGATGAACAGCATCGTGCCGCCGGCGTAGGCGAAGTTCACCGGGTCGCCGAAGTCGGGCGAACCGAGGCCGCCGGCCGCGTCGTTGAGGCCGACCGGGATCAGGACCACACCGAGCACGGTGATCACCGTGCCGGTCACCACCGGCGGGAACAGCCGCATGACGGCCCGGAAGGCCCGTGCGGGCAGCCAGGCGAAGGCGAACGTGGCGAGGCCCGCGGTGATCACGGCGCCGTAGATGGCCAGCAGGGCGGCGGTGCCGCCGCCGGCGCCGAGGCCGATGGCGATCATCGGGGACACGGCGGTGAAGGTGACGCCCTGGATCAGCGGCAGCCGTGCGCCGATCCGGCCGACGCCGAAGGCCTGGATGATCGAGGCGATGCCGCAGGTGAAGAGGTCCGCGTTGATCAGGTAGACCAACTGCTCGGGGCTGAGCTTCAGCGCGTTGCCGACGATGATCGGGACGATCACCGCGCCGGCGTAGAACGCGAGGACGTGCTGGAAGCCGTAGAGCGCCAGCTTGGGGAGGGGGAGCACCTCGTCGACCGGATGGGTGCTCTGCTCTCCGTCGGTGGAGAGCCGGGCGGCGACACGTGCCATCTCTGCCTTGCCCTTCAGGGAGGTAGGTAAGTGAGAGGAGACCTGGTTATCCCCGGCCGGGCGCGGTTCGTGGTGCGTGGTTCCGCCGGGGTTTCAGTGCGTTCACGTGGATCGAAGCCCCGCTGTGTTACAGCCGGCGTCTCGTCGTGTGACCGAAATTGAACGCCTGTGGGCGCCCTCACAGATATCGTCGACTTCTACAAAGTGTTGAGACTGGCGTCGGCCGATTCTGTGGGTTCCTCCAGTGGCAGAGAAGTCCGCGGTGGGATAAGCGAAAGCCGCCCCGGCAGGCACCGGAGCGGCTTCCACCGCGGAGGACGAGGTCGCGGGCGCGGCGCGGGCGGCCGCGCCCGGAGCTACGAGGAGCTGCGGACGGCCGCCAGCAGGCGGGCGATCTCGTCCGCGTCCAGGTGCAGCGCGGCGCCGACCGTGGCCAGAACCTCACGCTCGGCCGGGGTGTACGGGCCGTCGGCGAGGGCGATCCGGGCCCCCTGGAGCAGCAGCGACTCCCGCCCGGCGGGGGCCAGGTGCGGGGCCAGCGGTTCGAGGGCCTCGTGGAGCTCGATCGACAGGGCGGCCCCGCAGCACTCCGGGCCGTCGTAGAGGCCGGGCAGCCGCCCCTCCTCCAGGCTGAGCGCCTCGACCAGGGCCTGGAGCTGCTCCTCCGAGCAGTCCTGGAACCCCGCACTCCGTACGGCGCCCACGGCGGCCTCCAGCGCCGTGCGCGAGGACGTGCCGCCGGCGGCGAGGACGGCCAGGGCGACGGTGTGGACGGCGTCGCGCAGCATCGCCGAGAAGCGGGTGGTGGTCGGGTGGTCCAGCACGTCGGTGTCGAAGCGGTCGCGGCAGCCGGCGCACTCGACGACCGGCCCGACCTGCCCGCGCGGCATCAGCGGCACCCCGAGCAGGGTGAACCGGCGACGGCCGGTACGGCGGCGGTAGTTGCGGTCGCCGCCGCAGGCGGGGCAGAAGAACTCGCCGTCCCCGACGGTGTTCCAGGTGGTACGGATGCCCCAGACCACGATCTTCCGGCTGGTCCCACCCCGAGCTGGCAGCACGTCGACCTCCGCCTCCGTAACTTCCCGGCAATGTCGCCGGGTTGTTGGCGTGATGTTAGCCACATCGATGAGGATGCGTCAGTCGTCTGACAAGACAACGTGTCCCGGCGCGCGCACTTGGCCGAAGTGCGCCCCCGGTGGCACCCGCGCTCCCCCTACGCTCTGCGCCGTGCACACCACGTCCTGTCTGGTCACCGGCGCCGCGAGCGGGATCGGCCGCGCCACCACCGCCCTCCTGGCCCGTGAAGGCGCCCGGGTCACCGCGGCCGACATCGACGGCCCCCGCCTCCAGGAACTACGTACGGAACTGGCCGCGGAGGGCCTGGAGATCACCTGTGTCACGGGTGACGTCGCCGATCCCGAGGCCAACCGGGCCATGGTGGCCGCGGCCGTCGACACGTACGGGCGACTCGACGTCGCCGTGGCGAACGCGGGGGTGCTCCCTCTTTCGGATGTACGCGAGACCACCCCCCGGATGTGGGACCACGTGATGGCGGTGGACGGCCGTGGCATGTTCCTGACCTGCAAGTACGCCATCGAGGCCATGACCGCGCAGGAGCCCGCGGGCGGGGCGGTGGTGTGCGTGTCGTCCATCTCGGGCGTCGCCGGCCAGGCCCGGCAGGCGGCGTACGGCCCGGCGAAGTTCGTCGCCTCGGGGCTGACCAAGCACCTGGCGGTGGAGTGGGCGGCGCACGGGATCCGGGTGAACGCCGTGGCTCCCGGGACCATCCGCACCGAGCGGGTCCGGGCGCTCGACGACGAACCGGGCGGCCCGGAGTACCTCGCCGAGGTCCGCGCCGCCCACCCGATGGGCCGGCTCGGTGAACCCGAGGAGGTGGCCCGGGTGATCGCCTTCCTGGCCTCCGACGCCGCCTCCTTCGTCACCGGGGTGGTCCTGCCGGTGGACGGGGGCTACCTGGCCCGGTGAGCGGCGGCCCCGGCCCTCTGGGGGGCCGGGCCGCCGTTCCGGGGCGGGTGTCAGCGGCCGGCGCGGTTGACGGCCGAGATGACGGCCTTCAGGGAGGCGCGGGTGGTGTTGGCGTCGATGCCGATGCCCCACAGCACCCGGCCGTCGATGGCGCACTCGATGTACGAGGCGGCCTGCGCGGACGCGCCCTCGCTCATGGTGTGCTCCTGGTAGTCCAGCAGGCGGGCGTCCACGCCGATGCCGGCCAGCGCGTCGAAGAACGCGGAGATCGGGCCGTTGCCGGTGCCGCTCAGCACCGTCTCGGCGCCGTCCACGACCGCCTCGACGGTCAGCGTGTCGGTGCCGTCCTTGTCGGTCGCCGTCGAGCCCGACCGCAGCTGGATGCGGCCCCACGGGTTCTCGGGGTTGGGCAGGTACTCGTCCTGGAAGATGCTCCAGATGTCCTTCGGCGTGACCTCGCCGCCGACGGCGTCGGTCTTGGCCTGGATGATCCGGGAGAACTCGATCTGCATCCGGCGCGGCAGGTCCAGCTTGTGGTCGTTCTTCAGGACGTACGCGATGCCGCCCTTGCCGGACTGGGAGTTGACCCGGATGACGGCCTCGTAGGAGCGGCCGACGTCCTTCGGGTCGATCGGCAGGTACGGGACCGCCCACTCGATGTCGTCCACGCTCTTGCCGGCGGCGGCCGCGTCGGCCTCCATCGCGTCGAAGCCCTTCTTGATGGCGTCCTGGTGGGAGCCGGAGAAGGCGGTGTAGACCAGGTCGCCCGCGTAGGGGTGGCGCGGGTGGACCTCCATCTGGTTGCAGTACTCGCTGGTGCGGCGGATCTCGTCGATCTGCGAGAAGTCGATCTGCGGGTCCACGCCCTGGGAGAACAGGTTCATGCCCAGGGTGACCAGGTCGACGTTGCCGGTGCGCTCGCCCTGGCCGAACAGGCAGCCCTCGATGCGGTCGGCGCCGGCCATGACCGCCAGCTCGGCGGCGGCGACGGCGGTGCCGCGGTCGTTGTGCGGGTGCGCGGACAGACAGATGAACTCGCGGCGGGTCAGGTTCCGCGACATCCACTCGAACCGGTCGGCGTGCGTGGACGGCGTCGAACGCTCCACGGTCGCGGGCAGGTTGAGGATGATCTCGCGGCCGGCCTCGGGCTGCCAGACGTCACAGACCGCCTCGCAGACCTCCAGGGCGAAGTCCAGCTCGGTGTCGGTGAAGATCTCGGGGCTGTACTGGTAGCCGAAGACGGTTCCGTCGCCCAGGATCTTGTCGGCGTAGTCCATGACCAGGCGGGTGCCGTCGACGGCGATCTGCTTGATGTCGTCCTTGGAGCCGCGGAAGACGACCCGGCGGAAGGTCGGGGCGGTCGCGTTGTACATGTGGACGGTGGCGCGCGCGGCGCCGCGCAGCGACTCCACGGTGCGCTCGATCAGGTCCTCGCGGGCCTGGGTCAGCACGGAGATGGTGACGTCGTCCGGGATCGCGCCCTCTTCGATGATGGAGCGTACGAAGGCGAAGTCGGTCTCACCGGAGGACGGGAAGCCGACCTCGATCTCCTTGTAGCCCATGCGCACCAGCAGGTCGAACATCTCGCGCTTGCGGGCGGGGCTCATGGGGTCGATCAGGGCCTGGTTGCCGTCGCGCAGGTCGGTCGACAGCCAGCGGGGGGCCTTGGTGATGCGCCGGTCCGGCCAGGTGCGGTCGGGCAGGTCGACCTGCTCGTAGACGCCGTACTTGTGGATCGCCATCCCGGACGGCTTCTGGGTGTGGGTCGCGTTGGTGATCGGGGTGGGGCGACCGATGGTCTGGCTCATGGCGTAGGGCTCCTCGCGTTGTCCGCGCATAGTTCGCTTCAGCGGCCGACAGGTCGAAAATCCGCAACACCAGACTCCGCGGGGAGGGGGTCGGCCTACGACTACAGGCCCTCGCCGCGGCAGCTAAGGAGAAGCAGCCCGAAACGCATGATGGGAACGACCCTAGCCGAGCCGCGCGGTGATGCGCGGGACTGTTTCAGTATGCAAGACCCACCTGTCCGATTTGCACCATATGTGGGCTAGGTCTCTCCCGGAATCCCCAGGTCCGGGCGAAGCGTCAAGGCGGACCCCTCCCCTTTCAGACAGTCGAATGAATCATGCTCGCAGCTAGTGACACCACGATGACCCACTGCCACATTTGCGCTTCATGGACGCCACCCGTGGAAACCGCCATCCCGTCTTCTGCACCATCGTCCCGCCGCACATGCTGGACCGGATCGCCCGCTCCGAGGACTCCCGCCGGGCCGACGTCGCCCAGGCCACCCTGGAGCACGACGCCCTCCAGCGCACCCGGCGCCGGATCACCACCGTCCGCGGCCTCGCCCCGACGGCCCTGTCCGCACCCCCCTCCGACCAGCCGGAACGGACGGTCTACGACGCCCAGCACCGCACCCGGCTGCCCGGGACCAAGGTGCGCGGCGAAGGGGACCCCGTCCACAAGGACGCCACCGTCAACCGGGCCTACGCGGGCCTCGGTGCCACCTTCGAGCTCTTCCTGAAGGCCTTCGGGCGCCACTCCATCGACGACGCCGGCCTGGCGCTGGACGCCACCGTCCACTACGGCGAGGACTACAACAACGCCTTCTGGGACGGCCGCCAGATGGTCTTCGGCGACGGGGACGGCGACATCTTCCTGGACTTCACCGTCTCCGTCGACATCATCGGCCACGAACTGGCCCACGGCGTCACGCAGTACACGGCCAACCTGGAGTACTACAAGCAGGCCGGCGCGCTCAACGAGTCCATGTCGGACGTCTTCGGCTCCCTGATCAAGCAGTACACGCTGGACCAGACCGCCGACCAGGCCGACTGGCTGATCGGCGCCGGACTCCTGGCCCCGAACGTCACCGGGGTCGCCCTGCGCTCCATGAAGGCGCCCGGCACCGCGTACGACGACGACGAACTGGGCAAGGACCCGCAGCCGGCCACCATGGACGGCTACGTCAACACCTCCCGGGACAACGGCGGGGTCCACATCAACTCCGGCATCCCCAACCACGCCTTCTACCTCCTGGCCACCGAGCTCGGCGGCAAGGCCTGGGAGCGGGCGGGGCAGATCTGGTACGACACCCTGACCGGCGGCGAGCTGCGCACCAAGGCCACCTTCGCCGAGTTCGCCCGGCTCACCGTGGGCGCGGCCGTGGCCCGCTACGGCGACGGCGGGGACGAGCACCGGGCCCTGCTGAAGGCGTGGTCGACGGTCGGCGTGCCCACCACCTGATGCCCGGATCCCGGTGCGGCGGCCACCCGATGCAGTAGACAGGTGCCATGCGGATTCACGTGGTGCGGACGGGCGGCTTCGCGGGCATCGAACGCCGGGCCGAGGTGGACACGTCGGGCCTGCCCGACGAGGAGGAATGGGAGGCGCTGGCCCTGCTCGCCCTGCGGCCGGGCCCGGCGCCGCACGGCGGCGACCGGGTCCGGGACGGGTTCGCGTACCGGATCACGGTCGACGGGCGCACGGTGACCTGCCAGGACCCGCACCTGACGGAGGCCCAGCGGCAGCTGATCTCGCGGGTCCTGAAAGAAGGTGCCTGAGCAGGGCTTCTTTGCTTCCATGGCGCGGTGACGATTCTCGACGAGCTGGAACGCTACTACGACACCGTGCCGCGGGTCGGCGGGGCGCGGGCCGAGGACTTCGGCCCGCTGACCCTGTTCGTCCAGGAGGGCCAGGGCTGGCCCTACTACGCCCGGCCCACCCTCGGCGGCGCCGGGGCCCGGGTCGGGGTGGACGACGTACGGCGGGTGCTGGAGCGACAGCGGGAACTGAAGGTGCCCGAGTCCTTCGAATGGGTGGCCGAAACCACCCCTGCGCTCCGGGCCGCCGTGGAAGCGGCCGGTCTGCATGTTCATGCACACCCGCTGATGGTCTGGGAGCCCTCGGACGAGCCGGTGGCGGCGCATCCGGAGGTCCGGCTCGTGGGCCCGCAGGACCCCCTGCTGGCGGCCGCCGTGACGGTGCCCGTGCTGGCCTTCCGCGCCCCGGGCACGGCGCTGGGCGAGGCCGGCCCGGCGGAGCTGGCGACCTCGCTGGCCGACCCCTCGACGGAGTCCCGCCGGGCCCATGTCGCGGCGATGCTCGCGTCCGGGCGGACCGCCGTGGCGGCGGCCGTACGGGACGGGGTGGTGCTCTGCGCCGGGCAGTACAACCCGGTGGGCGAGGTGGCCGAGGTGGTCGGCGTGGGCACCCTGCCGGCCGCGCGCCGGCAGGGGCTGGCCCTCGGGGTCACGGCGGCCCTGACCGCCGACGCGCTGGCGCGCGGGACGCGGACGGTGTTCCTGTCGGCGGGCGACGAGGACGTGGCCCGGATCTACGGCCGGGCGGGCTTCCGGCGGGTGGCGACCGCGCTGATCGCCGAGCCGGCGGCCGCGGGGGCGTAGCTTTTTGCGGAAGCCGCAAGTGTGCTTGGCCCTGCGGGCCCGCCCGGCCCAGCATCGGGGACGGCAACCCCGAGCGGGCGAACGAAGCGGAAGAGGCGAACGGCATGGCCGAGCAGCGGCACCAGCACCGGCACCAGCACCACGACCGGCACCAGGACCGGCGTCCGGAGGAGTACGGATCGGAAGCGGAATTCTGGGACGCGCGCTACGGCCGGAGTGACCGGATCTGGAGCGGCAACCCGAACTCGGTCCTGGTCCGCGAGGTCGAGGGGCTGCCCGCCGGGCGGGCCCTCGACCTCGGCTGCGGCGAGGGCGCCGACGCCGTCTGGCTGGCCCGCCGGGGCTGGCGGGTGACCGGGACGGACATCTCGACGGTGGCCCTGGCGCGGGCCGCCGAGCACGCGGCCGAGGCCGGGCTGGCCGACCGGATCCTCTTCGAGCGGCACGACCTCGGGGAGTCCTTCCCGGCCGGGAAGTACGACCTGGTCTCGGCCTGCTTCCTGCACAGCCCGGGCGCGATGCCCCGCGAGCGCATCCTGCGCACCGCCGCCGCGGCGGTCGCCCCGGGCGGCGTGCTGCTGGTCGCCGGGCACGGCGCAGCGGCGCCCGGCACCGAGGACCCGCACCCCGAGCTCCACTTCCCCACCCCGCAGGAGGTCCTGGCGGACCTGGAGCTGGCCGAGGGGGACTGGGAGGTGCTGGTCTGCGCCGAGCACCCGCGGGTCGGTCACGAGGCCGACCGGCCCGGACCGGGCTACGACAACACGCTCAAGGTCCGCCGCCGGGCGTAGGCCCGGGCCGGCTCAGAAGCCGAGCTTGCGCAGCTGCTTGGGGTCGCGCTGCCAGTCCTTGGCCACCTTCACGTGGAGGTCCAGGAAGACCGGGGTGCCGAGGAGGGCCTCGATGTGCTTGCGCGACTTCATGCCCACCTCCTTCAGGCGCGAGCCCTTCGGGCCGATGATGATGCCCTTCTGGCTGGGCCGCTCGATGTAGACGTTCGCGTGGATGTCCAGCAGCGGCTTGTCGGCGGGCCGGTTCTCGCGCGGCAGCATCTCCTCGACCACGACCGCGATGGAGTGCGGCAGCTCGTCGCGGACGCCTTCGAGGGCGGCCTCGCGGATCAGCTCGGCCACCATGACCATCTCCGGCTCGTCCGTGAGGTCGCCCTCCGGGTACAGCGGCGGGCTCTCCGGCAGCAGCGGGACGAGCAGGTCGGCGACCAGCTTGACCTGCTTGTCGCCCACCGCCGAGACCGGGATGATCTCGGCCCACTCGATGCCGAGCTCCTGGCCGAGCTGCTGGACGGCCAGGAGCTGCTCGGCCAGCGCCTTGGACTCGACCAGGTCGGTCTTGGTCACGATGGCGATCTTGGGGGTCTTCTTGATCGCCGCGAGTTCCTTGGCGATGAACTTGTCGCCGGGGCCGATCTTCTGGTCGGCGGGCAGGCAGAAGCCGATGACGTCGACCTCGGCCCAGGTGGTGCGGACGACGTCGTTGAGCCGCTCGCCCAGGAGGGTGCGCGGCTTGTGCAGCCCGGGGGTGTCGACCAGGACCAGCTGGGCGTCCGGGCGGTGCACGATGCCGCGGACGGTGTGGCGGGTGGTCTGCGGCCGGTTGGAGGTGATCGCGACCTTGGTGCCCACCAGTGCGTTGGTCAGGGTCGACTTGCCCGCGTTGGGGCGGCCGACGAAGCAGGCGAAGCCCGCACGGTGCGGGGCGGTGGGCTCGGGGGAACGATCGCTCATACGGGCCATTCTCCCCGATGCCGCCCGCGCCGCCGACCAGGCCGCCGTCCGCCGGGCCGCCGCCGCCCGGGTTCAGGCCCCGCCGTCGGTCAGGGTGAGGGTGAGGACGGCCGTGTAACCGCCGGTCCGGGTGTACGGCGGCAGGTGGAGCTGCACGGTCGCGTCCACCGTGAACCGGCCGCCGCCGTCCGCCGAGGCCAGTACGGCGCCCTCCGCGCCGACGGTCCCCGCCGGGCCGGGGCTGCACCGGCCGAGGCTGCCGCGGGCGGGGGCGCAGGTGGGGGTCCAGGTGAGGTACGCGCCCTGGACGGACCGGCCGCCCGCCCCGGTGAACGTGGTGACGGCGCCGCGCAGCGTCCACCCGCGCGGCGCCCCGCGCGTGTCGAGCACGACCACCGTCCCGATCCGCCCCGCCGCCACCCCACCCTGCCCATTGGCCACGGCCCCGAGCGTGACGGCCGCCCCGGCCTGCGTCATGGACAACGCCGCCCCTTCCGGCCCGGCCGGAGCGGGCGCCCCCGCCCCGGACGCACCCGGCGCGGCGGACGCGACAGCCGGCGGAGCCGTGGGGGCTGGGGCGCTCGTGGCGGGTGTGGCCCAGGTGGTGGCCAGGAGGGCCGCGGCCGTGGCCGCGGTCCACGCGTGACCGCGGGCTCCTGCGCTTCCCGGCACCGCCCGCCCTCCTCGGCTCCGCCCCGACAGGGGGCCATTGACCGGCCCGGGCTGCGAGAAGTCAAGGCGCGCGGCACACCCTGCCTGATGGGCCATCAGGTGATGGCGGGCTCCGGCTCCCCGCCCCGCGGCCCGGCCCCGGCGGACGCCCGGAACGTCCGCCGGTACGCGGTCGGGCCCACCCCCAGCGCGGCGAGCAGGTGCTTGCGCAGCGACTGCGCCGTGCCGAACCCGGCCTCCCGGGCGACCCGTTCCATCGGCAGGTCCGTCGACTCCAGCAGCCGCCGGGCCCGCTCCACCCGCTGGAGCAGGATCCACCGGCCGGGGCTGACCCCGGCTTCCTCGCGGAACCGCCGGGTGAAGGTCCGTACCGACATGGCCTCCTGCCGGGCCATGTCGCTCAGTCGCAGCGGCTCGTGCAGCCGGTCCAGCGCCCAGGCCCGGGCCGCCGAGGTGCTCGCCCGCTCCGGCTGCGGCACCGGACGCTCGATGAACTGGGCCTGGCCACCGTCCCGGTGCGGCGGTACGACGGTCCGTCGGGCCACCTCGTTGGCCACGGTCGCCCCGTGGTCGCGGCGCACGATGTGCAGGCACAGGTCGATGCCGGCCGCGACCCCGGCCGAGGTCAGGACGTCGCCGTCGTCGGTGTAGAGGACGTCCGGGTCCACCCGCACCGCCGGGAACAGCCGCTGGAAGTGCTCGGCCGAGGCCCAGTGCGTGGTGGCGCGGCGGCCGTCGAGGAAGCCGGCGGCGGCCAGGACGTAGCCGCCGGTGCAGATCGAGACGAGCCGGGTGCCGGGGCGGACGTGGGCCAGGGCCGCGGCCAGCTCGTCCGTCAGCCGGCCCTCCTCGTAGACCGGCCCCAGCTCGTACGAGGCGGGCACCACGACCGTGTCGGCGGAGGCCAGGGCCTCGGGCCCGTGCTCGACGTGGACGGCGAAGTCCGCCTCGGTGGGGACCGGCCCGGCGGCGAGCCCGCAGGTGAGGATCTCGTACAGCTTGCGGCCCTCGGCGTCCCTGGCCCGGTCGAAGATCCGGTGCGGGATGCCCAGTTCGAAGGGGAGCAGTCCGGCCAGGGCCAGGACGACCACACGATGCGCCATGGCCCGATCGTAGCGAAGGATGTCGTTCCGGCCACTGGAGCGGTCGCGGCCGGGGCCGCGACCGCTCCAGTGGCCGGAACGACATCCTTCGCTACGATCGGGCCATGGCGCATCGTGTGGTC
>NZ_RPRY01000119.1 GCF_003949795.1 Streptomyces sp. WAC06614
GGCCGCGGCGCCTCCCGGGCCCTGGCGGCCGGCCCGGAGGGCCTGGCCGTCCTCACCGTGCACCGCAGACGCCGCGGCCTGAGCATCGCCGGCCCCGCGGGTCCCAACGGCGGGGAGCGAGGGGTACGACGGGGAGCGACGGGAGCGACGGGAGCGGCCGGAGCGGCGGCGCCCGCCCCCGCTCGTTCGGCGGAGCCTTCGGTGCGCCCGTACCCGAGGTTGGTGAGAATGGCCGCAGTGACCCCATGTCCCGCCGGGGCGGTGCCCCGCGCTCGCCTCCGCACGCTGTGGCCGCCGGTCGCGGCCTGGCTGGTCGCGAACCTCGTGACCTGGCTGGTCGCCGAGGCGTCCGTGGCGGGCGACGGGTCCGCCGTGCGCTACTGGTCCACCGCCGGCCGCCGTCGCTGGGACTCCGAGCACTATCTGTCGATCGCCCGGTCCGGCTACGAGATGTTCCGCTGCCGGGAACGGTATCCCGACTTCCCCGACATCGTCTGCGGCAACGTCGCCTGGTTCCCCGGCTACCCGATGGTGGTCCGTGCGGGTTCCGCCACCGGGCTGTCGTACGAGGTGGTGGCCGTCCTCGTCACCGAGCTCTGCCTGCTCGGCATGTTCGCGGTGCTGTGGTGGCTGCTCGGCGCCCGGCTCACCTGGGCCACCGGCCTCACCCTGGCGATCGGGACGGTGTTCCCCGGCGGCGTCTACTTCCACGCGGTGTTCCCCCTGGCCACCGTGACGCTCGCCCTGCTGGTGTGCGTGGCCGGGGTGCGGCGTGGTGCGTGGGGGCTCGCCGCGGCCGGTGGCTTCGTGGCGAGCGCGAGTCATCCGATCGGTGCGGTCGCCGTCGGCATGCTGCTGCTGAGCGCGGGCTTCGCGTGGCGGGAGGACCCGTGGCCGCTGCGGATCGCGAAGGCGGGGGCGTCCGCGGCACTCGCCGGATGCGGTCTGCTGTGGACGCGATGGCTGATGTGGCAGGCGACCGGCCGCTGGGACGCGTACGACGTCATCCAGCGGTCGAGCTACGGGCAAGGGGCCGTGCGCCAGCCCTTCGCCGAGCTGGTGAAGGCGTACGGGGTTCCGTTCGGCGACTGGTACCGGCCGGACGGGCAGCTCACCTGGCTGGTGGCCCACAGCCTCGCCGCGCACCGGGTCCAGCTCTGGCTGAACGTCTCGTTCGTGCTGCTCGTGGTGCTGACGGCCGCGGTCCGGCTCGTCCGGCACCGGGGACTCGACGTCGCGGAGTGGGCCGCCGCGATCCTGACGGCGGGCGTCTTCCTGGCACCGTTCCTCGGGGGTGCGCAGATGTCGTGGTACCGCACGCACGCGGCGATGTTCGTCGGGCTCGTCCTGGTCCGACGCATGCCCCGGTGGGTGCAGGGTGCGCTGCTGGCCGTCTGTGCGGTCCGCTACGCGTTCCTGGGGGCGATGTTCTTCGCCGGGGTGCTGGTGTGAGGGACCACCGCCGCTACGAGGCTTCCGGCGCCCCTTCCTCTTCCTCCGCTTCCCCCGCCTCTTCCTCCTCCGTAGCGTCCTCGTACGTGTCGTGGGCGACCGAGTAGACCGGCCGGGCCTGTACGGCCGTGAAGATGCGGGCCACGTACTCGCCGAGGAGGCCGAGCGAGAAGAGCTGGACGGCGCCGAAGAACAGCATGGTGATGATCAGGGAGGTCCAGCCCGGAAGGGTGTTGCCCGTCGCGTGGGCGATCAGTGTCCAGACGAGGAAGCCGAGGCAGACGACGAGGCTGAGGGCTCCGACGGCCGTGGCGAACCGCAGCGGGACCGCCGAGAAGCTGGTGATGCTGTCCAGGGCCAGCAGGACCATCTTGCGCAGGGGGTACTTGGTGGTGCCGGCGACCCGCTCCCCGCGCCGGTAGGAGATCTGGCCGCTGGGGAAGCCCAGGGAGGGGATGAGCAGGCGGTAGACCTGCCGCTGGTCGGGGAGGGCCGTGAGGGTGTCCACGACGGGGCGGGACAGCAGGCGGAAGTCACCGGCGTGCGCGGGGACGAAGGTGCCGGCGAGGCGGCGCACCAGCCAGTAGTAGACGGCGGCCGAGCGGCGTTTGAACCCGCTGTCGGTGGAGCGGTCGGCGCGGACGCCGTAGACGACGTCCAGATCCTCCGTCCGGGCGAGGTGGAGCATCTCGGGGATGGCCTCCGGCGGGTCCTGGAGGTCGGCGTCGATGCTGACCACGTGGGCGCCGCGGGCGCGGTGGAGTCCGGCGGTCAGGGCGGCCTGGTGGCCGCTGTTGCGGCGCAGGCGCACGATGCGGAGCTCGGGCCAGAGGGTGCGGAGGTCGCCCAGCAGCGCGGGCGTCCGGTCGGTCGATCCGTCGTCGACGGCGAGGACTTCGTACGGCTCCCCGCACCCGTCGAGGACCGGCCGGAGCCGGGCCGCCAGAGCGGGCAGCGCTTCCTCCTCGTTGTAGACGGGCACGACGACCGAGAGTGCGACCGGAGCCGGGGGCGTGTTCCGCACAGCAGTCATCATGCGGGAAGGCCCGATGGCCGGCATGTCGACCGGCCCTTCGCAGCGCTGCCGGGCCGGTCGACGGACGGTTCAGCGGCCGTGGGCCTCGCCGGTGGGGGCGCCGCGGTCCTCGATGAAGTGCTTGAAGCGCTTCAGGTCGCCCTTGACCTGCCGGTCGACGTAGCCCATCCGGTCGCCGATCCGCTCCGCCAGTCCCTCGCCGTCGAGGTCCATCATCAGCGTGACCTGGGTGTGCGAGGGGTCGATCGGCTCGAACGTCACCACGCCCGACTGCTCGGTCTCACCGCCGAGGGTGACCCAGGCGACCTTGGTGTCGGGGATCTGTTCGGTGATCTCCGCGTCGAACTCCCGCTTGACGCCGGCGATCTGCGTGACCCAGTGCGTGAGCGTGTCCGTGCGCTGCTCGATCCGCTCCACACCGTCCATGAACTGCGGGAACGACTCGAACTGCGTCCACTGGTCGTAGGCGGTGCGGACCGGGACGGCGACCTCGATGGACTCCTTGGCCGTCGACATGTTGCGTCCTCCAGACGTGTGGCCGGCAAAACCGGGGCCGGCCTCTCGGGGGTGGCCGGCCCCGGGTGGGGCTCTCCACTGGTGCCCCGTTCGGCCCCGGCTGCCCCGCCGCGCGCCGGGGCATTCCCCGAACGAGTCGTCTTCCGCCACCGTGCGGCCCCACCCCGGTCGCGCCTGCGGCCCCCTGCGTCGGGGGCCGCGGGCAGCCGGTCGGGGCAGGCGGTCAGCCGTCGCCCAGCATCCCCTTGCGCAACTCGCTCAGCGTGCGCGAGAGGATGCGGCTGACCTGCATCTGGGAGACGCCGATCTCCTCCCCGATCTCCCGTTGCGTCCGTTCCTCGACGAAGCGCATCCGCAGGATGCGGCTGCGGCGCTCGTCGAGGCCGGACAGCAACGGCGCGAGGGCGTGCCGGTTCTCCACGGCCTCCAGTCCGGGATCGACCTCGCCCACCGAGTCGGCGAGGGTGGGCGCCCGCCGGCCTCCCGGGGACCGGCCGCTGCCGCCGGCCTCCGCCCCGTCGCCGGGGCCCGCCTGGGCGTCGATCGAGCGGGCGCTGTACCCGTTGGCCGCGACCAGGCCCTCACGGACCTCGTCCTCGGTGAGGCCGAGGTGCTCCGCGAGGTCGGCCGGGGTCGGTTCGGTGCCGAGGACACTGGCGAGTTCCTCCGCGGCCCGGACCAGCTCCGAGCGCAGTTCCTGGAGCCGGCGCGGCACGCGTACGGCCCATGCGGTGTCACGGAAGTGCCGCTTGATCTCGCCGCTGATGAAGGGGAGGGCGAGGGTGGTGAACTGCGTGTTGCGGCCGGGGTCGAAGCGGTCGATGGCCTTGATGAGGCCGATGGTGCCGACCTGGATGAGGTCGTCGAGCTCGGGGCCGCCCGGGCGGTCGCGGTACGGCCGGACGGCGAAGCGGACCAGCGAGAGGTTCATCTCGATGAGGGTGTTGCGGACGTACTGGTACTCGCGGGTGCCGCGTTCGAGGGAGTGGAGCCGTTCGAGGAGCAACGGCGTCAGTCGGCGGGCGTCACGGGTGGTCACGTCCCGCGGGCAGTCCGGCACCTCGTCGGTCCGGGGCGGGGTGGGGGTAGCGGTCGTGGTGTGCGGCGTCGTCGCCTTGGTGGTGTTCGACTCGGTGGCAGTAGTGGTCATCGTCTTCGCTCCCTGGGCACGGATGCTTGCGGCGCGTCGCTCGATCGCTCGGTCACATGGATTCGGAATCTTGCTCTCCAAGAACCTGCCCTCTCGGCGGACACACGTCAAGAGATACAGGAAAAACATTTCGGGATTTGCAGGTCAGGTATCGATGGAGGAAGAATGGCGATGTGGACAGCGAACGGCCGGATCCGCGCCGGCCCCATCGGACGAATTGGACTTTCCTGACGAACCACGCCCGGGTGCTCGTCACGATCGCGCGCGACCCCGGCATCCGGCTCCGGGACATCGCGGCGACCTGCGGTCTGACCGAGCGCACCGTCCAGGCGATCGTGACGGACCTCCAGGCCGACGGGTATCTCACCCGGCTCAGGGACGGCCGGCGCAACCGCTACGAGATCGCCCAGGGCGCCCGCTTCCGGCACCCGGCCGAGGCCGGGCTGGAGATCGCCGGTCTCCTGGCCTACCTCGCCGGCCCGGCGAGAGCCGCAGCCGTCGACGCAGGCGGGACCGGGGCCGCGGCCAGGGCCGAGGCCGGCTCCGGGGACGAGGCACTCCGCTCGGAACGGCTCGATCTGCACCTGACCCCGGACGACGCAGCAGCCGCTCTCGAGGGAGGGAGCGATGCCGGGCTCGAACGAGCCGGCCAGTTCCCGTAGGACCACCGCAGGCCCCGGCTCTCCCCCGCCGGGACGGGGGTTGCTACGTTCCGGAGGGCGGTGCGGCCGAGGTGGCCGCGGCCGGTGTCGGTGAGGGGGAGTGCGCCATGGCTGCCAGGCGTAGGGGAATCGTGGGCGTCGCGGTCGCGGCCGTCGTGCTCGGCGGCGGTGTGACGGGATGCGGGGGCGGCGCCGGTGCCGGTGCTGGTACGGCGGCCGGTGCCACGCCCCCCGCGACGGCCACGGCATCGGCCACGTCGACGGCATCGGCCCCGGCCACCGCCGCCGCCACGGCCATGCCGTCGGACACGTCGGCCGCCGCCGGGCCGGCCGGCGGCGCGAGCGCGCAGCCGCCCGCCGGCGGCGCAGGGGTGAAACCGGCGCCCGGCCCGTCGTCGAAGCCGGACGCCCCGAAGGCAGCGGCACCGAAGTCCGGCGGCGGCTGCGTCACCGCCGTGCCGGGCCCCGGCGCCTACGACCCGGACGAGATCGCCCTCTACCGCACCGAGACCCCGCCCGGCAGCCCCGGCACGGTCACCCTCGTGGTCCAGCACGGCGCTTGGGCCTGCAGCAGGGCGGGCGACGGCGCGCCGTTCGTCACCAGCGGTGAGGAGGTCCGCCGGGCCCTCGCCGCCGACGCGCAGATCACGGCCGCCGGCCCGGTCCTCACGGCCGGCGGCAGCAGCAAGCCGATCACCGTGCAGGAACTGGTCGGCTGGATGGCCGCGCACCCGGACTCGGGGCTGGTCTTCACGTACCGGACGGGCGACGACGGTGCGATCCACCGCCTGGACCAGGTCTACCTGCCCTGACCGACGTGACGGAGCGCATCAACGCCACGTAGAGCAGCAAGGAGGCGGTCAGGCCCACCGCCCAGCCGTAGTCGGCGAGCGGCTTGAGGAAGGGGATCACGCCCTCCGCGGGGAAGGGGCCCTTGCCCGGGGCCGAGTGCGAGCCGCCGATGGCCAGGACCCCGCCGACGGCGAAGGCGGCCAGCGCGCGGAGGTTCCAGCCGCCGGTGTACCAGTACGGGCCGCCTTCCCGGTACAGGTCCGGCAGTGAGAGCCGGGTGCGGCGCACGATCCAGTAGTCGGCGATGAGGATGCCGGCGACCGTGCCGAGCAGCCCGCCGACCAGGCCCAGCCAGGTGAAGATGTACAGCTCGGGGGTGGAGGTCAGCTTCCACGGCATGATCAGCACGCCCACCACCCCGGTGATCAGCGCGCCCCGGCGGAAGTCGACCAGGCGGGGCGCCAGGTTGGCCAGGTCGTACGCCGGGGAGACGACGTTGGCGGCGATGTTCACCGAGATGGTGGCGATCAGGACGGTGACCAGGGCGAAGATCAGGCCGAAGACGTTGTCGGTCTTGGCGACGAGCTCCACCGGGTCCCAGATCGGGGCGCCGTAGACCGCCTCCGAACCGGAGGTGACGAACACCGACAGCAGCGCGAACAGGGTCATCGTCGTCGGCAGCCCGAGCGCCTGCCCCAGCGCCTGGGAGCGCTGGCCGGCGCCGAAGCGGGTGAAGTCGGGGATGTTCAGCGAGAGGGTGGACCAGAAGGCGATCATCGCCATGAGGGAGGGGAAGAAGACCTGCCAGAACTCCGGGCCCCAGCCGAGCCGGGACGGCTGGTCGAGGAGTTCCCCGAAGCCGCCCGCCTTCACCCCGATCCACACCAGCAGGGCCAGCGCGCCGACGATCACGAAGGGTGCGGCCCAGTTCTCGAAGCGCCGCAGGGCCTCCATCCCCCGGTAGATGATGGCGAGTTCGAGGACCCAGAAGACGACGAAGCACAGCCACAGCGTCCACGGCTGCCCGGCGATCCGGTCGGCGCCCGCCCAGCCGCCGAAGATCCTGCCGAGCAGGACGAAGATCCCGGAGCCGCCGATCCAGGTCTGGATCCCGAACCAGGCGCAGGCCACGGCGGCCCGGATCAGCGCGGCCAGATTGGCCCCGCGCAGCCCGAACGAGGCCCGGGCCAGCACGGGGAAGGGGATGCCGTACTTGGGGCCGGCGTGCCCGGTCAGGAGCATCGGCACCAGCACGATCACATTGGCCAGCGCGATGGTCAGGACGGCCTGTCTCCAGTCCATCCCCAGGGCCACCAGGCCGGAGGCGAGCAGCCAGGAGGGGATGTTGTGCGCCATGCCGACCCACAGGGCCGCGAAGTTGTACGTGGTCCAGCGCCGGTCCGCGACGTGTACGGGGAGCAGATCGGGGTTGGCGAAGCGGCCGTCGGAGGGGACCTCGCCGGGGGCGAGTTCGATGCGCTCCCCGGTGTCGACGGTCGGATGGTCCGGCATGTACGCACGCCCCTTCGGGTCGGGTGAAGGCCCGGCCCCGGGCAGGACCGGAAACGCCGGTGCACGGCTCCCCCACGAGGAGCCGCTCCATCGTGGCGCCCCGGCGGCCCGGGGTCGAGACGGACACCGCCACAAGACCCTGGAGGTCGTCCTGGGCATCGGCGCGTACACGCCCTCGGCCTTCGCCCACCGGAAGACCCGGGCGGCGTGAGGTGTCGGTCAGGCGGCGAAGCTGCGGTTGCCGGTGAGGGACCACACGGCGGAGATCCGGCCGTCGCGGACCGCGAACATGTCGATGCCGCTCTTGACGACGACCTCGCCGTGGACCTCGTTCCACCGGCAGGCCATCTCGCCGCGCCCGGTGTCGACGAGCGGCGCCGCGGCCGCGGCGAACGTCACGCCCGTGAGGGCGAGGCTGTTGGCCGAGACGAACGCCGTCAGTTCGTCCCGGCCGAAGGCGGCGGCGGAGCCGGTGCCGTCGAAGTCGTCCGCGAAGTGCAGCCGGAAGTCGGGGGCGAGGATCTGGTCGGCGAGGGCGACGTCTCCGTTCCAGAGCGCCGTCCAGCCCTCCACCAGCCGGGTGCCGGCCTCCCGGGTCAGCGGTGCGGAGTCGGTGAGGGGGGTCGTCGTCACAGACATGGGTGCCTTCCAAGGTCGGTTCGTGGTCACCCAGCGTCCGGGCCGTGAGCGACAACCCCCTGTCGGTGTTCGGGCCCCCGAGCGGCGGCTCAAGCGAAATCGTAGAGGGAGTCGAGCGGAACGAAATCCCGCGCCTGGAGGTCCAGTTCGGCCAGGTCCAGCGGACGGGGCTCCACCGTCTCCTCCCCTACCCGCGCCTGCCTGACGCGGTCGAGGCGGAAGCACCGGACGGCCGAGCGCCGCCGGCACCGGCCGACGAGGTACCAGGGGTCGCCCCCGACCAGGCCCAGGGGCTCGACCTCGCCCTCGGTGACCTCGCCCTGGGCGTCGGCGTGGCTCAGGTGCAGCAGCCGGCGCGACGCGAGCGCTTCGCGCACGGCGTGCGGGAGCGGGGAGGGGGCCGCGGGCTGGGCGGCGACCCGGATCCGGGCGGCGAGCTCGCGCGTGGCCTGACGGTCACGCTGCGGCATGACCGCGAACACTTTGTGCACCGCCGCGCGGGCGTCCGCGGCGAACGGTGTCCCGGACAGCCCGTGCAGGGCCACGGCCAGGGCCACCGCCTCGGCCGGGGTGACGGTCAGGGGCGGCAGCGTGTGGTCCTTGTCCACCACGTAGCCGCCGCTGCGGCCGGGCTCGGCGTAGAGCGGCACCCCGGACTGCTGCAGGGCGCTGAGGTCGCGCTCGATGGTGCGGGTGCTGACGCCGAAGCGCTCGGCGAGCCACCGGGCGCTGCGCGGCCGGGGCGACACCGCGCGTAACTCCTCCACCAGGGCGTACAGGCGCTCGGTACGGTTCACAGCCAGGACCGTAGCCGGAACACCCGTCCGGGCGACAGACGGCCGACCGGCGCTCTGGCCTGCACGGAGCGAATCATCATTTAGGATTCAAGGCGGCCGTGGGGCGGCGGAACGGTCGAGTCGGCCGGTCGGCCGTCGTAGCGGGCGGCCTGGGGGCAGGGCCCTGGTCCGGACGAGGACCACATGACGCCGATCAACAAGATCCCGGGAGTCGCGCGACCGCCGGCGTGCGTCTTCGTGGTGCGGGTCGCCGGGCACACCCGCCCATGGACAGAAGAACCCGGGGAGAAGTGAGGTATGCCAGTGATCTGCGTCGGAGGCATGATCGGCATCGGCAAGACGACGGTGGCCGAGCTGCTCGCCAAGGAGCTGGGCAGCGACGTCTTCTACGAGAGCGTGGAAGACAACCCGATCCTCCCGCTGTTCTACACGGCGAGCCCCGAGGAGATCCAGGCCCGGCGCTACCCCTTCCTCCTCCAGCTCTACTTCCTCCAGACGCGGTTCGCCTCGATCAAGGAGGCGTACAAGCAGGGTGACAACGTCCTCGACCGCTCGATCTACGAGGACTGGTACTTCGCCAAGGTCAATCACGACCTGGGCCGGATCAGCTCCCTGGAGATGCAGGTCTACGAGGGCCTGCTCGACGAGATGATGCGCGAGATCGACGGCCTGCCGTACCGCAAGGCCCCCGACCTCATGGTCTACCTCAAGGCCGACTTCGAGACGGTGCTGCACCGGATCGGACTGCGGGGCCGCGACTTCGAACAGGACGAGAGCCTGGTCGAGTACTACCGGACCCTGTGGTCCGGCTACGACGACTGGGTGCACAAGCACTACTCGGCCAGCGAGGTCCTCGTGATCGACATGAACCACACGGACGTGGTGAACAGCGCCGAGGACGCGGCCCGGGTGGCGCAGGAGGTCAAGGACGCCCTGGCCGCGGCAAGGCGGCGGGACTGACACCATGGGCGCCCGCACCCGTACCGGCCTGATCGACTTCGGCGCCGCCGCGCCCCGGCCGCGCGCCCTGGACGTGCGGTGGATCCACGGCTCGCCGTCGGCCAAGCACGACACGGACCCGGAGATCCAGGTCCACGCGTACGACGAGCACACGGTCATCCTCCGGCAGAACATGGCGGTGGACTACGAGGCGCCCTTCCTGTTCCTGCTCTTCGGCAACGACCGGGCGGTACTGATCGACACCGGGGCGACCGCCTCCGCGGAGTTCTTCCCGCTGCGGCAGGTGGTCGACGGGCTGGTGGACGACTGGCTGGCCCGCAACCCCCGGCCCGCGTACCACCTGCTGGTGCTGCACACCCATCCGCACGGGGACCACGTGGCGGGCGACGGCCAGTTCGCCGACCGTCCCGACACCACGGTGATCGGCGCCGAACTGGCCACCGCCTGGGCGTACTTCGGCTTCGGTGCCGCGCCCGACGCGGTGGCGCGGGTGGACCTGGGCGGCCGGGTGCTGGAGTGCCTGGCCACTCCGGGCCACCACGAGGCGGCGGTGACGTACTACGACCCGTGGACGGGCTTCCTGCTCACGGGCGACACGGTCTATCCCGGGCGGCTGTACATCCAGGACTGGCAGGCGTTCACCCGGACCATCGAGCGGCTGATCGACTTCTGCGACGGGCGGTCGGTCACCCATGTGCTCGGCTGCCACATCGAGATGACCCGGCAACCGGGCGTGGACTACCCGATCCGCACCGTCCACCAGCCCGACGAGCCGCCGCTGGAGATGACCACCGCCCACCTCCGCGAGATCCGCACGGCCCTCGCGGACATCGGCCCCCGCCCCGAACGCCGCGCGTACCCGCTGTTCATCCTCTGCCCCGACATCTGATCCCGCGCTTCCTGCGCCCTGCCGGGTCGTTGGGCAGGGGGCGGGGAACTGGGCTGCTGGGTAAGCCTGTTCCTCCGACCGGGTTCGGCAGCAGGAGGAGAGGAACAGCATGGACGGCGCCAGCAGCAACGTGGTGATCAGCAACTCCCGGGGTCAGTTCCTGATGCATCTGCGGGACTTCAAGCCCGGCATCTGCAATCCGGGCCGCTGGGGCCTGGTCGGTGGCGCTGCCGAGCCGGAGGAGGACCCCGAACGGACGGCCCGGCGGGAGCTGTTGGAGGAGACCGGACTCTCCGGCCTGCCCCTGGCGCACCTGGGTTCCTACGTCTCCGAGGACGGCCCCGTCTCCGCCTTCCACGCCGTCTGGGACGGCGACGCGGAGAGTCTGCCGGTCCCCGAGGGCATCATGTTCCGGTGGTTCGCCCCGGAGCAGCTCGCCCTCCTCCATCTGGCCGACTACGCCCACCGCTGCCTGCGCCTGCACGACCCCGCCCTCCGGCTCACGGACCCGGCGGCCGTGGTCCCGGCCGGGCGGTGGACGCCCTGGGAGGTCACCGGTGAGCTGGCGGCGTTCTTCGACGCGAAGGCCGCGCACCTGCCGGCCGAGAGCCGGTGGCACCTTCAGGTGCTCAAGATCGGGGAGGAGTTCGGCGAGGCCGCACAGGCCCTCATCGGCGTCACGGGCACCAACCCCCGCAAGGGGCGGTCCCACACCTGGGACGACGTGACCGCCGAGGTGTGCGACGTGATCGTGACGGCCATGGTGACCCTGCACCGGCTCGGTGTGCCGGACCCGGCGGGTGTGTTCGCCGCGCACCTGGAGAGGACCGCCGCGCGCACCCTGGCCGCCGGGCAGGGGTGAGGGCAGGCGGGGCAGTGCCCCGGCCGCCGCTGCGTCGGCGGGCGGGGCGCTGCCGGCGCCGGTCAGGACCTGTGGCGCCGGGCGCAGGTCCATGCGCCCATGCCCTGCAGGGAGGCGAGCCGTTCGGCCACCTTGATCTGCTCGGCCTTGGTGGCCAGATCGGCCCGGGGCGCGTACTTGAGTCCGCCGGCCGCGCGCCAGCTGGAGCGGGTGAACTGGAGCCCTCCGTAGTGCCCGTTACCGGTGTTGGCGTGCCATCTGCCGCCTGATTCGCATTGCGCGATCGCGTCCCAGTCGGCGCGGGGACGGGACGCCGACGCGGCGGAGACGGGACCGGCCGAAACCAGTATGCAGAGGAGGACCGGGACGAGCATGAGCAGGACGCCGCTGGTGGTACGGCGGTTGACGGGGGCGTTGCGCGTGACGTGACAGGGCATGGCTCTCCCTCGCGACAAGGCGGCGCCGCCACCGGGCCGGACGGCCCGGGGCAGGCGCACCGCACCGTGCAGACAGCAGCACAGCACGTTCGGCAGCCTTCACCCACGCTTTAGGGGGATTTGAGAGCTTATGCCACCCATACAGAGCCATGCCCGGAAAGCGACCGACGAGGCCGCCCCAGGGAACGTATCGGGATGAAACCGCAGTTCAGAGCACGCGCACGGGGTGCACGGCCACGGCTGTGACGACTGCTGACCGTGTGCCGCCAGTTGCGGCGCGGACGCGGAATGACCGCGCCCCGGCCGGGTACGAAGGCAACGGGCCGTTACGGGAGCGGCCGGGAGCTGGGCGCCGGGTGGGTGGAGGGGTGCGTGCGGGCGGACCATGCCGAGGAGGGCCGGCGGGACGTGCGGGAGCCGTCCAGGATCGGACCCTACGAGGTCCTCGGACAGCTCGGGGCGGGCGGCATGGGCGAGGTGTACCTCGCCCGGTCCGACGACGGGCAGCGGGTGGCGGTCAAGCGGATCAGGCCGGACGTCGCCGCGGACCCGGGCTACCGCGCGCGCTTTCGCCGCGAGGTGCTGGCCGCCCGGGCGGTCAGCGGCATCTGCACCCCGCCCGTCGTCGGTGCCGACGCGGACGCCGAACACCCCTGGCTGGCCAGCGTGTTCGTGGAGGGGCCGGACCTGTCCGACGTCGTCCGCCACGGCCCGGGCCCCTTGGCCGAGGCGCCGCTGCGGAGCCTGGCCGCCGCGCTGGCCACCGCCCTGGTGTCCATCCACCGGGCCGGCCTCGTCCACCGGGACCTCAAGCCCGGGAACGTCCTGATGACCGCCGCCGGCCCCCAAGTGATCGACTTCGGGATCGCGAAGGCGCTTGCGCCGGGATTCACCCAACTCACGCCCGACGGACGGACGGTGGGAACACCCGCCTACATGTCTCCCGAACAGGCCATGGCCAGGTCCGTCACACCGGCGAGCGACGTGTTCGCCCTCGGCTGCGTGCTGATCTTCGCGGCGACCGGGCGCCACCCGTTCCAGCGGGACCACGAGGCGGCCGTGATGCACGCCGTGGTGTTCGAGGATCCCGATCTCGACGGGGTTCCCGACTCCCTACGCCCCCTCGTCGAGGCCTGTGTGGAGAAGCAGCCGGAACATCGCCCCACACCCGAGGCCCTGCTCGCCATGCTGGCGGAGACCGGGCAGTTCTCGCTGCACCTGAGGACCCCCGTACCGCCGGGCAGGCCCTTCGTGCTGCTCACCGCAGCACTGGCCCTGTACTTCTGCGCATTCCTGGGAGCGGCTGCCGTGCGCCACGATCTGCCGATGCTCATCCCGCTGATCGTCATCTTCGGCTGGCTGCCTCCCGTCGTCCTGATGGCGTCCCTGCACCGACTGCGGCGGGTCGAGGTGGTGGTCGGCCTGGACGACTGGGGCGTACGGCTGCGGTACGGGAACACGTCCGTGGCGCAGCCCTGGGAGGAGCTGAAGGAGGTGGAGCTGGTGCAGCCCGCCGTCGCGCGTGTCCCCGCGAAGACCGGGGACTTCTCGCTGGTGGCCGTGATGCGGCCCGGGCACCCCGGTACACAGCCCCTGCCGCTGCGGCTGCGTCCGGGCAACCGCGTCGGCCTCAACCTCCGCCTCACCCCGCAGCAGGCGGCGGCCCTGCGGGCCCTCCTCGCCCGGCGACGGGCGCGGGACCGGGCGGAGCGCTCGTGACCGGCGGCGCGGCCGGGGCGGTCGTACGGTCCGCACGGCGGAAGGCCGCCCGGTAGGCGCTCGGGCGGTGGCCCGTGTGGCGGGCGAACAGCGCGGCGAAGGTGCCGGGGTCGTGATAGCCGACGGCCGCGGCGACGGCGGCGACGGTGCGGTCGGTGTTCTCCAGCAGGTGACGCGCGCGGCGCACCCGGGAGTCCTGGAGATGGGCCAGCGGGCTGCGGCCGGTCTCCTCGGCGAAGCGGCGCAGCAGGGTGCGGGTACTGACGCGGAAGGCCTCCGCGAGCGCCCCCAGGTCGTACCGCTCGGCGAGGTTCTGGTCGAGCTGCCGCATCACCCGCTGGGAGAACTCCCGGCCGGGCTGCGGCAGGAGCCGCGGGTCGACGTACGGGGTCTGGGAGGTCCGGGCGTCGTCGACGAGCGCCACCCGGGCGGTGGTCCGGGCCACCCGGCTGCCGTGGTGCCGGCGGATCAGGTCCAGCGCGAAGTCGTACATGGCGCTGAAGGCGGCCGTGGTCGTCACGCCGGTGTCGGTGACCACCAGGTGCTCGGGCCGGACGTCGGCGCTCGGGCAGCGCCCGGCCAGCTCGTCGGCGTACAGCCAGGAGGTGGTGGCCCGGCGCCCGTCGAGGAGCCCCGCCTCGGCGAGCAGGAACGCGCCGACGCAGAGGGAGACCACGGCCGTGCCGGCGGCGGCCTGGGCGCGGACCGCCGCGACCTCGGGGGCGAGTGCGGCGAGGCGCGCATCGAGGTCGGTGCCCGGGTGCAGGGCGAAGCCGGGGACCACGAGGACGTCGACCTCGCACAGGGGACGCACGTCCAGGCGCGCACCGCCCGCGGCGACGACCCGGCGGCGGGGCGAGACGACCCGGACCCGGTACCCGGGCACGTCCGGCCCGGCCACGTGCCCGGCCATGGTCAACAGGTCCGGTACCCCGAACACTTCGGACGCGAAACACCCCGGGTACGCCAGCACCCCGACCCGCAGCTCCCCCGCGGTACCCGCGGCCCCGCCCGGCACCGCGCCGTCGCCCGCCGGCCGCGGTGGCCGCGGTGGCTGCGGTGGCCGCCGTTGCCCCGATGCCGTCTCCGCCATGGCTTCCGTCCCCCCTCCTGGTGCCGCTCGCCAGGCCCCGGAGTCGCCGACCGCGTGCCGCGTACCGCTCTCGCCCGTGGCCCCGACGGCCCCGACGGCCCCGACGGCGAGATTACCCCTGGCCTTGGCGATCCCGCCGCTGCCCGGGAGCCGGTCCGGGGACCAGGCTGGCCCCCATGAGCGAAGACGATCCGAACGACCCGATCACCGACTTCACCCGCCGCAGCATCACCGTGCAAGGGGTGGAGAAGACGGTCCACGCGGCCGGCACCGGGCCCGCGGTCGTGGTGCTGCCCGAGATGCCGGGCATCAGCCCCGACGTCCTGCGGCTCGCCCGCTGGGTGCGGGACGCCGGCTTCACCGTCCTGGTCCCCTCCCTGTTCGGGACGGACGGGGCCTTCCCCACGGCCGAGGGCGGCCGCGAGGTCGTCCGCCGGGCCTGTGTCAGCGCGGAGTTCCGCGCCTTCGCCGGCGGCGGCACCAGCCCGGTGACCCGCTGGCTGCGCGGTCTGGCCCGCCAGGCCCACGCCGAGTGCGGCGGGCCCGGGGTCGGCGCGATCGGCCTGTGCTTCACCGGCAACTTCGCCCTCACCATGGCCCTGGAATCGGCCGTGATCGCCCCGGTGGTCAACCATCCGTCGCTGCCGCTGGACGACCCCGGCGGGCTCGAACTCGACGCCGCGGACGCCCACGCCCTGCGTGACCGGTTCGACCGCGACGGCCTCACCGTCCTCGCCTACCGCTTCGAGGGCGACCGCTGGTGCACCGGGCAGCGCTTCGCCGCGTACCGCGCGCTGCTCGGCGAGGCCTTCGACGGACGGGTCCTCCCCGACAGCGCCGCGAACCCGGCCCCGCCGCCGTTCTTCGCCGAACTCGTCGGCACCCCGCACAGCGTCGTCACCGCCCACCTCGTCGACGAGGCCGGCCACCCCACGGTCCGGGCCCGTGACGAGATCCTCGCCTTCCTCACCGCCCGGCTCGCCCCGCCGCCCCACCCGGCTCCGGCTTCACCTCGACCGGCTTGACCTTGACACGGTGACAAGGTCTTCACTGCTCGCCGAGGAGGTGGTCCCGATGACCATGGCCGAGCAAGGCATCGAGCACACGCACGGGGACACGGACGAGGCGCTGCGGGGACTGGCGGACGGACGCCCGTCCGTCCGCCTGCGCGCGGCCCTGGAGGTCGGTACGGCGCCCGACCCGCGCTTCGTCGGCCCGCTGGTCGAACGGTGCGCGGTCGAGCCGGAGTTCTTCGTCCGCGACATGTTGACCTGGGCGCTCACCCGCCATCCGGTGTCCCTGACCCTGCCCGCGCTCCTGCGCGAACTCCGCTCGGAGCGGGCGCAGGCGCGCAGCCAGGCGCTGCACACGCTGTCCAAGATCGGGGACCCGCAGGGGTGGCCGGGGATCACCCCGGCGCTGCTGGCCGACGCCGAGGACGAGGTGGCGCGCAGCGCCTGGCGGGCCGCGACCGTGCTCGTACCGCACGGTGAGGAGGCCGCCCTCGCCTCGTCACTGGCCGGCCGGCTCGGGCGCGGGGGGCGGGAGACGCAGCTCAGTCTCAGCCGGGCGCTGATCGCGCTGGGGGAGGTCGTCCTGCCGGCGCTGCGTCGTGCGGCGGCGGACCCCGACCCTCGGGTGCGCACGCACGCGCTGGCCACGGAGCGGCTGCTGCACGACCCCGAGGCCGGTTTCGCGTTCGCCGTCGAGGAGGCCAAGCGCGTCCTCGTGCTCGGCGGGTCCGATCCGCAGGGACGATAGGGGCATGTTGATCGGTGAGGTGGCACGACGGTCCGGGGTCAGTGCCCGCATGCTCCGGCACTACGAGACGCTGGGCCTGGTGCGGCCCTCGGGTCGTACGGGCTCGGGCTACCGGGAGTACTCCGACGAGGACATCCGGCGGATCTTCCATGTGGAGAGCCTGCGGTCACTGGGGTTGTCGCTGCGGGAGATCGGGCGGGCGCTCGACGATCCCGGCTTCGCACCCTCGGCCCTGGTCGAGGACCTGATCCAGCGGACGCGCGCACGCATCGCGGCCGAGACGGAACTGCTGACGCGCCTGCGCAGGATCGACGCCGCGGAGCCCGCCGGCTGGGAGGGCGTCCTCCAGGTCGTCGCGCTGCTCCAGGCACTCGGGTCCCCGAGCGCCGACGCCCGCCAGCGCGCGGCCCTGTCCTCGGGCGACGAGGTCCCGGTGCCGGTGGAGGTCCTGGTCGAGGCGGCCCTGAGCGAGCCGGAGCCGAACGTCGCCGGAGCGCTGAGGTGGGCGCTGGCCCGCTCGGGCGACGACCACTCCGCCGCGGCCCTGCTCGCCGGGGGCCTCGCCTCGCCGGTGGCGGCGGTGCGCGAACGCGCCGTGCGGGGCCTCGCCGAGCTGCCCGGAGCGGCGGCCACCGCGCTGCTGCGCGAGGCCCTCGGCCACGAGGACGCCGCGGTCCGCGGGTACGCGGCGCTGGCCCTCGGGGCACGCGGGGCGGCCGATGCGGTCCCTACGCTCATCGAGATGATCGTGGCCGGCAGGAACGACACGGATGCGGCCGACGCCCTCGCGGTGCCGGCGAACGACGCCGCGGCGGCGGACCGGATCGCGACCGCGCTGGTCGCCCGCCTCGCCGCGGCCACCACCGACGCCCCCGCCCGCGGCCGGCTGACCCAGGCCCTGGCGGACATCCCGGGCCCGACGGCGTCGGAAGCCCTGGAGACCCTGTCCCGGGACGAGGACCGCGCCGTCGCCCTGACCGCGGCGTACCTGCTGAAGCTGCGCGAGGCGTAGCGCCGGACGCGCTGCGGCCGGGCGCTGCGGCCGTGGGCGGTGCGGTGCGGCAGAATGCCCGCATGGAACGTGTGCTCGGCATCGGTGGGTACTTCGTGCGGGCCGCCGACCCGGCGGCCCTGACCGCCTGGTACCGGGAGTGCCTGGGGCTGGACGGCGACGAGCACGGCCAGTGGCGGCAGGGGCCCGGGCCCACGGTGTTCGCGGCGTTCGAGGCCGGCACCGACTCCTTCGGGTCCCCCGCCCAGCAGGTCATGCTCAACTTCCGGGTCCGCGACCTGGACGCGATGCTCGCGCAGCTGCGTGCCAAGGGGGCGGACGTGGCCGAGGAGACGCAGGACATGGAGGGGGTCGGCCGGTTCGGCTGGGTCACCGACCCCGAGGGGCACCGGATCGAACTGTGGCAGCCGGCGGACCCGGCCGACGCCGACGCCGGGGCGTGACGGGGCCCGTCCGCCGCTCCGGGCCCCGCCGCGATCCGTCGTCCGCCGCTGGTTTACTGCACGTACGTACGTACCCCACCGACCAGGCGAGGACTGCCCGTGCACCGGACCGTCACCGAGCTCGCGGACGGCCGCGAGCTCATCTACTACGACAGCGCCCCCGGCCGGGACCGGGGGGCTAAGGACCCGCGGCCGCTCGACCGCGTCCACAGCCTGCCCGAGCTGCGGCGGGACCCGGCCACCGGCGACTGGGTGACGATCGCCGCGCACCGACAGACCCGTACCTACCACCCACCGGCGGACGCCTGCCCGTTGTGCCCCTCGCGGGAGGGCCGGCCGACCGAGGTCCCGGCCGCCGACTACGAGGTGGCGGTCTTCGAGAACCGTTTCCCCTCCCTCTCCGGTGACGCCGGCCGCTGCGAGGTGGTCTGCTTCACCCCCGAGCACGACGCCGGCTTCGCCGACCTCACCCCCGGGCGGGCCCGGCTGGTCCTGGACGCCTGGACCGACCGCACCGCCGAGCTCTCCGCCCGCCCCGAGGTGCGGCAGGTCTACGTGTTCGAGAACCGCGGTGCCGAGATCGGCGTGACCCAGCCGCACCCGCACGGACAGATCTACGCCTTCTCCACCGTCACCCCGCGCACCGCCAAGCACCTGGCCGCGGCCGCCGCGCACCGGGCCGCGACCGGCCGCAACCTCTTCGAGGAGCTGCTCGCGGAGGCCCGCGCCGCCACGGAACGCGTGGTGCTGGCCGGTGAGCACTGGACCGCCTTCGTCCCGTACGCCGCCCGCTGGCCGTACGAGGTCCATCTCTACCCCCACCGCCGGGTCCCCGACCTGACCGCGCTGGAGGAGGCGGAGCGGGCCGAGTTCCCCGGGCTCTACCTGGAGCTGGTGCGCCGCTTCGACCGGCTCTTCGGGCTGCCCTCCCCCACCCCGTACATCTCCGCCTGGCACCAGGCCCCGATCGTCGGGGGCGAGGAACTGGCCCTGCACCTGGAGCTGTTCACCGTCCGGCGCACCGCCGACAAGCTCAAGTACCTTGCCGGGACCGAGTCCGGCATGGACGCCTTCATGAACGACGTGGCCCCCGAGGCGGCCGCCCGGCGGCTGCGGGAGGTGCGATGAACGGGGCTGCGGCCGCGGCCGTGCGCGAGGAGTTCCGGCGGGTCCACGGCGGGGAGCCGGACGGGGTGTGGGCCGCGCCCGGCCGGGTCAACCTGATCGGCGAGCACACCGACTACTGCGACGGCTTCGCCCTGCCGATGGCCCTGCCGCAGCGCACCCTGGTCGCCGCGCGCCGCCGCGACGACGGCCTGCTGCGGCTGCACAGCGCCCAGGGCGACGGCCGGACCACGGAGCTGCGCGTGGCGGACCTGGCCCCGGGCGGGACGGGCGGCTGGGCCCGCTATCCGGCCGGGGTGGTGTGGGCGCTGCGCGAACGGGGCCTGGACGTGGGCGGCGCCGACCTCCACGTGAGCAGTACGGTTCCCACCGGAGCCGGGCTGTCCTCCTCCGCGGCCCTGGAGTGCGCGGTGGCGGTCGCCTACGACGACCTGCACGGGCTGGGCCTGGACCGCCCGGTGCTGGCCCGGGTGGCCCAGCACGCCGAGAACGCCTTCGCCGGAGTGCCGTGCGGGATCATGGACCAGATGGCCTCGGTCTGCTGCACCGCCGGCCATGCGCTGCACCTCGACAGCCGCAGCCTGGAGGTACGGCAGGTCCCGCTCGACCTGACGGGGCACGGACTGTCCTTGCTGGTGCTCGACACCCGGGTCCAGCACGACCTGGCCGACGGCGCCTACGCCGCCCTGCGCGCGGGCTGCGAACGGGCGGCGGAGCTCCTGCACGTCCCGGCGCTGCGGGAGCTCACGGAGCCGGACCTGCCCGCCGCCCTGGCCGCGCTCCCGCCCGACCTGGTGCCGCTGGTGCGGCACCAGGTCACCGAGAACGCCCGGGTGGAGCGGACGGTCGACCATCTCGCGGCGGGCGAACCGGAGGCGCTCGGCCCGGTCCTGACCGCCGGCCACGCCTCGCTCCGCGACGACTACCGGATCTCCTGCCCGGAGACCGACCTCGCGGTGGAGTCGGCCGTGGCGGCAGGGGCGCTCGGCGCCCGGATGACGGGCGGCGGCTTCGGCGGGTCGGTGATCGCCCTGGTCCCGGCCGAGGCCGCCGCGGCGGTCGCGGCCGCGGTGGGCGACGCCTTCGCGGCGGCCGGGTTCACCGCCCCCGCCGTGCTGGAGGCCGTCCCCTCGGCCGGGGCCGAACGCATCGGCTGACACGACGACCGGGGCCGACCGGGCCGAACCGGCCACGGCCCGGCCGGCCCGGTCCGCGGCCCCCGGCGCGCTCACCCCGCGGCGGCGTCGCCGGCCCCGCCGTGCGGCAGCAGCAGGGCCGAGTCGCCGTGCACCGTGAGGTGGACGGGGGCGAAGGTGGTGGCCTCCGCGCGGGCCTCGCCGGTGCCGGGGCTGCGGGCGTAGCGCGGGTGGGCACCGCCGCTGATCTGCCAGCGGATCCGGTGCCCGGCGGCGAAGCGGTGGGCGGTGGCGCCCATCGGCACGGTGACCTGCGCCGGGGCCGATCCGGTCGTCCGCACCTGGCCCAGCCCGTCGCAGACGTTGACGGATCGCCCCCGGGCGTCCACGTCGCACAGGCGGGTGAACACGTCGGCCTGCCCGGTGTCCGCGGAGAGCGAGAACCGCGCGGAGACGGGGCCCAGGACCTCCAGCGGCTCGGTCAGGGGCGGGCTCGTGAAGGTCAGCACGTCGTCGCGGGCCTCCAGGGCGCTGTTGTCCTGGGGGCCGGCGGTGCGGGAGAGCAGCGGGCCGCCGGCCCCCAGGACAACAGCGCCCTGGAGG
>NZ_RPRY01000120.1 GCF_003949795.1 Streptomyces sp. WAC06614
GTCCTGCCCTGACCGGACTCCCCACTCCCGCCCCGCCCCGGTGGCCGGCCCAGGGCTCGTGCAGGACCGCGCCCAGGACCTGCCGCCGGGCCGTGGTCCACGGCCGGCTCGGCACCGGTTCCGGCGGCGGCCACGGAGCAGTCGGCCGGGCCGGCGGGCCGGGCCGGCTGATCCGTGGCGGCCAGGGAACTGGCCGTTCCGCCGGAGCACGTCACCCCGCCGCCCGCGACACGTTGCCGAGGCGCGCCCCCCACCCCCATACAAACCGCCGATATCGCCTCCCACCTGCGCACTTCTACCCTCCAGCCATGACCACCCCTCTCACTCCGCAGGCCGACGCCGCCGCGAAGGACGCCGTCAAGGCCGCCGACCGTGCGCACGTGTTCCACTCCTGGTCCGCGCAGAAGCTCATCGATCCGCTCGCCGTCGCCGGGGCCGAGGGGTCGTACTTCTGGGACTACGACGGGAACCGGTTCCTCGACTTCTCCTCCCAGCTCGTCAACACCAACATCGGCCACCAGCACCCCAAGGTCGTCGCCGCGATCCAGGAGCAGGCCGGCAAGCTCTGCACGCTCGCGCCCGGGTTCGCCGTCGACGTCCGCTCCGAGGCGGCCCGGCTGATCGCCGAGCGGACCCCGGGCGACCTGGACAAGATCTTCTTCACCAACGGCGGCGCCGAGGCCGTCGAGAACGCCGTCCGGATGGCCCGTCTGCACACGGGCCGGACCAAGGTGCTCTCCGCCTACCGCTCGTACCACGGCGCCACCGCCGCCGCGATCAACCTCACCGGTGACCCGCGCCGCTGGCCCTCCGACACCGCCTCCGCCGGGGTCGTGCACTTCTGGGGGCCGTTCCTCTACCGTTCGCCGTTCCACGCCACCACCGAGGCCGAGGAGTGCGAGCGCGCGCTGGCGCACCTCGCCGACACGATCGCCTTCGAGGGGCCGCAGTCCATCGCGGCGATCATCCTGGAGACCGTGCCGGGCACCGCCGGGATCATGGTCCCGCCGGCCGGCTACCTCGCCGGGGTCCGTGCGCTGTGCGACCGCTACGGCATCGTCTTCATCCTCGACGAGGTCATGGCCGGCTTCGGCCGCACCGGCCGGTGGTTCGCCGCCGAGCACTGGGACGTCACCCCTGACCTGCTGACCTTCGCCAAGGGCGTCAACAGCGGGTACGTGCCGCTGGGCGGCGTGGCGATCTCGGCCGAGATCGCCGCGACCTTCGACGAGCGCCCGTACCCCGGTGGTCTGACGTACTCCGGGCACCCGCTCGCCTGCGCGGCCGCCGTGGCCACGATCACCGCGATGGCCGAGGAGGGCGTCGTGGAGCACGCCGCGCACCTCGGCGCCGACGTCATCGGCCCTGCCCTCGCCGAGATCGCCGAGCGACACCCGTCCGTGGGCGAGGTCCGTGGGCTCGGCGCCTTCTGGGCGCTGGACCTCGTACGGGACAAGGAGACGCGCGAGCCGCTCGTGCCGTACAACGCGGCGGGTGCGGACAACGCGCCGATGGCCGAGTTCACCGCGGCCTGCAAGCAGGCCGGGCTGTGGCCGTTCGTCAACATGAACCGGACCCACGTGGTGCCCGCCTGCACCATCACCGAGGCCGAGGCCAAGGAGGGCCTGGCCCTGCTCGACGAGGCGCTGTCGGTCGCCGACCGACACACCACCGCCGGCGCCTGAGCCGGCCCCGACCGACCGGACCCGTGCCGAAGACCGGTACGGGTCCGGTTCGTTCTCCCCGCCCGCAGCCGCCTGGCCTATGGTGTCCGGAGTTCTACGAAGGAGACGGACCCCATGGCCGGCAGCGGAGCTGTCACCCGCAACACGCTTCGGCAGCAGATCGCGGACGCCCTGCGCGACGAGGTGCTCGCGGGCCGCCTGCCCCCGGGCACGGAGTTCACGGTCAAGCAGATCGCCGAGCAGTACGAGGTCTCCGCGACCCCGGTCCGCGAGGCCCTGGTCGACCTCTCCGCCCAGGGGCTGCTGGAGTCCGCGATGCACCGCGGCTTCCGGGTCCGGGTCTACACCGTGGACGACTTCCGGGGGATGGTCGAGGCTCGCTCCCTGGTCGTGGACGGGATCTTCCGGCGGCTGGTGGAGCGCGGTACGTCCGCCGGTGTCGCCGAACAGCTGGTCTCCGTACGCCGCCGGGCCGCCGAGGCCGAACGCGCCGCGCGCAGCGGCTCGCTGGAGGTGCTGATCGGCTACGACCTGCGCTTCTGGCGCGAGTTGAGCGGGCTGGTCGGGAACGTCTGGATCACCGATTTCCTGCACAGCATCCGGGTGCGGTGCTGGGTGTTCGCCGTCCCCCACCTCCAGCGGGAGGCGGAGCTGCGGTCGGCCCTGTGGGACCGGCACACCGAGCTGGTGGAGGCGGTGACCCGGGTCGACGCCGACGAGGTGCGCCGGCTGGTGCGGTCCTACAACGAGCACGCCCTGGCCTGGGTGGCCGGCCTCGACCGGAGCGCCGCCCCCGCCGCGGAGGGGCGCGCGTGAGCGCCGCGTCGCCGCCGACCGGGCTCGGCACGGTCGCCCTCAGCGTCGTCGTCCCCGCCTCCTGCGGGGAGGAGCGGCTCGGCGCCGTGCTGGACCGCTTGCGGGCGCAGCTGGACGACCGGCTCGGTACCGGCCGGGGCGGCTGGGAGGTGATCGTGGTGGACGACGGGTCCATCGACGCCACCGCCGATGTCGTCCGGGCCGCGGCCGCTGCCGACCCCCGCATACGCCTGATACGCGACGACCGCCACCAGGGCCGGGACGCGGCCGTGCGCCGGGGCGTCGCCGCGGCCGTCGGCCGGCGGGTGCTGGTCACCGACACCGATCTCGCCGCCGCCACCGATACTGCCCGCTTCGGCGGTGCCGACACCGACACCGATACCCACACCGACACCGATACCGATACCGATACCCCTACCGACACCGCCCTCCGCCCTGGTTCGGTGGCCGAGGTGGCGCCCCCCGAGCGGCGGAGGTGGCGGAGGTGGCGGAGGTGGCCGCGGTCCGGCCGGGGCGGGGTGGTCGTCGCCGGGCTCTACCTGCTCGCGGCCCTCCTGCTCTACGGCGGCCTCTGGGCCGACCTCGGTGGCGGCTACCTCGCCGACGCGATGCAGGACCAGAACCAGTGGGAGTGGTTCTTCGCGGTCACCGCCGACAACATCTCCCACCTGCGCAATCCGCTCTTCACGGATCTCCAGGGCATGCCCGACGGCGTGAACCTGATGGGCAACACGGTCATGCTCGGCCTCTCCGTCCCGCTCACGCCCGTCACCCTGGCCCTCGGCCCGACCTTCACGCTCGCGCTCGTCTTCACCCTCGGTATCGCCGCCACCGCCTTCGCCTGGTACTGGCTGATCCGCCGCCGGCTGGGCGTGGGCCGCCGGGCGGCCGCTGCGGGCGGGGCGTTGGCGGCGTTCGCGCCGCCGATGATCGCGCACGCCCCCGCGCACCCGAACTTCGTGGTCCTGTTCGTGCTCCCGCTGATCGTCGACCGCGCCCTGCGCCTGTGCACCGGGCGCGCGGTGGTCCGCGACGGGATCGTCCTCGGCCTGTTCGCGGCGTACCAGGTGTACATAGGCGAGGAGGCCCTGCTGCTCGCCGCGCTCGGCATGCTGCTCTTCGCCCTCTGCTACGCGGCCTTCGACCCCGGGCGCGCCCGGGTGGCGTGGAAGCCGCTGGTGCGCGGGCTGTTCGTCGCGGCGGCGGTGACCGTGCCGCTGGTGGCGTTCCCGCTGTGGTGGCAGTTCTCGGGCCCGCAGAGCTACCACTCCGTGCCCCACCCGGCGGGCGCGGCCAACAGCCCGCGCGCGCTGATCGAGTACGCCGGCCACTCGCTGTTCGGCGACAAGGAGACCGCCGCGCGGCTGTCGATGAACCACACCGAGCAGAACGCCTTCTACGGCTGGCCGCTGATCGCGTTCTCCGTGGCCGTCGCGGTCTGGCTGTGGCGCCGGGCCACGGCCGTCCGGGCGCTCGCGGTGACCGCCCTGGCGGCCGCCGTGCTGTCGCTGGGGTCCGCGATCCCCGTCCCGCGCACCGACCTCGTGGTGCCCGGGCCGTGGCGGCTGCTGGCGGCGGTCCCGCTGTTCGAGTTCGTGATCGAGGGGCGGGTGGCGATGATCTGCGCCCCGGCCCTCGGCATGCTGCTGGCGCTCGCGCTGGACCGGATCCTGCGGCTGCGGGCGGGGCAGCAGCGCACGCTCGGGCTGCTGGCGGTGGCCGCCGCGCTGCTCCCGGTGCTGCCGGTGCCGGTCCCGCTGGCGGTCCGGGACCGGGACCCGGTGCCGGAGTTCATCACCTCCGGCGCGTGGAAGCCGTACGTCAAGGACGGGGAAGCGCTCGTTCCGGTCCCGCTGCCCGATGCGGGTGCGGCGGACGCGCTGCACTGGCAGGTGACCGCGGACTTCGGCTTCCGGCTGGCCGGCGGCTACTTCATGGGCCCCTGGGGGCCCGACCGGATCGGCACCTTCGGCGCCACCCCGCGGCACCTGTCCAACGTGCTGCGCGAGGTCCGCTACGGCGGCGACCCGCCGCCGCTCGGGCCGGAATGGCAGGAGCAGGCGCGGCGGGACCTGGCGTACTGGAAGGCCGGCGCGGTGGTCCTGCCGGACCAGGACCGGGCCGAGGAACTGCGCGCCCTGCTGACCAGCCTGCTCGGCGCGGAGCCGGAGCGGGTCCGGGACGTCTGGGTCTGGCGCGTGGGCCCCACCACCGGCTGAGCACGGCCCCGGCCACGGAGCCCCACCACCGGCTGAGCACGGCCCCGGCCACGGGGCCCCACCACCGGCTGAGCACGGCCCCGGCCACGGAGCCCCACCACCGGCTGAGCACGGCCCCGGCCACGGGGCCCCACCACCGGCTGAGCACGGCCCCGGCCACGGGGCCCCACCACCGGCTGAGCACGGCCCCGGCCACGGGGCCCGACCACCGGCCACGGGCCAAGGCCGCCTCCGCCGGCGCCCGGGAAGGGCGCCTCAGCTGAAGATGATCATGGAGCCTTGCCCCAGGCTCCGGGTGGCCGCCGCGTGCAGGCCCAGCCAGACGTGCCGCTCCCGGGCGAAGGGGCTGTCGTCGTACGGGACCGGGCCCGCGGGCTCGTCCAGCGAGGTCGGCCGGCCAGGCGGGGCGGGCGCGGCCGGCGGGTTGCCCGGGTCGATCCCGATGGCCGGGGCCACGAAGGCCAGCTCCCGCAGCAGCCCCTGGACCGAGCCCAGTGGTCCACCGCCGGCCAGCAGCTCCTCGTCGGCCAGCGGGGCGGCGAAGTCGACCGGGACGTAGGCCCCGGCGTGGTCGTAGTGCCAGACCAGGTGGGACTGCTGGGCCGTGCCCTCGAACATCTCCAGCAGCTGCTCGTAGTCCCCGCCCAGCTCGTCCACCGGCGTCACCGGCAGCCCGCAGATCTGCAGCAGGTACGCCCGTCGCAGGAAGTGCAGGGCGTCGTAGTCGAAGCCGGCGACCGGGGCGACGTCCCCGGACAGGCCCGGCATGTAGGCGAAGACGGGTACGGACGGCAGCCCGGCCTCACCGAGCGCCTTGTCGTACGCGGCGATCTCCTCCGCGAAGGGGTTGTCGGGGCTGTGGCACAGCACGTCGACAAGGGGGACCAGCCACAGGTCACAGGCCACGCGGGCTCCGTTCGGTCGTTGTGCGCCGTCGGGCCAGCGTAGTGCGCCGGACACGCTCCGCGAAGGGGTGCGCAAGACCTGGCTGTCCGCGGGGGGACCGGGCCGTGCCGGGCGGGGGCGGCCGGCCGGCGGAACGATCAGGCGGCTGCTGCGGGGCGCCGCCCGCTCAGCGCGGCTGCTCGGGCGGCCGCTGCCGCGGCATGTTGGGCCGGGTGCCCGGGGGCAGCGGGAAGCGGCTGGGGTGCGTGCCCGGCTCCGGGCGCGGCGCGGACGGGCCGAGGGACTGCATGACCAGGGGGGTGGGCCCGGAGCGGAACTCGACCATCCAGTCCGCGGTCTCGGCGCGCACCAGCTCGGTGACGTCCTCGGAGAACCGCCGCAGCACGGTCAGGCAGCGCTCGGCGGCCTCGCCGGCGGTGCCCTCGGTGGGTCCCAGGACCTCGCGGACGTTCTCCGAGGCCCAGTCGAACTGCAAGGTCTGGAGTCTTCGCTGCACCGCCTGGGCGGTGGCCACGTCCCGCATCCAGCCGGAGGTCAGCCCGAAGAACCGGTCGCAGGCCAGACAGGCCGCGCCCAGCAGCAGGGCCAGGTACCCGTACGAGGAGGCCCCGGACAGCAGGCCGGTCAGCTCCAGCAGCGGCATCGTCGCACCCGTGACCGCACCGACGGCCGCGCCGGTGCGCAGCACCCGGGCGCCGCGCCGCTTCCACGCCCGGTCCGAGAGGTACCACGCGGCGGTGCGCAGCGCGTCGTCCTCCACCCGCCGGTAGAGCTCGTCGAGCCGCTCGGCGGGCTCCCCCCAGTCGCCCAGGGGGAACGGCCGGCCGGTCAGATCGCCCGCGGCGTCCCGCCCGCTGCTCTCCTCCCGGGGATCCCGGGGTGGCCCCTCGGGCTGCATCTCCGGCTGGCTCACCCGGCACTCCCTCTGCCTGCGCTGACGTGTGGTGGTGCGCGTGCGCGCAATGGTGCGCATGCTCTTCCTACCTCCGAATGGCGGGCTTTGGACAACGAATCCCGGGATTTCCGCCCGCAAGGAGGTCTTGATCAGGTACGCGCCCGTCCGCGACCTCACCCGAAAGAGTAGGTCCGCACGGTGTAGGGCGCGGCGCCCGGGGAGCACGTAGGCTCGGATCGAGGAACGCGTGAGGAGCGCGCGAGCAGCGCGCCACGGACGTCTGGAGTGAGTACCTGTGATTCCCGGTGGTGGCCAGCCCAACATGCAGCAGCTGCTCCAGCAGGCCCAGAAGATGCAGCAGGACCTCGCCCGGGCCCAGGAGGAACTGGCCGAGGCCCAGGTCGAGGGTCAGGCCGGCGGTGGTCTGGTCCGCGCGACCGTGACCGGCTCCGGCGAGCTGCGCGCCCTGGTGATCGAGCCGGCGGCCGTGGACCCGGAGGACACCGAGACCCTGGCCGACCTGGTGGTGGCGGCGGTCCAGGCCGCCCACGAGAACGCGCAGAAGCTCCAGCAGCAGAAGCTGGGCCCGCTGGCGCAGGGCCTGGGCGGCGGCTCGGGCATCCCGGGTCTGCCGTTCTGATCCGTAGCAGCACCCGTCACGACGGAGCAGCACCCGTCACGACAGCAGCACCCGTCACGACACCACCACCCGCAGAAGGAAGAAGGCAGTCCGTTGTACGAAGGCGTGGTCCAGGACCTGATCGACGAACTGGGCAGGCTGCCCGGCGTCGGGCCCAAGAGCGCGCAGCGGATCGCCTTCCACGTCCTCCAGGCCGAACCCACGGACGTGCGCCGGCTGGCGCACGCCCTGCTGGAGGTCAAGGAGAAGGTCCGGTTCTGCGCGGTGTGCGGGAACGTGGCCCAGGAGGAGCGCTGTGCCGTCTGCCGTGACCCGCGGCGCGACGACACGGTCATCTGCGTGGTGGAGGAGCCCAAGGACGTCGTCGCGATCGAACGGACGCGCGAATTCCGAGGGCGGTACCACGTGCTCGGCGGCGCGATCAGCCCGATCGAGGGCGTCGGCCCCGACGACCTGCGCATCCGCGAGCTGCTGGCGCGGCTCGCGGACGGCACGGTGACCGAGCTGATCCTCGCCACCGACCCCAACCTGGAGGGCGAGGCCACGGCCACCTATCTCGCCCGGATGATCAAGCCGATGGGCCTGAAGGTCACGCGACTGGCCAGCGGGCTCCCCGTCGGCGGAGACCTGGAGTACGCGGACGAGGTCACGCTCGGGCGGGCCTTTGAAGGAAGGCGACTACTCGATGTCTGACGCAACGCTGCACGCCCTGGGCCAGGATCCGGACGACTTCGCCGTCCAGATCGCCGACCAGATCGAGTCCTTCATCGTCGCGGTCACGGAGGTGGCCAAGGGCGAGGATCCGGACTCGGCCGTGCCGTTCCTCCTGCTGGAGGTCTCCCAGCTGCTGCTGGCGGGCGGCCGGCTGGGCGCGTACCAGGACGTCCTGCCCGACGAGCGCTACGAGCCGGACCTCGGTCCGGAGCCGGACGTGGACGAGCTGCGCGAGCGGTTCGCGCTGATGCTGGACCCGGTCGACGTCTACTCGGAGGTCTTCGACCCGTACGAGCCGCGCAAGGCGCCGGTCGCGCACCGGATCTCCGACGACCTCGCCGACGTGGTGGCCGACCTGCGGCACGGCCTGATCCACTACCAGGCGGGCCGGACCGCCGAGGCGCTGTGGTGGTGGCAGTTCTCGTACTTCTCCAACTGGGGCTCGACGGCCTCGGCCACCCTGCGCGCCCTGCAGTCGCTGGTCGCGCACGTCCGGCTGGACCAGCCGCTGCAGGAGCTGGACGGGCTGGACACTGACGAGGACCTGGCCGAGGACGACCTCGCCGAGCAGGCGGGCCGCGTCATGGCCGAGGAGCTGGGCGGCTTCGGCCGCGGCTGAGCCGCTCTCCCGCGCCGCGTCCCCGGCCACGGCCGGGGAACAGCGGCGTGCCGGTCATGAGGTGAACCACACATCTCACGATGCGGTACACCCCGATCGGATGGCGGTCCATCGTTAGACTGACCACGACCGCCAGGGCGGTCGTACACGCGTAACGGACTGAGCGAGGAGCGCACGTGGGCCTTGTCGTGCAGAAGTACGGAGGCTCCTCCGTAGCCGATGCCGAGGGCATCAAGCGCGTCGCCAAGCGGATCGTCGATGCCAAGAAGAACGGCCACCAGGTGGTCGTCGTGGTGTCGGCGATGGGCGACACGACGGACGAGCTGATCGAACTCGCCGAGCAGGTATCGCCGATGCCTGCCGGTCGGGAATTCGACATGCTGCTGACCGCCGGGGAGCGGATCTCCATGGCCCTGCTGGCCATGGCGATCAAAAACCTGGGCCACGAGGCCCAGTCGTTCACCGGTAGCCAGGCAGGCGTCATCACCGACTCGGTGCACAACAAAGCGCGCATCATCGATGTCACGCCGGGCCGGATCCGTACCGCGCTGGACGAGGGCAACATCGCCATCGTCGCCGGTTTCCAGGGCGTGTCCGCCGACTCCAAGGACATCACCACCCTGGGGCGGGGCGGGTCCGACACCACCGCCGTCGCGCTCGCCGCAGCGCTGGACGCCGAGGTCTGCGAGATCTACACCGACGTGGACGGGGTCTTCACCGCCGACCCGCGCGTGGTGAAGAAGGCCCGGAAGATCGACTGGATCTCCTCCGAGGACATGCTGGAGCTCGCGGCCTCCGGCTCCAAGGTGCTGCTGCACCGCTGCGTGGAATACGCGCGCCGCTACAACATCCCGATCCACGTGCGGTCGTCCTTCTCCGGACTCCCCGGTACCTGGGTCAGCAACGAGAAGCCCGAGTCGCAAGGGGACGCGCAGGTGGAGCACGCCATCATTTCCGGAGTCGCCCACGACGTCTCCGAAGCCAAGATCACGGTCGTCGGCGTCCCGGACAAGCCGGGCGAGGCCGCGGCGATCTTCCGCGCCATCGCGGACGCCGAGATCAACATCGACATGATCGTGCAGAACGTGTCCGCCGCGTCCACCGGCCTGACGGACATCTCCTTCACCCTCCCCAAGACCGAGGGCCACAAGGCCATCGACGCCCTGGAGAAGGCGAAGGGCGCGATCGGCTTCGACTCGCTGCGCTACGACGACCAGATCGGCAAGATCTCCCTGGTCGGCGCGGGCATGAAGACCAACCCGGGCGTCACGGCCAGCTTCTTCCAGGCCCTGTCGGACGCGGGCGTCAACATCGAGCTGATCTCCACCTCCGAGATCCGCATCTCCGTCGTGACCCGCCAGGACGACGTCAACGCCGCCGTGGTCGCGGTCCACACCGCCTTCGGGCTGGACTCCGACAGCGACGAAGCCGTCGTCTACGGAGGCACCGGACGATGACCCCGGGCCGGTCGCCCGCCCCGGCGCTGGCCGTGGTCGGGGCGACCGGGGCCGTGGGCTCCGTCCTGCTCCAGGTCCTGTCCACACGGGCGGACGTCTGGGGCGACATACGCCTGATCGCCTCCTCGCGCTCGGCCGGCCGCCGGCTGGTCGTGCGCGGGGAGGAGACCGAGGTGCTCGCCCTCACCGAGGACGCCTTCGACGGCCTCGGCGCGGGCGACGTGGCCCTCTTCCTCACCCCGGCCGAGGTCTCGGCCCGCTGGGCGCCCGTCGCGGTGGCCCGCGGCATGGCCGTGGTGGACCGCTCGCCGGCCTTCCGGGAGGACCCCGAGGTGCCACTGGTGGTGCCCGAGGTCAACGGGTACGCGGCGCGGGTCCGGCCGCGCGGGATCGTCGCGGGTCCCGACTGCGTGACCGCCGCGATGATCGCGGCCGTCGGCGCGCTGCACGCCGAGTTCGTGCTGACCGAGCTGTTCGTCTCCTCGTACCAGGCCGCCGGCGCCTCCGGCCGGGCCGGCGCCGAGGCGCTGCGCCGTCAGCTGTCCGTGGTCGCCGGGACCGAGCTGGGCTCGCAGCCCGGCGACGTACGGCGGGCCGTGGGCGAGGACACCGGGCCGTTCGCGGCCCCGCTCGCGCTCAACGTGGTGCCCTGGTCGGGCGAACTGCGCGCGGACGGCTGGTCCTCGCACGAGCTCGCGGTCCGGGCCGAGTCCCGGCGGATCCTGGGACTGGACGCGCTCCCGGTGTCGGTGACGTGCGTGCAGGTGCCGGTGCTGACCGGGCACTCGCTGACCGTCCGGGCCCGGTTCGAGGCCGAGGTGGACGCCGTACGGGCGCGCGAGGTGCTGGAGTCCGCGCCGGGTGTGGTGGTCGTCGACGACCCGGCGGCGGGGGAGTTCCCGACCCCGGCGGACGCGGCCGGGACGGATCCGGCCTGGGTGGGGCGCGTGCGCGGCTCCCTGGACGATCCGCGCGCCCTGGAATTCTTCGTCTGCGCCGACAACCTCCGGACCGGAGCCGCCGTGAACGGCGCCCGGATCGCGGAACTGATCGCGCGTGAACATGCGTATTTCGCTTTGTAGGATCGACCCCGATCCCTCGATCAAGGTGAAGCACCGGTGCCGCCTGGACAGGTAGGGCATACGGGAAGAACGGGTACGCATGAGGGCATTTGGCGCACGGCACAAGAAATCGCCGCGCGCGTACAACCCTGACGAGGGCAGGCGCGTCCAACTGACGTGGCACAGGCCTTGCTCGACTACGCCGTCGTTCCGGCGCGCTTCGGGATCGTCCCGGCGCCCCGGCCCCCTCGCCTCCCCGGCGGTCCTCCGGTGACCGCTCCCGACCCGCAGCCCGAGGTCGTGGCCGGGACCACCGTCGACCACCTCACCGAGACCTACCAGGCGCACTACCGCTCCCTGCTGGGGCTCGCCGCCCTGCTCCTGGACGACACCGCCTCCTGCGAGGACGTCGTCCAGGAGGCCTTCATCCGGGTCCACTCGGCGCGCAGCCGGGTCCGGGACCGTGAGAAGACCCTGGCCTATCTGCGCCAGACCGTGGTCAACCTCTCGCGTTCCGCGCTCCGTCGGCGCATCCTCGGTCTCAAGCTGCTGTCGAAGCCGATGCCGGACATGGCGAGCGCGGAGGAGGGCGCGTACGACCTGCTGGAGAGGGACGATCTCATCAGGGCCATGAAGAGCCTGCAGCGCAGGCAGCGCGAGGTGCTGGTGCTGCGCTACTTCGCGGACATGACGGAGTCCCAGGTGGCCGAGACCCTCGGCATCTCCCTGGGCTCGGTGAAGGCGTACGGATCGCGGGGCATAGCTGCGCTGCGGGTGGCGATGGAGGCCGCGCAGTCATGAACGAGCACGACCCTTCCCACGACGGTACGCGCGACGGTCTGACCGAGCAGGACCTGCGGGCACTGCTGCGCACGGCCGTCGACGGGCTCCAGCCCTCGGCCGGTGCCCTGGACCGGCTGCACCACGCGGTCCCCGCCCGCCGGGCCCGCCGCCGGCAGACCCTGGTCGGCGCGGCGGCCGCCGTGCTGCTGGTGGGTGCCGGAGTCCCCGTGGGGCTGCACCTGACCCAGGACGCGCACGGCTCCGACGCGGCGCCGGCGATGGCCGGGCACCAGCAGGACGCCGTCGGCCGGGCCGACAGCGGCGGCTCCGACCCGCACGCCACGGGCTCGGGCGAGCGGCCGGGCGTCCCGCCGCTCCCCGCCACGGGTGGTCCCGGTGCCGGCGGCGCCGGGCAGCGGCCGGGCAGCAGCGCCGGCCCGCAGAGCCCGTCGTTCGGCGGCCCGCCGGTCGGGCCGACGCCGGGCACCCGTCCGCTGCCCCCGGCGGCCGCCCCGGGCGTGCCCACCTGCGGCTCCGGCCAGCTCGGCGTCAGCGGCAGCGTCGCGGGGACCCCGGACGCGGACGGCAAGGTCTACGGCAGCTTCAAGGTCACCAACGTCTCGGCCACCGGGTGCACGGTCCGCGGGACCGACACGGTCACCTCGGGCCCGGGCACCACGGTGGTGCGGCACACCGCGAGCGATCCGGCGGCCGGCCTGCCCGACCCCGCCTGGGAGGCGTCCTCGCTGGTCCTGCCGCCGAGCACGGCCTACGAGATCCGCTTCGCCTGGGTGCCCCCGGCCCAGGCCTGCCCGCCCGCGCCGAGCCCCACGCCCGCGGCGGGCGGCAAGTCCGGCGCCCCGGACGGTCAGGCGCCCGCCGCCGAGATCCAGGGGCCGCCGTCGGCCGGGCCCGGCGTGCCGGTCACGCTGACGCCGCAGCCGGGGGCCACGGGCACGCAGGTCTCGGTCCCGTCCGCCTGCGGCGGCACGGTCTACACCACCGGCATGCTGCCGGTGGCCCCGCCGGCCTAGGCCGCGGGGAGCAGGCCGGCCTCGGCGTCGCGGAGGGTCTCCGTCTCGCGGCGGTAGAGGCGGAACCACATGAACAGGACGAACGCGGCGAAGACGAACCACTCGCCGGTGTAGCCGAGGTTCTGGAAGGCCTTCAGGTCCAGGCCCGTGTTGCTCGGGGCCCGGGCCGGGACCGGGGTCAGGCCGTCGGCCGGGGTCTGCACCGTGAGCCAGGCGTCGTACAGCTCGTAGGGCACCAGGTTGACCAGCGAGGCCGCACCGATGATGCCGAGCTGGCCGGGCGGCAGGCCGCCCTCGGCGTGGACGCCCTTGGTGCTGGAGCTCTCGGCGGCCTGCAGGGCGCCGGTCACCTCGACCCGCCCGGCGGGCGGGGCCGGGGCCCGGGACGCGTCGGGCGCGCCCGGCAGCCAGCCGCGGACCACGGGGACGGCCTTGCCGCCGTCGGTGCGCAGCAGCGTGAGCACGTAGAAGCCGGTCTTCCCGTCGAGCAGCCGCTCGGGCACCAGGAACTGTTCCGCGTACTGGCCGGACACCGATGCCGTCCGGCCCGAGGTCCTGCGGTCCACCGGCAGCAGCGAGTCCAGCGGGGCGGCCGCGGCGGCCGCGGGCCGTTCGGCGGTGGCCTCGCGGTGCGAGTCGACGCGGTCCTCGAAACGGCCGAGCTGCCACGTCCCCATGAACAGGCAGAAGGGAACGGCCAGCACGACGAAGAGGTTGATCCCCCACCAGCGCGGGGTCAGCAGAAACCGGTGCACCCCTCCACGGTACGGGGGGTGCCCCGGTGGTCCTGCCGCGGGGCCCGCGGCAGGACCACCGGGGACGGCCAGGCCGTGGGCGCGGCCGTGCGGCGCCCGGGGCTCAGCGCCGCGGCAGGTGCTTGAGCGCGAAGTCCAGCTCCAGCCGGAGCTGCTTGATCCGTTCGGCCACCACCAGGGAGCCGTGGCCGGCGTCGTAGCGGTAGACCTCGTGCACGGCGCCGCGCGCCGCGAGCCGGTCGACGTAGTGGTCGATCTGGCGGATCGGGCAGCGCGGGTCGTTGACCCCGGCCGCGATGTAGACGGGGGCGCGGACCTGGTCGACGTAGGTCAGCGGCGAGGAGGCCGCCCACCGCTCCGGCTCCTCCTCCGGGGTCCCGCCGAACAGCGTGCGGTCCAGCGCCTTCAGCGTCTCCATCTCGTCGTGGTACGCCGTCACGTAGTCCGCCACGGGTACGGCGGCCAGCCCCACCGCCCAGGCCTCGGGCTGGGTGCCCAGGCCCAGCAGGGTCAGGTAGCCGCCCCAGGAGCCGCCCGAGAGCACCAGCCGGGCCGGGTCGGCGAGGCCGGCGGACACCGCCCAGTCCCGGACCGCGGCGATGTCCTCCAGCTCGATCAGGCCGACCCGGTGCTTGAGCGCGTCCGTCCAGGCACGGCCGTAGCCGGTGGAGCCGCGGTAGTTGACCCGGACCACCGCGAACCCGTGGTCCAGCCAGGCCGCCGGGCCCGCGGCGAAGGCGTCGCTGTCGTGCCAGGTCGGGCCGCCGTGGATCTCGAAGACGGTCGGGAAGGGGCCGTCGCCCTGGCCCCGGGGGCGCTGGACGAGCGCGTGGATCCGGCCGCCGGGGCCGTCCACCCAGGCGTCCTCCACCGGCACCGAGCCGGGCGCGCGCAGGCCGGGCAGTTCCAGGACCACCCCGCCCGCGGTGGACCGTACCGAGGAGGGCTCGGCGGCCGAGGACCACTGGTACTCCACGGTCCCGTCGGGCCGGGCGGAGGCGTCCGAGACCGTGCCGGGCGGGGTGTCGACCCGGGTCAGGGCCCGGTCGGCGAGGTCGTAGCGCCACAGCTCGCTGCGGGCCTCGTAGCCGTGCGAGACCAGCAGGGCCGAGCCGTCGGGGTACCACTCGGCGCCCACGTCGCCGGGCAGGTCGATCTCCAGCGGCTCCTCGGTGCCGGCGGCCACGTCCCAGATCATCGGCTCCCAGCGGCCGCCGCGCTGGTGGCAGACGAGCAGCCGGGTGTCCCCGGGGACCGGCGCGAAGCCGAGGACGGCCAGGCCCAGTTCCTCGGTGCCGCCGCGGGTGTCGTCGAGCTCGGCGACGGTCTTGCCGTCGAGGGTGAGCACGCGCAGCGAGGAGTGCATCGAGTCGCCGTGCTCGGTGTGCTCGATCGCGATCAGCGTGCCGTCGCGGGAGAGGTCGCCGACCACGGCGGTCTCGCGGTGCCGGTAGATCTCCACCGGCTCGGCGCCCGGCCGGCACACGAAGATCGTCGAGCCCTCCTCGTCGGTGGAGCGGCCCACGACGGCGGTGCCGTCGCGCCCGAGGGCCAGGCCCTCGGGATAGGCCGGGGCGAGGCCCGGGGTGGCCGGCTCGTCCGGTCCGCCGGCGAAGGGCTGGCGCACCCAGGTGCCGAACTCGTCGCCGTCGGTGTCGGAGAACCACCAGATCCACTCGCCGTCGGGGGAGAGGGTGCCGTCGGTGGTGCCGTTGGGGCGGTCGGTGACCTGGCGGCGGGTGCCCGTGGCCCGGTCCCAGGCGTAGAACTCGTAGGTGCCGGTCTCGTTCGAGACGTACAGCGCCCGGTCCGGGGCGTCCTCGGCCCACTCGGGCATCAGCACCCGGGGGGCCCGGAAGCGCTTCTCCCAGTCGGGCAGGTCGGCGTGGGCGTCGGCGGGGGCGCCGGCGTCGGCCACGGCCGCGTTCGGGTCGGTCGCATCGGTCGCATCGCTGCTCATGGGCCCATTCTCGGCGTTCGCGGTACCTCGCCGCCGCCGGTTCGCCCAGGTCCGTCCGGGATGCCGAGGACGGCGTACGGGGGGACAGTGGAGGCATGTCCAAGAAGTCGCACGGCAGCAGCGGTGGCAGGAGCCGGACCGGCGGCGGCAGCGGGAGCACCGGGTCCCACCACGACGACGACCTCACGCAGGCGAGGAACAGGGCGGCCGAGGCCCGCGCCCGGGCGGCGGTCAAGGACGCGGCGCAGTCGCTCTCGGCCAAGACCCGCGGCATGCAGCAGAAGGCCCAGGCGAAGCGGGGCTGAGGCGCCCTAGGGTGGCCCCATGCGGATGATGGTGCGCGGTGCCCGGCTGTACACCGGCGGCGGCGAGCTCTCGCCGGGCCTGATGGACGTGGAAGTGGCGGAGGGCGGCCGCATCGCCCGCGTCGTCCCGCACGACGACCAGAAGGAGCCGCCGGCCACCGGGGTGCTGATCGAGGCGCACGGGGACCTGCTCAGCCCGGCCTTCGTCGAGCCGCACGTGCACCTCGACACCGCGCTGACGGCGGGCGAGCCGCGCTGGAACGCCTCCGGCACGCTGTGGGAGGGCATCGCCTGCTGGAGCGAGCGCAAACGGGAGCTGACCCGCGAGGACGTGGTGGCCCGGGCCACCGAGGTGCTGCGCTGGCAGGCCGCCCAGGGGGTGCTGCACGTGCGCACCCACTGCGACGTGACCGACCCGGACCTGACGGCGCTCGACGCGCTGCTGGAAGTGCGGGACCGGGTGCGGGAGGTGATGACGCTCCAGATCGTCGCGTTCCCGCAGGAGGGCATCGTCTCCTTCCCCGGCGGGGCGGAGCTGATGCGCGCCGCCGTGGCGCGCGGGGCGGACGTGGTGGGTGCCATCCCGCACTTCGAGGACACCCGGGAGGACGGGGTGGCCTCCTTGCACCTGGCGTTCGAGCTGGCCGAGCAGCACGGGCTGCGGGTGGACGCGCACTGCGACGAGATCGACGACGAGCAATCCCGTTTCGTGGAGGTCCTCGCCGCCCTCGCCCTGCGCACCGGACTGCGCGGCCGGGCCACCGCCTCGCACACCACGGCCATGGGCTCGTACAACGGCGCCTACAGCTACAAGCTCCAGCGGCTGCTGCGCCGCTCGGGCGTGCACCTGGTCTGCAACCCGTTCGCCAATCTGGCGCTCCAGGGCCGCTTCGACGGCTACCCCCGGCGGCGCGGCCTGACCCAGGTCAAGGAGATGCTGGGCGCGGGCGTGAACGTGGCCTTCGGCCACGACGACGTGATGGACCCGTGGAACCCGCTCGGCACCGGCAATCCGCTGCAGACCGCCCTGACCGGTCTGTACGCCGCCCAGCTGACGGGCGCGGACGAGATCCCGACCGCGTTCTCGATGGTGACGGACCGCGCCGCGGCCGTGCTGGGCCTGGAGGACTACGCGATCGTGCCGGGCTCGTGGGCCTCCTTCGTCCTCCTGCCGGCCCGCACCCCGTACGACGCCCTGCGCCGCCAGGTCCGTCCCACCCACGTGATCACCCGCGGCACCGTGCTGGCCCGCACCCCGGCGACCCCGACCCGTCTGAGCTGGCCGGGCGAACCCCCGGCCGAGGTCTCGTTCGAGCGGCCGCTGCTGTGAGGGCCGCGGCTCAGATGCCGCGTTCGATCATGTCGATCACGTCCTGGCCCGCGGCGTGCGCCTGGTCGGGGGTGATGCCGCGCAGGGGGCCGTCGATCATCAGGACGCTCAGGCCGTGGACCGCGGACCAGGCGAGGAACTCGGCGCCCGGGCGGCGGGACTCCGGCAGGACGCCCGTGGTGACCAGGTCGTCCAGGGAGGCGCCCAGGATCTCGAACGGGGTCAGGCCCTCGGCGCCGGCGGCCGTGGTGTCGGTGGCGTAGGTCATGTCGGCCGGGACGTGGAAGGCCGTGCGGAACCAGCCCGGTTCCTCCGTGGCGAAGCGGATGTAGCCGGTGCCGACCGCGCGGAAGCGGGCGCGGGCGCGGGCGACCGGGTCGTCGGTGGCGGGGACCGCGGCGAGCTCGGCCTCCATGGTGCGCGCGACGCGGGCCATGGCCGCCTGGGAGACGGCGTGGACCAGGGCGGCGCGGTCGGCGAAGTGGCGGTAGGCGGCGTTGGGCGCGACGCCGGCCCGGCGGGTCACCTCGCGCAGGGCCACCGAGTCCGGACCGCCCTCACGGGCCAGTTCCAGGGCGGCGTCGAGGAGCGCGTTGCGCAGGTTCCCGTGCCGGTAGGTGGTGCGCCGCTCGGGTGCGGGCCCTGCTGGTCCGGTGGGTTCTGCGGCTTCCGGCACGACGGCCTCCTAGAGATGTGGACGGTGTTCACTTTGCAGTGTAGGCTCTTCGCAGAATGTGGACGCCGTACACATGGGGGAGACCAGCATGCTGAAGACCACCTCGCACGACGGAACCGTCATCGCCTACGAGCGCTTCGGGCAGGGGCCCGCACTCGTCATGGTGGGCGGCGCGTTCCAGGTGCGCGACGACGCGCACTGGCTGACGCTGGCCCGGCTGCTCGCCGAGCGGTTCACCGTCGTCACCTACGACCGCCGCGGCCGCGGTGACAGCGGGGACACCGGTCCGTACGAGGTCCGGCGGGAGGTCGAGGACATCGCCGCGCTCGTCGCCGAACTCGGCGGCTCCGCCCTGCTGCTCGGCATGTCCTCGGGCGCGGTGCTCGCGCTGGAGGCCGTACAGGGCGGGGTGCCGGTGACCGGACTGGCCGTGTACGAGCCGCCGTTCGTCGTCGAGGACAGCCGTCCGCCGCTGCCCGCCGACTACGTCGAGCGGCTGCGCACGGCGGTGGCCGAGGGCCGCCGCGGGGACGCCGTGGAGCTGTTCCTGACCGCCGCCGTCGGCCTGCCCGCCGAGTACCTCGGGGGGATGCGCGCGGACGCGGCCGGCTGGGCGCACATGGAGTCGCTGGCGCACACCCTCGCCTACGACGGCACGGTCATGGGCGCCACCATGTCCGGGCGGCCGCTCCCGGCCGACCGCTGGCCGGCGGTCACGGTGCCCACCCTGGTCGTGGACGGGGGCGCCAGCCCCCCGATGTTCGGCCACGGCGCACGGGCGCTCGCCGCACTGCTGCCCGCCGCCGAGCGGCGCACCCTGGAGGGACAGGACCACCAGGTGGACCCGGCCCTCCTCGCCGGCGCCGTGACGGAGTTCTTCGGCTGACCCGACGCGCCCCGGTCCCGCCCCCCGCCCCCGGCCTCAGCCCGCGTGGACGTGGGGGCGGCGGGAGCGGTCCGGTTCGGCCTCGGTCGCCAGCCGGTTCGCCTCGGCCTGCGCGATTCGGGCGTCCCGCTGGACGGCGGCGGCGGCGTGCGGCACGGCCAGGTTCTTGATGTGCCGACCGGACAGCCCCGCCATGTCCTCACCCATGGCGGGAGGTTACTCGTCGGGCAGGACGGCGGTCACCGGCTGCGCGGGCCGGGCGGTCGGCAGGGTGAGCACCATGGTGAGTCCGCCGCCGGGGGTGTCCTCGGCGGTCAGAGTGCCGTCCATGGCCTCGGTGAAGCCGCGGGCGACGGCCAGTCCGAGGCCGACGCCGGCGCCGCGGGGGGCGTCGCCGTGGCGCTGGAACGGCTCGAAGATCGTGTCCTTGGCACCGTCGGGCACGCCCGGTCCGCGGTCGACCACCCGGAGCTCGACCCGGTCGCGCAGGGCACTGGCGGCCACGGTGACCGGGGTTCCCGCGGGGCTGTACTTGACCGCGTTCTCCACGATGTTGGCCACGGCCCGCTCCAGCAGGCCCCGGTCGACGGCGACCATCGGCAGGGTCTCCGGGATGTCCAGCTCGACGCTGTCCTCGGGTACGCCGCCCAGGGCCATGGGGACGACTTCGTCGAGGTCGGTCTCGCGGATGAGGGGGACGACGGTGCCGGTGTTGAGGCGGGACATGTCGAGGAGGTTGCCGATGAGGTGGGCGAGGCGGTCGGCGCCGTCCTCGATGCCTTCGAGGAGGTCGGCGCGGTCCTCGTCGGACCATTCGACGTCGGCGGAGCGCAGGCTGCTGACGGAGGCCTTGATGCCGGCGAGGGGGGTGCGCAGGTCGTGGCTGACGGCGGCGAGGAGGGCGGTGCGGATGCGGTTGGCCTCGGCGAGCCGGCGGGCGTGTTCGGCCTGGTCGAGGAGGCGTTGGCGGTCCAGGACGACGGCGGCCTGGGCGGCGAACGCGCCGAGCACCCGCCGGTCCTCGGCCGGCAGCACCCGTCCCGACAGGGCCAGGGCCAGGCTGTCCCCGACGGGCAGGTCCACATCGGCGTCCTCGGGCCGGGTCACCGGGTGCGGGCCGACGGAGCCGGCCGCGCTCCAGCCGCCGGCTTCGCCGTCCCGCTCCAGCAGCGCCACGGAGTCCATGGCGAAGGTCTCCCGCAGCCGCTCCAGCAGGGCGTCGAGGGAGTCCTCGCCGCGCAGGACGCTGCCGGCGAGGAAGGAGAGGATCTCGGACTCGGCGCGCAGCCGGGCCGCCTGGTGGGTGCGCCGGGCGGCCAGGTCGACCACGGAGGCCACCGAGACCGCCACCCCCACGAAGATCACGATGGCGACGATGTTGCGCGGGTCGGAGATCGTGAGCTGGTACAGCGGCGGGGTGAAGAAGTAGTTCAGCAGCAGGGAGCCGACCGCCACCGAGGCCAGCGCCGGCAGCAGCCCCCCGAGCAGGGCCGCCGCGACCGTGAGGCTGAGGAAGAGCAGCACGTCGTTGGCGAGCCCGAACCCGGGCACCACGGTGAGCAGCAGCGTCAGCAGCGCCGGCCCGGCCACCCCGGTCAGCCAGCCCCAGACGATCCGGTCCCGCCCCAGCCGGGCGCCGCGGTGCACCGGCAGACCACGGCCCTTGGCGACGGCGTCGTGCGTGACCAGGTGGACGTCGAGGTCGGGGCCGGACTCGCGGGCCACGGTCGCGCTCACGCCGGGGCCGAAGACGTACTGCCAGGGCTTGCGGCGGCTGACGC
>NZ_RPRY01000121.1 GCF_003949795.1 Streptomyces sp. WAC06614
CCACGACCCCGAGAAAGGGGCTCCCCCGTGCCCACCGAACAGGTACACCGCACGTCCCACCGGGTGGAGGCCGACGCTGCGGCCGACACCGTCTACGGGCTGCTCGCGGACGCCGAGCGGTGGCCGCTGCTGTTCCCGCCGAACGTCCACGTACGCCGCCTGGACCCGCCCGGTGCCGCCGCGGCCGGCTCCCGCTCCGGGGTCCGCACGGAACGGCTCGCCCTCTGGGCCACCGCCAACGGCACCCTCAAGCACTGGACCTCCCGGCGCGTCCTGGACCCGGCGGCCCGGCGGATCAGCTTCCGCCAGGAGGTCCCCGCGGCCCCGCTGAGCGGCATGGGCGGGGTGTGGATCGTGGAGCCGCTGGGCCCGGACCGGAGCCGGGTGACCCTGCTGCACGACTTCTCGGTCGCCGGCGACCGGCCCGAGGACGTCGCCTGGGTGCTGCGGGCCACCGACACCAACAGCCGGGCGGAGCTCGACCGGCTGGCCCGGCTCGCGGCGCGCCCGCGGCGGCTGGAGGGGCTGCTGTTCTCGTTCACCGACTCCCTGCGCGTCGGGGCCCCGGCCGGGACCGCCCTGGACCTCGTCGACCACACCGCGCTGTGGCCCGCGGCGGGCCCGCGCGCCGCCGCGGGCCCGGTGGCCGTGCTCCGGCTGCCGCAGGAGCGCCGGGTGGTGTTCAAGACGCCGGATCCGGCCGCCCCGCTGGCCGTGCACACCGGGAGCTGGACGGTCACCGACGACGGCCCCGACGCGGCCACCGTCACCGTGCACCAGCAGGTGGTGCTGCGCACCGAGGCCGACGGGCCGCGCGTACGGCAGGACGTGCGGGAGGAACTGGGCCGGGCGGCCCGGACGGCGCTCGACCGGCTCCGGGACACACATGCGTTGATCTTATGCTCGGGTTTGCGCGAGTCCGCTGGGTTTGTGACCGGTGAGCGACTTTGATGGGTTTGCCGGGCGTCCTGAGCGAGCAGGGGGATCCACCATGGGCACCGATCACATCCACAAGGACACCGCACCCACCCTGATCGGCTCCGTGCAGCGGGCCCTGCGCCTGCTGGAGGCGATGTACGCGGAAGGGGGTGCGACCGCCAAACGGCTGTCCCGCCTGACCGGGATTCCACTTCCCACCGTCTACCACCTGCTGCGCACCCTGACCCATGAGGGTTACGTCCTGCGCGAGGGCGGAGCCTTCCGGTTGTCTGATCATTTGCCGTTGGCGTCGTGATTCAGGCCATGTTTGTGATCGCATTCGCGCATGTTCCTCTGGAAAATGCCAGAACACCCTTACGTCCAACGGAGGTTCAGTAAGTTCATCCCTGTCGCGCCGTACGGCTGTGCACCACGCACATACGGCCGGGAGGGGAGCCCGTGTGCCCGGGATCGACGAATGCCTGCTCGAAGCCATGGCCCTGCCGGGGGCGCGGGGCGCCGCGCTCGTGGACTGGAGCAGCGGCCTGGCCCTCGGCACGGTCGGCGAGTCCCCGGTCGGTGATCACGAGACCACCGCGGCCGAGACCGCGGAGCTGGCCCGCGCGGCGGCCGAGTACGAATCCTTCGCGTCGGCGGGCGAGGACCCGGCCGCAGCGGTCCCCGGGACCACCGGCGCCGCCGCGTCCGCGCATCTCGCCGGACCTCCCGTCGAAGACCTGATCGTCACCACCCGTACGGGTTACCACGTCCTCCGCTTCGTCGCCACGAGTTTCGACAGCAGCGTCTTCCTGCACCTGTGGCTGGACCGGGCCGAGGGCAATCTCGCCCTGGCCCGTATGAGACTGCGCGACCTCGCCGAAGGGCTGGTGCTCCGGTGACCGCCGCCACGGCCCCCACGGGCGCGCTCTCCCCCCTGCTCACCCGGCTCGCCGAGGAGCGCGCCACCGGAGCCCTGCTGCGCGACCGCGGCACCCTCTTCCTGGAGGACGGCCGGATCGTGCACGCCGAGAGCCCGGCCACCCCGGGCCTCGACGTCCTGCTCACCGCCGGCGGGGGCCTGACCCGCGAGCGCTGGCGGGAGGCCGTGGACCGGGCCGGCGCCCGCCGCGAGGTCGCCCGGTTCCTGGTCGACAGCGGCGGGCTGGCCGGCGGCGAACTGGAGATCTGCCATCTCGCGGCGATCTTCGACGCGGCCTTCTTCGCCCTCTCCCCGGGCAGCGGCCCCTCCCGGTTCCGGCGCGGCGCCACCCACTGGATCGGCTCGCTGCGCCCGGTCCCCGCCGAGGCCGTCGAACGCGAGACCGTGCGCCGCCGGGAGCTGCTGGACGCGGTCTGGCCGTACCCGCTGCTGGACACCGCCCCCGTGGTGCCCCGGGAGGCCGCCCCCGGCCAGACCGTCACCCTGCGCCAGCGGGCCCTGCTGCACGCGGCCGACGGCGTGCGCACCCCGGCAGCGCTGGCCTGGGCCCTGGGCCGGCCGGCGTTCCACACCCTGCTCGACGTCCGCCGGCTGGCCGCGGCCGGCCTGGTGGAGACCCCGGTCGAGCAGGCCCCCCGACCGTCCCCCGCCGACCTTCCCGCCTGGATGACCCAGGCCCAGCCCCCGGACGTGGCGTTGCTCCGCCGGTTGCGCGACGCACTGGAGGCAAGCCTGTGAGGCTCCCGCTGCGACAGCTCGCCGAGCGCAGGCAAGCCGAGAGGAGGAAGTCCGAGATGAGTGGAATCGTCATGGTGCCCGCAGAGGCCGAGGCCGAGATACTCGCGGAGCTGCGCCGGCTCCGGGCCCGGGTGCCCCAGCTCACCGGAGTGCTGGCGGCCAGCGCCGACGGCCTGGTCCTCGCGCAGGACACCGCCGCCACCGAGGCCGAGTCGGTGGCCGCGCTGACCGCCGCCGCCCTGGGCGTGGCCCAGCGGCTGAGCGACACCACCGGACAGGGGAGCTTCCGCGAACTGCTCGTCCGCGGCGAGCACGGCTACGTCGCCACCTACGCCGCGGGGGAGACGGCGGTGCTCACCCTCATCGCCGAACCCCGTGCCAACGTCGGCCGGCTCCACCTGGAGGCCCGCCGTTCCAGCCTGCGCATAGCGGAGCTCATCGACCGCACGCTCGGCCGCCGGGGGCCCGGCGGCCGGCCCTAGCCGTTCACCGATCCGCGCGTTCCGCGGCGTACCCGCCGTGACGCACCCATCGAGACGTACACCGAGAGGAATCCCACATGGCCAACGTAGAGCTCGCCCTCAAGGAAGCCACCACGATGATCGAGGGAGCCATCGGCGCCGCCCTGGTCGACTACACCAGCGGTATGGCGCTCGGCACCCTCGGGGGCGGCAAGGACCTGGACCTGACGGTCGCCGCCGCGGGCAACACCGACGTGGTGCGGGCCAAGGTCCGGACCATGGAGATGCTCGGCCTGAAGGAGGAGATCGAGGACATCCTCATCACCCTGGGCACGCAGTACCACCTCATCCGCCTGCTACGCTCGCGCGGCTCCCAGGGGCTGTTCCTCTATCTCGCCCTGGACAAGCAGCGTGCCAACCTCGCGATGGCGCGGCACCAGTTGAAGAGGATCGAGTCCGAACTGGAGGTCTGACCGTCCGTAGCGGCAGTCACCGACAGGTGGCGGGCGGCTGAATTCTTTGCCGCCCGCCGCGGTGACCCGGGGGATATGTCCCGGATGGGGGGATTTTATAATCTCGTTACAGAGTAAGATGCTGTAATTAGCTGATCATTGACAGAGAAACCCCTGCTGGAGAATCCCTCACCCATGCCCCCGCGCCTGAGCATCGTCGTCCCCGTCTACAACGTCGAGCTCTATCTCGACGAGTGCTTGGAGTCCCTCGCCGCCCAGACGTTCGACGACTTCGAGGTCGTCATGGTCGACGACGGTTCGACGGACACGAGTGCCGACATCGCCAAGAAGTTCGCCGCGCGGGACAAGCGGTTCCGGCTCGTCCAGCAGGAGAACGCCGGACTCGGTGCAGCCCGCAACACCGGCGCCCGGCACATCTCCGACGGCACCGAGTACCTCGCGTTCGTCGACAGCGACGACACCATGCCGCCGAACGCCTACCAGCTGATGGTGGACACCCTCGACGAGACCGGATCCGACTTCGTCGGCGGCAACGTCCTGCGGTTCCGCTCCGTCGGCATGAACCAGTCCTGGGGCCACCGCGCGCCGTTCGCCAAGACCCGGCTGAAGACCCACATCTCCAAGTTCGCGCCGCTGGTCACCGACCGCACCGCGTGGAACAAGGTCTACCGCCGCACGTTCTGGGACAAGCACGGCTTCCAGTACCCCGAGGGCATCCTCTACGAGGACGCGCCCGTCAGCATCCCCGCGCACTACTTCGCCGAGAGCGTCGACATCCTCAGCGACGTCGTCTACCACTGGCGCGTGCGCGAGACCGGCGAGCGCTCCATCACCCAGCGCTCCACCGACCCGGTCTCCCTCATCGACCGCGTCACCTCCGTCCGCCTGGTGCGCGAGGCCGTCCAGGGCAAGCAGGGCCCGGAGTACGTGCGCTACCTGCGCGACTACGACCACAACGTGCTCTCCGAAGAGCTCCCGCTGATCTACAAGTACGTCCCCGAGGGCGGCCCCGAGTTCCGCGCCGCCTTCGTCGAGCACGTCGGCGGCCTGGTCCGCGAGATCGGCGAGGGCCCCTGGAACGACCTGACGGTCGCCGACCGCCTCAAGGCGTACCTCGCCCGCGAAGGCCGCGTCGAGGACTTCATCGCCCTCCTGCAGCACCAGCAGGACTACTCCTACAGCGTCCCGGTCAAGGGCCTGGCCCGCCCGACGGCGGACTACCCCTTCCTCCAGGGCCGCCCCCCGGTCCCGGCCAAGGTCCTCACCCTCGGCAACCGCGAGCTCCGCGTCGTCAGCCGCGTCGAGCAGGCGGCCTGGGCCGGCGGCAAGCTGCTGCTGCGCGGCTACGCCCTGCCCGGCCACCTCGGCGCCGAGAGCCGCCTCGGCTCGCGCAAGATGCTCATCTTCCGCGAGAAGGGCAAGCGCCGCCGCTCCGTCGTCAGCGCCCGCACCGTCGCCTCCCCGATGGCCACGGTCAACGCCCCGCACCTCGCGCTGCGGCACGCCGACTGGGCCGGTTTCACCGCCGTCGTCGACCCGTCGATCTTCCGCAGCGGCGGTGAGTGGCACGAGGGCACCTGGACCACCTCCATCGCCGTCACCGGCGCCGGCGGCCTGCACCGCGCCCGCCTCAAGGGCGGCGACCACGACAGCGGCCTGACCCCGCCCGCCCACTGGGTGGCCCCCGACGTCCGCGTCGTCCCGCAGGTCGCGCCCACCCTCACCATCAGCGTGGAGATCGTCCGGGCCCGCGCCCTCGACGTGACCACGGACGGCGAGGGCCACCTCACCCTCAGCGGTGAGCTGGCCGAGCAGCCCGGCACCGGCGCCGTCCTGCGCGCCGAGCACCAGACCACCGGCACCGTGCTGACCTTCCCGCTCGACGCCGGCTCCGCCGCCGCGGGCGGCCGGGTCCCGTTCACCGTGACCCTGCCGATCGCCGACCTGGCCGCCGTCCCCGACACCGAGGTCAACGGTGGCGAGTGGGCCCCCGAGCCGTGGCACCTGACCGTGGTCCGCGCCGACGGCACCGCCCACGACCTCGCCCACGACGAGCGCGGCGGCTTCACCGGCCTGGTCGTGCCCGTCCCCGGCGACACCACCGGCCGCGCCCTCTACGCCAAGCGCACCGACACCGGCCGGCTGTGCCTGTCCATGCAGCCCTCGCCGCCGCTGGTCGACTCCGTCACCGCCGAGGACGGCGTGCTCACCCTCAAGGGCACCTTCCACGCGCCGACCGACGAGCCGTACGAGTTCGTCCTGCACAACTGGCACGGCGAGGAGTTCAGCTACCCCGCCACCCGCGACGGCGACCGCTTCGAGGCCACCTTCGCGCCGATGCTGCCCGAGGCCTACGCCGGCCGCACCTCGCTGCCGCACGGCCGCTGGTGGCCGACGCTGCGCCCGGTCTCCCAGGGCGGCACCACCGCCGGTCTGCTCGGCGTCGACCGCGGCGCCCCGGTCCAGCTGGTCGCCCCGGCACTCGGCACCGGCCCGGTCGCGCTGACCGTCGCCGGCCGCCGGATGCGCGTCGAGGCCCGCTACTACGACCGCATGGCCCTGGTCGCCGACCAGCTGCTGAGCCCGCACGACCGGTCCCGCTACGCCCAGCGCGTCGCCCGCGACGTCACCTACCCGGCGCAGCGCCAGGCCCCCGTCAAGGACCTCGTCGTCTTCGACACCTTCCAGGGCAACGGCGCCGGCGACTCCCCGCGCGCCATCCACGAGGAGCTGCTGCGCCGCGGCGAGAAGCTGGAGCACATCTGGCTGGTCCGCGACGGCCGTGCCGAGGTCCCCGCCACCGCGCGCGCCGTGCAGTACGGCAGCCTGGAGGCCTGGGACGTGCTGGCCCGCGCCAAGTACTACGTCACCAACGACAGCGTCCCGCGCGACTTCCGCCGCCGCGAGGGCCAGACGGTCGTCCAGACCTGGCACGGCACGCCGCTCAAGCAGATCGGCCTGGACTACATCCACGACTACTACTCCAGCCCGGAGATCCTCGCCGCGCTGGAGCACGACAGCGCCCAGTGGTCGCTGCTGGTCTCCCCGTCCAGCTTCGCCACCCCGGTCCTGCGGCGCGCCCTCGGCTACCAGGGCGAGGTCATGGAGGTCGGCAGCCCGCGTGCCGACGTCCTGCTGCGCCGCGACGACGAGCAGGTCGCCGAGCGGATCGCCGAGGTCCGCCGCCGGCTCGGCCTGCCCGAGGGCAAGAAGGTCGTGCTGTACGCCCCGACCTGGCGGGAGAACCGCGAGGGCTGGAGCGGCGGCTACAAGCTGGACCTCCAGATCGACCTCGACGCCGCCCGGCGCGAGCTCGGCGAGGACCACGTGCTGCTGGTGCGCGGCCACTACCGGGTCAACGAGCAGGTCCGGGACGCCGTCCGCGACGGCTTCGTCCTGGACGTCGGCCGCTGGCCCGACACCACCGACCTGCTGCTGGTGGCGGACGTCCTGATCTCGGACTACTCGTCCGTGCTCTGCGACTTCGCCCTCACCGACAAGCCGATGCTGCTGTTCACCTACGACCTGGCGCACTACCGCGACACCCTGCGCGGCTTCACCTTCGACCTGGAGGAGAAGGCGCCCGGCCCGCTGCTGCACGACTCGGCCGCCCTCATCGAGGCCGTGCGGAACGCGGACGCGATCGGCGCCGAGTACGCCGAGGCGCGCGCCGCCTTCCGTGCCGAGTTCGCCGACCTGGACCAGGGGACGGCCGCCGCCAAGGTCGTCGACCGGATGCTGGGCGTGAAGTGAGGTAACGCCTTCGGGTGAACCACGGACCGGTCCCGGTCCCGACCGATGAAGGTCGGGCCCGGGACCGGTCCGTATCCGTACCAGGGCGCGACCGTGCCCGCCCAGTCACCTGGAGGCGTCATGATCAAGGGGTTCACCACCTGCCTGTGGTTCGACGGCAACGCCGAGGAGGCCGCCGCCTTCTACGTCTCCGTCTTCGAGGACGGCCGGATCGGCCGCGTCGCGCGGTACACCGAGGCCGGGCCCGGGCCGGAGGGCTCGGTGATGGTGGTCGAGTTCGAGATCAACGGGCAGCGGTTCGTCGGCCTGAACGGCGGCCCGCAGTTCACCTTCGACGAGGCCGTCTCCTTCCAGGTCCACTGCGCGGACCAGGCCGAGGCCGACCACTACTGGCAGGCCCTGACCGCCGACGGGGGCCAGGAGGTCGCCTGCGGCTGGCTCAAGGACAAGTTCGGGCTGTCCTGGCAGGTCATCCCGACCGAGGCCCTGGAGCTGGTCGCGGACCCCGACCCCGAGCGCGCGGCCCGCGCCACCCGGGCCATGCTGGGCATGAAGAAGCTGGACGTGGCGGCCCTGCGCCGGGCCGCCGACGGCGACTGACCGCTACGCCGCGGCGAGCCGCCGGAGCAGCGCCGGCAGCGCGGTCCCGATCGGCTCGCGGACGATCTCGGCCGCCAGCGGGTCGTACGGGGTCTCCTCCGCGTTGACGATGATCAGCCGGGCCCCGTGCTCGGCGGCGATCCCCGCCAGCGAGGCGGCGGGCTGCACCTGGAGCGTCGTCCCCACGGCGACGAACACGTCGCAGCCCTTGGCGACGGCCATGGCCTGCCCCAGCACCTCGGGGTCGAGCCGCTCGCCGAACATCACGGTGGCCGCCTTCAGGATCCCGCCGCAGGTGAGACAGGCGGGATCGGATTCGCCGGCGGCCACCCGGGCCAGGGCGTCGGACATCTCGGAGCGGGCGTGGCAACGGGTGCAGACCACCTTGCGCGCGGTCCCGTGCAGCTCGAACACCTTGCGGGCCGGCATGCCGGCCTCCTGGTGGAGCCCGTCCACGTTCTGGGTGATCACCCGGACCGGGGTGCCGCCGCGTTCCAGCTCGGCCACCGCCCGGTGGGCGGCGTTCGGCTCGGCGCCGAGCGCCGCCAGCTCGGCGCGCATCAGCCAGGAGCGCCGCCGGATGTCGGGGTCCGCCATGTAGGACGCGTAGGTGACGAGCTTCTCGGCATCGGGGTCACGGCGCCACAGGCCCTGGGGACCCCGATAGTCGGGGATCCCGGAGTCGGTGGACATTCCGGCCCCGCTGAACACGGCGACGAGCGGCTTTCCCATGCCGCGACCCTACGCACGCCGCAGGCGCCGCGGCGAACCCTTTTGCCGCCCCCACAGGAGTGAGATCCGCCCGCCACCCGCTCCCGGCGCCCGGGCAGCGGTTACACCCCAGGCATGAGGATCCTTCCGTACCGCCTCGCCGCACTCGGCCTGGCCGCGCTGTTCGGGGTCGCCGCCGCCCCCGTACCGTCCGCCGTCGCGGACGGTACGCCGTTCCACAAACGGCATACCGCGGCCCAGATCAGCCGCTTCCTGACCGACTTCTACGGCCACCACGGCCCGTCCCGTCACAACCGTACGCACCGGGTGTCGCAGCAGCTCAAGGACAAGCAGCGCAACACCCCCGACCAGGACGTCGTCCTGTGCGCGGCCCACGTCCCCCAGGACATCACCGTCGGGGAGGTCACGGTCGCGCAGTCGGCGGGCGTCGGCTGGGCCACGGTCACCACGCACTGGGGCGCGGGCGAGATCGACACCATGACCGCCTACGTCCGGCTGGACTCCCGGCCGATCGCGCTCGACGACGTCATCTGCGGCGGCCCCGCCACCCCCAGGAGCCCGTCCGGGGCGCCCTCCTGACGAGCTGTCGATTCTGGTAGAACTCCCCCCATGACGGGATCGACGGGTACGACGGGCACGACAGGGACGACCGGTACGACCGGGACGACGACGCGGTTCGGGATCTCCGGCGCCGGCGCGGCGGACATGGAGCTGTTCCGGGCCTGGGCCGACGACGAGGGGTGGAACCCCGGGGACAGCGACCGCTTCGCGTTCGCCGTCGCCGATCCCAGGGGCTTCCTCGTCGGCCGGGTGGACGGGGAACCCGCCGCCTGCATCTCGGCCGTCCGCTACGGCACCGGCTTCGGCTTCCTCGGTTTCTACATCGCCCGCCCCGCGTTCCGCGGCCAGGGCTACGGCATCCAGCTCTGGCAGGCCGGCATGGCGCGGCTGGAGGGGCGGCTGGTCGGCCTGGACGGGGTGGTGGAGCAGCAGGACAACTACCGCAGGTCCGGGTTCCGGCGGGCCTGGAACAACGTCCGCCACGAGGGCGTGCCGCAGGGCGGAGGCGACGTCCCCGGCGTGGAGCTGGTGGACGCCGCCTCGTTGCCCTTCGGGGTCCTGGCCGACTACGACCGGCGGTTCTTCCCCGAGGCCCGGGACGCGTTCCTGTCCGCCTGGCTGGGCCTGCCCGGCCGCGCGGCCGTCGCGGCGGTCCGCGACGGGCGGATCGAGGGCCTCGGCGTGGTCCGGCCGTGCAGCGCCGCCTCCCGGATCGGTCCGCTCTACGCGGCCTCGCCCGAGGTGGCCGCCGCCCTGGTGCACCGGCTCGCGGCCGGGGTGCCGGACGGCACGGTGGCCGTGGACGTGCCCGACGCCAACCCGGCGGCCACCGCCCTGATGGAGCGGCTCGGGCTGGTGCCCACCTTCGAGGCGGCCCGGATGTACACCGGCCCGGCTCCGGAGCTGGACCTGGCCGGCCTGTACGGGGTCACCAGCCTCGAACTGGGCTGACAGCCCGGGGGCGTTGGCCTACGCTCCAGGAACAGGGCGGACCGCCGGGCGAGGGGGACCACGATGGCGTACTTCCTGCTCTTCCTCGCCGGGGTGCTCACCGTCGTGCGCTGGACCACGGGCACGCCCTTGCTGAACACCGCCCTGTGGTGGATCTGGGGAACCGGCCTGGTCCTGCTGCTGGTCGAGCTGGTCCGCGGGTTCCCCGGGCTCAGAACGAGAACAGCACTCCGCTGCCGCGGCGCAGGGCGCACCGGTTCCCGAAGGTGTGGTCGTAGTCCACGCGCCGCCCCTCCCAGACGCCGACCGCGGTCACCGTGATCGGGTCCCACTCCTTGGAGCAGGGGCCGGGGGCCGGCGGCATGGTGATCGCGTCGAAGCGGGCCTGGGCCTGCCGTAACTCGCGGCAGGCCGCTGCGGGCGACGGGTGCGTCCCGCTGGGCACCGGCGCGCAGACCAGGGTCACCGCGCGCAGCGCCGTGCCCCGCTCGCCGTCCGCGCCGGCCGTGACGGTCAGCACGAGCGCGGACGGCGCGTAGAGCCGCTGCGCGTCGTCGGTGGCGGCGTCCGCCACTCCCGAGCCGGCCAGTGCGGTGAGGGCGGTGAGCCCCATCGCGGCGGAAGCGAGCCCCAGACCCCTGACGATGGACCGCATTGCGAACACTCCTTCGGGTCGCGTTTTCGGATAGCGGACAGTCTTGCCCAGCCGCGCTCCGAGCGCCCGTGCGGACCGTCAATTCTTGTCACCGTTGGTGACCGTGCGATCGCAGGCCGCAGCGGGGTGGGGCGCGCTGACCTGTGCGGGAGCCCGCCGGGGATTCGGCCAGGACCGTTCCGTTTTCGTGCCGTTCCGCTCAGCTGCGCGGCGCGTAGAGGTCCATCAGGCGCACCCGGGTGTCGTGCAGCCGGTGCGCCAGCACCCGTCCCACCCAGTGCCCGAACGCCGAACCGAAGGCCGGGTCGGCGTCCATCAGCATCCGCACCCGTTCGGCGTCGAACTCGTACGCGCGCACGGGGGTCATCGCATGGGCGCTGAGCTGCCAGACGTACGGCGGGAACAGCCAGGACCAGCCGACCAGCTCGCCGCTGCCCAGGTTCTCGACCGTCGCGGGGCGGCGCTGTCCGGGCATCGGGATCTCCAGCGTCACCGTGCCGGAGCGCACGATCCAGAAGGCGTCCGCCCGCCCGCCCTCCTCGAAGAGCGCGGCCTCCTCCGGGAAATTGACCTCCCGGGCGAGAGCCATCAGGCGCCTGCGGTGCTCGGCCGACAGGACGGCGGCGATCCGGATGGGGGAAGGTGTGCTCACGGCGGACCTCCGTTCGAAGGGTCCCCCCACTACCCCCAGTGTGCGGGTGCCCGGCCCGCGGGGGCACCCGCCGGGCCGGGGCTTGTCATTCCTCCTGGTTGCTCGCCTCCAGGCAGGCCAGCTCCATCGAGTCCAGGACGGCCTCGTGGCCGCGTCCGCTCAGCTCGGCGACGTTCTCTATCTGCGCCGTCGCCCACGAGGCCAGGGTCATCACCAGGACCCGCAGCCCGTCGGTGCCGTACGCGGCGAACACCTCGTCGGCCACGGCGATCGCGCCCTCCGGCACCCGCTCCGGGGGTTCCAGGCCGACCAGTGACCGCAGCAGTGCCATGGTGCGCTGGGAGATCTCCGGGGTGATCCTCGCCAGCCGTACGTCCTCGTCCCGGTCCATCCGCCCGCCCTCCCCTGGTGCCGCGGAACCGCCCGTGGTGCCCGTGGCGGCTTCCTCCTGCTCCGCACGGTAGAGCGCCGCGGGCCGCCCGCGCGGCGGTTTGGCGCGATGCCTTCCAGGAGTGCCGACCGACGGGTAACTTGACGTGTCCCCACCATTCCGCCGGCCGTCCCCGGCCGGGACCCCCGACAGGGATGTCATGAAGACACTGGTGCGAGCCCTCCGCGGCGTCCTCCTCGCGGCGCTGCTCCTCTTCCTCGCCGCCCCGCCCGCCCCGCCGGCCTCCGCCGCCCCGCGGGACCTCACCGCACAGGAGTCCTGGACCCCGCCGCTGTCCACCCGGGGCCGCTACGTCGTCGACGCCCGCGGTCAGCGCTTCCGGCTGCGCGCCGGCAACTGGGACGGAGCCCAGGGCTCCTGGAACGGCTCCGGCGACCAGGGCGATCCCGCCAACCACCATGCCCAGCAGCCCTCCTACGGCATCCCGCTCGGCCTGGACCGGGTGCCGCTGCCCCGGCTGCTCGCCGACTTCCGGGCCCTCGGCCTCAACAGCATCCGGCTGCCCTTCTCCAACGAGATGCTGCGCACCACCACGGTCGTCCCCGACGCGGCCGTCGCCGCCAACCCCGCCCTGCGCGGCCGTACCCCGCTCCAGGTCTACGACGCCGTGGTCGGGGCCCTCACGGCCGACGGGTTCGCCGTCATCCTCAACAACCACACCGTCACCACCCGTTGGTGCTGCGGCCTCGACGGCAACGAGCGCTGGAACAGCAGCGGCCGCAGCACCGCCCAGTGGGCCGACGACTGGGTCGCCATGGCCCGCCGCTACCGCGGCAACCCCCGGGTGGTCGGCGCCGACCTGTACAACGAGGTCCGCCGGGACGTCCTCGACGACCCCAACTGGGGCCTGGGCGACCAGCACGACTGGCACGCCGCCGCCCAGGAGGCCGGCGACCGGATCCTGGCCGAGGCCAACCCCGACCTGCTGATCGTCGTCGAGGGCATCAACTGGACCGGCATCCCCGTCGACGGCTTCGCGCACGGCCGCCCGACCCTGACCCCGGTCCGTACGCTGTCCCACACCCTGGTCGTCTCCCACAAGCTGGTCTACTCCGCCCACTTCTACGGCTACACCGGGCCCCACCACAGCGGCGCGACCGGCATGGGCGAGACCCACGACCCCCGCTACCAGGACCTGACCGCCGAGCAGCTCCGGCAGGTCCTGTACGACCAGGCCTTCTACGTCTCCGCCGAGACCGGCACCCACTTCACCGCCCCGGTGTGGATCAGCGAGTTCGGCATCGGCGCCGACGAGCAGGGCGCCGCACCGCGCACCTGGTTCCAGCGGCTCACCGCACAGCTCACGGAGGCCGACGCCGACTACGCGTACTGGCCGCTGGTCGGCTGGTCCGGCGGCCCCGGCGGCGACACCTGGGCGCTGCTGCGCTACGACCGCGCCGGGCAGCGCTCCGGCGTGCTCGACCCCGGCGACTGGCGCACCCCCACCTGGAGCGCCCTGACCGGCGCGGCCGGCCGCACCGGGACCGTGCCGGCCGCCCCCGCCTGGTACCAGCTCGACATCGACCACCGCGACCACGTCGCCTCGCTGCGCACCCGGGCCGGCGGCGACTGGGACAGCGGTGCCCGCAAGGCCGTCTGCCCGGACGGCTCCCGGCTGGCCGGCCTCGCCCACACCGGCGGGCGCGGCCTGTGCGTGGGCTCCGACCTGCGGGCCGACACCGGCGGGCACACGGTCGTCCGCGACGAGTCCTCCCTGCCGCCCGGCGGGGACTGGGCCGGCGGGTACACCAAGTTCAGCTGTCCGCAGGGCCAGTTCCTGATCGGCTACAGCGTCCGGGGCGAGCGGGTCTCCGCGGCCCTGTGCGCCCCGGCCCGTACGCCGCTGCCGGCGGGCGCCGGGCGTACCGTCTGGTTCGACCGGGGCGACAACCGGCCGCCCGGGGCGGCCGCCCTCGGCGGCGAGTTCGCGTACGGCCGGTACAAGGGCCAGTGCCTGCCCACCGAGTACGCGGCCGGCATCGCCTTCACCACCCGCGTCGGGGCCCGGCCGGGCCCGGCGGCCCTGCTGTGCCGCCCGGCTCCCTGACGGGCGCGCGGTGTGCGCCGGTTCGGCAACTGATGGGTCAAGTGTGATGACCTGACCGCACGGACCCCCTAAGGTGCGCCAGAACAGGAACAAGAGTGGAACTTTGGGGGGTTCATGCGTAGATCCAGAGCGCTGGTCGGTGCGCTCGCCCTGTCCCTCGCGGGCCTCGGCGCCGGTGTCGGCCTCGGGCTCGTCCCGCGGGCCGCGGCCGTCACGCCACCGGTGGCCTTCACCGCCGACGCCCTGCCCACCTGGCAGCCCAACGGCGTCGTCTGGGCCCTGGCGGAGGCGGGCGGCACCGTGTTCGCCGGCGGCACCTTCTCCGCCGTACGCCCGCCCGCGGGCGGCAGCGGGACGGAGCAGGAGGCCGTCAACTTCGTGGCGCTGGACGCCGCGACCGGCGCACCGACCGACTGCTCGCTGTCCTTCACGGTCGGCGGCGGCACCGCCACCGTACGGGCGCTCGCCCTCTCGCCGGACAAGAAGACCCTGTACGCGGGCGGGTACTTCGGCGCGGTCAACGACGTGCCGGTCAGCAGCCTGGCCGCCGTCGACGTGGCCACCTGCACGGTGAAGACCTCGTTCCGGCCGGCCTTCGCGGCCACCGTCCGCGCGCTCGCCGTCACCGGTGACACCGTCTACGCCGGCGGTGACTTCCTGACCGTCGCCGGGCAGCCCCGCCAGCGCTTCGCGGCCGTCGCCACCGCCGACGGGGCCCTGCGGCCCTTCCGGGCCGACGCCGACGAACCCGGGCGGGCCGTCGAGGTCACCCCGGACGGCTCCAAGGTCCTGCTCGGCGGCGACTTCTTCACCGTCAACGGCACCGCCACCCACGCCCTGGCCGCGGTCGACGCCACCAGCGGCGCGCTCGCCAGGTCCTACCCCGGCTTCATCGAGACCAACTCCGTGGTCAAGGACATCGCCACCGACGCCACCGGCTTCTACACCGCCAACGAGGGCACCGGCGGAGGCGTCTTCGACGGCCGCATCGCACTCAACCTCTCCGACCTCGGCCAGCGCTGGCGCGACACCTGCCTCGGCGCCACCCAGGCCGTCCTGCCGTACCAGAACGTGCTCTACAGCGCCTCGCACGCGCACGACTGCTCCGGCGTCGGGGAGTTCCCCGACGGCCAGCGCCACCACCTGCTCGCCCAGCCCACCGGCGGCACCGGCAAGCTCGGCTGGTCCCCGGACACCAACGACGGCATCGGCGAGGGCATCGGCCCGCGCGTGATGACCGTCGGCTCCAAGGCCGGGGTGCAGTACCTCTGGGTCGGCGGCGAGTTCACCACCGTCAACGGCGCCGGCCAGCAGAGCCTGACCCGGTTCGCCTCGACCGGCGACACCGGGGCGCCCACCGTGCCGGTGGCCGGTGCGGCGAGCGTCGGGCCCGGCCAGGTGCAGGTCCGCTGGCGCACCAGCCTGGACCTCGACGACAGCACCCTGACCTACCGGGTCTACCGGGGCGGCGCCGCCACCCCGGTGGCCACGCTGACCGCCGACTCGCTGTTCTTCAAGCGGCCGCAGGCCTCCTGGACGGACACCGCCGTCACGCCCGGCCAGACGTACACCTACCGGGTGACGGCGACCGACGCGGCCGGCAACACCAGCGCCCTGTCGGCCCCCGCCACGGTGACCGTGCCGACCTCGGCCGAGGTGTACCCGGCGCAGGTCCGCGCGGACGGCGCCGAACTGTACTGGCGCTACGACGACTCCGTGCTGCCGTACGTCGCCGACTCCTCCGCCGGCGGCAACGCGGCCGGCGTGCACCTCAACGGCCCGGCGCTGCGCCAGACCCCTGCCGCCGTGACCGGCAAGAGTACGGCGATCGGCTTCAACGGCACCGACAACCGGGTCTACGGGGACCGCCGTCACTCGGTCGGCAGCACGTACACGCTGGAGACCTGGTTCCGCACCGGCACCACCCGCGGCGGCAAGATCCTCGGCTTCGGCAACAACCAGGACCGCGGCAGCAACCGCTACGACAAGCACCTGTACATGACGAACGACGGCCGGCTGGTCTTCGGCGTCTACAACGGCGCCGTCCGTACGATCACCACCGCCGCCGCGTACAACGACAACGCCTGGCACCACGCCGTCGCCACCCAGGGCCCCGGCGGCATGGTCCTGTACGTGGACGGCGTCCAGCGCGGCACGCTGAACGTCACCACGCACGAGAACTTCGCCGGCTACTGGCACGTGGGCGGCGACAGCCTGGGCGGCTGGCCCAACAAGCCGACCAGCGAGCTGTGGGCGGGCCAGGTCGACGAGACGGCCGTCTACCCGACCGTCCTGACCGCGGCCCAGGTGCAGCACCACTTCACCCTGGCCAAGGCCCCCGCCGACACGGTCGCGGTGGTCCCCGCCACCGAGGACACCTACGCCAACGCCGGAGCGCCGGGCAGCAACTTCGGCACCTCGGGGTCGCTGGCGGTCCGCGGCAACCCGCTCTACACGAGCTACCTGCGCTTCGGCCTCCCGGCGGCGCCCGCCGGGACGGTCCTGAAGTCGGCGGCGCTCGCCGTGAGGACGAGCACCATGAGCGGGGCGGGGACGGTGGACACCGTCTCGGTGGTCCCGGTCACCGGTGCGTGGACGGAGTCGGGGACCACGTACGACAACCGCCCGGCCCTCGGCGCCACGGTGCTCGGCACCTACCCGGGGATCCCGGACGGATCGGCGGTCCACACCACCGCCCTGGACACGGCGGCGGTCGCGGCCGCGCTGGGGACCTCGTACAGCGTGGCCCTGACCGGCAGCGGGAACGACGCCCTGTGGCTGTGGTCCGCGCAGGCCCAGGCGAACGAAGGGACGCCGCAACTGACGCTGACCTTCGGGGCGCCGTAGCACCCCGGGGGCGTGGGCCGGGCCCGGCTACGCCCGAGCGTCGTCCGGCCCGTGGTGGACATGGGCCAGGACCTGCTGGAGCAGGGCCCTGACGTGCTCGTCGTGGAGCTCGTAGACCACGCTGCGGCCCGTGCGGCGGCCGGTCACCAGGCCGAGGTGGCGCAGCAGCCGCAGGTGGTTGGAGACGGTGGGCTGGCCGAGGGAGAGGTCCTCGGCCAGCTCGCCGACCGCGCAGGGCGCGGCGAGCAGACGGGCCAGGATGCGGATCCTGGCCGGGGCGGCCAGGCCCTGCATGACCTCGGCGACCGCCGTGGCATCCGCGTCGGACAGAAGTTCCATGACCGCAGTCTACTGGTGCACATATGTGGATGTGCTGATATGTTGATGTCATGAGGAAAAATGCTGCTCAGCCGACCGGACACACCACCGCCCTCCACGCCCCCGGAGCCGCCACCTGCGGCTCCTGCGCCACCGCCGGGGCCCCGGCCCCCGCCCGCCGCCGTCCGACGGCCCGCGAGGTCGGGCGCGCCTCCCGGCCGCCGAACCCGGAGCCCGGGCCCGCGCGGGGCCGGGGCGCCGACGGCGGCAGGGCCGGCAACGACCGGGCCGGCGACCACCGGGGCCAGGGCCACGGCGTCCTCGGGGAGCGCGCCGAGCAGGCCTTCGCCGGACTGGCCCTGGTCTCCTACCTCACCGGGCTGGTCCTGGACCTGACCGGCTCGGGCGGCACGGCCCCGTTCGCCCTGTTCCTGGCCGCCTATGTCTTCGGCGGCTTCTTCACGCTCCGCGAGGCCCTGGCGACCGTGCGGCGGGGCCGCTTCGAGGTGGACTTCCTGATGCTCGTCGCCGCGGCGGGAGCCGCCGCGATCGGCCGCTGGGAGGAGGGCGCCGTCCTGCTGGTGCTCTTCGGCGTCGGGCACGCCCTGGAGGGCTACGCCATGGGCCGGGCCCGGCGCTCCGTCGAGGCCCTCGCCCGGCTGGCCCCGCGCACCGCACTCCGCCTGCGCCGCCGGGAGGACACCGACCGGGCCACCCCCACCGGCCCGGCCGCCGCGGTGGAGGTGCCGGTCGAGGAACTGGCGGTGGGGGACACCGTCCTGGTCCGGCCGCACACCCGGCTGCCCGCCGACGGCTTCGTCGCGGCCGGCACCAGCAGCGTCGACCAGTCGCCCCTGACCGGCGAGAGCATCCCGGTGGACAAGGCCCCGGTCGCCGACCGTGCGGCCGCCCTGACGGACCCGGCCACCGCCACCGACCCGGCCGCCACGGTCTTCGCCGGCAGCGTCAACGGCGCGGGCGCCCTGGAGGTCGTGGTCACCCGGCTCGCCCGGGACAACACCCTCGCCCATGTGGTCCGCATGGTCCAGGAGGCCGAGGGGCGCACCTCCCCGACCCAGCGGTTCACCGACCGCTTCACCCGGATCTTCGTCCCGGCCGTGCTCGCCCTCGTGGCCGCCCTGCTCGGTATCGGCGCCCTCACCGGCGAACCCTTCACCGACACCTTCTACCGCGCCATGGCCGTCCTGGTCGCCGCCAGCCCCTGCGCCCTGGCCATCGCCACGCCCGCCGCCGTGCTCAGCGCCGTCGGCCGGGCCGCGCGCAGCGGTGTCCTGGTCAAGGGCGGCGCTCCGCTGGAGGAGTTCGGCCGGCTGCGGACCGTCGCCTTCGACAAGACCGGCACCCTGACGGAGGGCCGGCCGCGGCTCACCGAGGTCGAGCCCGCCAAGGGCGTCGACCGTGCCGAACTGCTGCGCACCGCCGTCGCCGTGCAGCGCGGCAGCGACCACCCGCTCGCCCAGGCCGTGGTCCGCGACGCCCCGACCCTCCTGGCCGCCGACGCCGGAACCGCCACGGGCGCCGCCGACGCCGGGAGCGCCGACGGCACCGCCGCCGGGACCGCCGCATCCGTGGCCGTCGGCGAGGCCCGGGACGTACGGGCCCTCGTCGGCCGGGGCGTCACCGCTCGACTCGACGGCGAGACCGTCCACATCGGCAGCCTGGCTCACCTGGACTCGCTCACCGGTCCGCCCGTGCCGCAGGCGCTGCGCGCGCGCACCGAGGAACTGGCCCGGGCCGGCCGGACCACCATGCTCGTCCGGCGGGGCGACCGCCACCTGGGCACCCTGGCCCTGATGGACGCGCCCCGTCCGGACGCCGCGGCCACCGTCGCCGCCCTGCGCCGGCTCGGCGTGACCCGCACGGTGATGCTGTCCGGCGACGACCCGCGGGTGGCCGACGCCGTGGGACGGGCCGTCGGCATGGACGAGGTGCACGGCGGGCTGCTGCCGCAGGACAAGGTCGCCGCGGTGGCGCGGCTGCGGGCGGGCGGCCGTACGGCGATGATCGGCGACGGCGTCAACGACGCACCCGCCATGGCCGGGGCCACGGTGGGCGTGGCGATGGGCGCGGCCGGCTCGGCCGTCGCGCTGGAGACGGCGGACATCGCGCTGATGTCCGACGACCTGCGCCGGCTGCCGTTCGTCACCGGTCTCAGCCGCAAGGCGAGCCGGATCATCCGGCAGAACCTGTGGCTGAGCCTGGGCCTGGTGGCCGTCCTGGTCCCGGCGACGGTCCTCGGCCTGGGCATCGGCCCCGCCGTCCTCGCGCACGAGGGCTCCACCCTCCTGGTGGTGGCCAACGCCCTCCGCCTCCTGCGCCACCCGGACTGACCCCCCACCTCGCCCGGGCCGGGCCGGGCCCCTGCGCCCAGGCGCAGGGGCCCGGCTCAGGCCCGCGGCGGTCCCGCGGGCCTGTTGGCCGGACGCTCGGCCGCCGTGCGTATCTCCTCCCCCCCAGGGCGGCCCGACCCTCCGCGGCCCGGGCCGCGCCCGCCAGCCGGGTGTGCTCCTCCAGGACGGCCCGGCCCAGGTCCTCCCGCAGCCGGTCGGTGGTGGGACGGGCGGGCGGCGGGAAGTGCGGGCCCGGCCCGTCGGCCAGGACGGTGACCGACCCGCGCAGGGCCTGTCAGGCCGCATCGAGGTCACCGGCCCGCCGCTCCAGCTCCGCTGCGTGCAGCAGGGCCGCGGCACGGTCCCACGGCTCGTCCTGGAGGGAGGCCTGCAGCCGCCGGGCCCGGGCCGCGTGCCGGAACGCTCCGAGCGCGGCCAGCTCCGGACCGAGCGCGGCCAGCAGCCCGCCGTCGGCCGGCCCCGCCGCCAGGTCCGGGCGGCCACGGAGGACGTGCAGGGATCGGTCACGGTGCGTCATGTACGGACCGTGGCAACGGCCTGTGACAACGGCGGCCGCGGCCCCGGCCGGCCTGTGGACGACGCGCCACCCCGGTCAGCGCGGGGGCTCGACCTCCAGGAAGCGGCGCCCGCGCGGGCCCCGGTACAGCAGGCACTCCCATCCGAGCCGCCCCAGCACCTCGGCGCACGACCCCAGCCGTTCCTGTTCCTCCGCGGCGGCCCCGCCGCCCGCCGGTCCGGCCCATGTGACCCGCACCTGTCCGGGCCCCTCGCCGGGTGCGGCGACGTACCCGGTCGCGGTCCGCAGCCGCGTGTCGGCGGGGTCCACCGCGGACGGCGGCAGCCCGGCGGCCTCCAGCGCGAGGGCGACCGCGCGCACCGGCCGCTGCCGCTCCCAGGGCGCCGGAACCCCCTCGCCCGCCGGGCCGTTCAACAGGCGGCGGATCTGCAGCAGCCCCTCGTACGCGGCCCGCACCTCGGCGGCCCGCGCCACGGCCGGCCCAGCGGGCCCGGCCCCGTCCCCCGTGGCGGGCTCGAAG
>NZ_RPRY01000011.1 GCF_003949795.1 Streptomyces sp. WAC06614
AGTGGGGGGTCGGGGCTGCCGGTCTGTCCGGCGAGGGGGCACCGGACCTCCTGGCCGCCGCCGGACTTCCGCGCCCTTCCCCACCGCCGCCTGCCCGCTGGCGGGGCGGGGATGGTGTCGGCCGCAGCAGCGCCCTGCTTCCAGGCCGGTGGCACGGGTTCGGGCGTCGATGGTCGGCTGCGCGCAACGGCCTCTCCCCCACACGCGGACGGACAGGAGCTGGCGTCGCTCCGAGGAGGCCGGGCCGGGACGACGTCCCCTGGGCGCCACGCAGACGCTCCTCGCTCATGACCCCTGTCCACGAGGATCCGGCCTCCTGCTCACGAGCTCCGGCTCTGGCTCAACTCGTGTGCTGTCGGCCTGGAGCCAGCGCCTCGGCGAGCCGCGCCCCCGGACGGCCGGCGACGTGATGCACGGAGCGCCCGGCCGGCCACGTCGTGATTCCGTCGTCCACCCATCGCGGAACGACATGGACGTGCAGATGGGGCACTGACTGCTCCGATCCCGGGCCGCTCGCGCTGAGGATGTTCACACCAGAGGCGTTCAAGGCGGTCCGCGCGGCCTCGGCCACGCGCTGGACCAGCGCCATCACCTCCGCGAGGGCGTCGGGCGGGGTCTCGAAGATGTCCGCGTGATGGAGCGTCGGAACCACCAGGGTGTGACCGGGCGCCAGCGGATTCAGCGGCGTAAAGGCGCAGGCCACCGGACCACGCTCCACCCAGTCGGCAGTACCTTCGCGGATGAGCCCGCAGAAGATGCAATCCATGTGACCGACCCTGCCAGACGCGGGACATCACTCGCCAACCAGTTCGAGGTGCGGTGCGTTCGGCGGCCGGCGGTCCGCGCGGTCAGGGTGCTGGAGCTCGGCCAGGCCGGTAGCCGCGAAGCTCAGCGACTCAGGCCCGCGAGCGGGTCGGCCGTCGCCGTCGCCGTCGCCGTCACCGGGGTCGAACCGGGCGGGTCCGGAGTGCGTCATGGCCGCCGTCGTCCGCTGGCGGAAGATGGATCCCGTCGGAAAGCTGTCAGGACAGCACGGCGGGGCAGCTGGTTCTCCGTGGTGGGACCACCAGGTCGGCGAGACGTCTGCGTCGACGCTGCGGAACCTCCGCGAGCCCGCGACTGCGCCCGCAGGCAGGGCTCGCCTACGCAGCCGCATCGGTGGGGGTTCTGTCCCGCTCCGGGAGCACTTCGGGCATTGCCTCCACCAGCACCACGACGCCGACCACCTCACCGGCCTCGGAACGGCCGACCCACACGGGGTAGGTACCGTCCCCGGTCGTCGCGAAGGACATGAGTTCGCCGCCGGAGGCCTCGTCCCAGGTGTGCTGCATGAACATGGAACCGTCGTCGAGGTCCTCGTAGCCGTCCAGGTCCGGCTCCCCCTGGATCAGCCCCCGCTCGAAGAGGGCGACGAGGGGTTCCCAGGACCCGGCGTCGGCGAAGCAGCCGGTGGCACCGTCGGTGGTGAAGCCGGCTATCTGCTGCTCGATGAACAGCCGGGGATCGTCGTCCGGGCCGAGGGCCATCTCCCAGGTCGCTGCGGGGGTCTCGTGGACGAGCAGGCGGACGGCCGTGGGTTGCGTGGTCGTGACCTCGGCGTTCCGCCACTCGCACTGGTAGCTGAAGCGGACCCGCGCCTCGTCGAGTACGTACTCCCCGGGCGGGACAGGGATCGTGATGCGCGGCCCGTCGCCGTCGTCGGTGTCCGGGCCGGAGACGGCCAGCAGCCCGCTGGGGACGCGCAGGGTGGCGACCCGGCGCGGCTCCACGACGGTCATCTCGGGGTGGTACCCGTCGGTCACGCGCACCCCCGGCCGGAACAGCTCGTTGATCGGCCCGGCCTGCGCGGGGCGCGGCGGACGCCAGCAGGTCGCAGGGGCGCCTCCGTCACTCGGCTCGGCGGCCTCGGCGACCACGGCCGGTTCGAAGGCCGGCGGCTCGGTGATCCCGTGCACCTGGGCCGAGAGCAGCGGCCACTCCCCGAAGGCGGGGCGGTCCATCCAGCGCTCGTCGTCCCGGAGGACGGGCGAGGTGATGTGGGAGCCCCCGCCCTGTCCCTGCGGCTCCTCCGTCCGTCGGCCCCTCCCCTCCGGGAAGAGGTCCACGGTGATGCGGGGGCACGCCTTGTCGAACTCCGCCATCTCCGGGCCTGTGTAGTACCAGCCGACGGAGTACCGGCGCAGCAGCCGCGACGGGTCGTCCAGCAGCCGCATGTCCAGATCGTAGGTGCGGCGGCCTTGGGCGTCGTAGACCCACAGCCCGACGTAGTGGTCCTGCCAGGAGACCAGCCGGACTTCGAGCGGGGCCTTCCGACCCGGCTCCCGGTACACCACCACGTACGGGAGTCCGGCGGCATCCCGCTCCCGGGCTTCCTCGGCGGGCATCGGCCGCCAGGGCGCACAAGCCTCCAGGTCCCACGCCTGCGCGTAACCCACCTCGACGACCATTGCCGCTCCTCTTGCTGCTGCCTGCCTTGGTTCTGTGCTGAGCTGCAAGGTATCCGCTGCCTCTGACAACGGCCCTCCTCGGCCGGGGCCGCCCGAGCGATCCGGGGCGTCCCCGCCACCCCTGCGACAGCACGCGCCACCGCCCGGCCCAGACCCCCACGTGCGCCGCCGCCCATCCGGACCTGCGTCTGCGGGCGAGGTCTGAGCCGTTCACCCGGTGCCCCGGCTCGCCGGCGTTTGGCGGCCGTCACCAGAGCTTGTCGATCTCCCCCGGATACAGCTCGATGCGGGAGTGGTGGAACGACTCCTGTGCCTGACGGCCCGCAGTCGAGAAGAAGTCCGCCATCGTGACCTTGTCGAAGCCGGGCTGATCACTGGGGAAAGGAGCCTGCGGGGTTCCTCCGATGAGTACGGCTCCCGGGAGCACACGCCAGCCGGCGCTCTCGTAGAACGCCTGCAGCGGGCGATCACACGTGAACAGGCCCAGGTCCAGGCTCTGAGCGATCATCCTCTCGCGTGCCGCTGCCACCAGTTGCCGGCCGTGTCCACGGCCTCGTGCCTGCTTGCTCGTCACCACCGTGCTCAGCCCACCCGCCGAAAGTCGCCGGCCGGCATGGACGATTTCCTTGCACAGGATGTCCAGCGCGGCCAGCACGGTCCCCTCGTCCACAAGCAGCATCGACAACGGGCGCAGTGCGGGATCGTGGGTCGGGGTGTCGACAGCAGCGTCCGACCCGGACGCGGACGGCCATGCCTGCTCTTGGATCTCTCTCACCTGGACGCGCAAGGCGGCGGGGGTGGCTACTTCGGGGAACGACACGATCTGCACGCGCCGATTGTGCTCACCCCTCGCGCCGGCGCAAGCGATTTCTCCCCGGACCCGTCGTGCTCACCGCCTGGCGCCGGCCTGTCCGGCCGGGCTGCTTCTGGCCTCCTCGTACTGACACCTGGGAGGCGTCACTCCCGGGGCGGGGCCGGTTTCTCGGTCACTGAGGAGAACCGGAGGTGCCGGGGGTGCGGCGCACGTCTGCGGCGGCGTCCTGGCCCACCTCGCGGAGCCCCTGCGCCGTCTCCTGGCCGGCGCTGCGGGCCTGGTCCTTGGTGGTCTCCGCGGCCTCCTGGGCGGTGCTCTTCACTGCCTCCACGGCCTGCGCCGCGGGCTCCCGCATCTCCTCCTTGACCTCCTGGACTGCTTCGCCGACCGTCTGCTTGACGGGGTGCAGCAGCTCTTCGGAGTGCTCCCTCAGTTGCCGTCCGACACGTTGTTCGGCTTCGGAGGTCGGCAGGAGCGCAGCGGTGAGCATGCCGGCGCCGAAGGCGATCAGCCCGGCGGCCAGCGGGCTCCCCTGGGTCTGCCGCTTCGCCTGCGCAGGCGCCTGCTGAAGGGTCTCGCCCACGGTCGTGCCGACGTCCTTGGCGGTCTCCGCGAGGGTGCCGGTGGCCTGACTCAGACCCTCGGTGGCTCCGTGCGCCGTGTTCTGTGCCGTGCCCATCACGCGCTCCTTCACTCCGCTGACGCGGTGGCGCACCGATGTGACCTTGCGCTGCGCCATTGTGCGGGGGGTCATCCTGTCCGCGAGGGCGTCGACGCTGCGCGCCAGGTGCGCGCGCCGGTACTCCGCGTCGGTCCTCAGCTCGTCGGGTGTCGGGCCCATCGCGCATCCTCCTTCAGCGACTCCACGGTCTGTTCGGGCTTGAGGTGGACATTGCGCCAGCCCGCACGTCCGCTCACATAGAGGGCCGCGCCGACGGCGGCCCACACGGCGGTGACGATCAGCGCGGCCCAGGCGATATGGATCACGCTGGCCATCGCGAAGACGACCGTGAGGCTGCCGAACAGCATCGCCATGTGGCCGGCGTAGCCGGCGCCGCCCAGCATCCCGCCCGCCTTGCCGGCCTGGGCGAACTCCTGCGTCAGCTCCGCCTTCGCCAGTTCGATCTCGGTGCGGACCAGCCCTGAGACGTCTTGGCCGATGGCTTCGACCAGATCACCGATCGAGGGTTCTGCGGCCTGCCGGTGGGGCGGGGCATGGTACGTCGGCCGTTCCTGGTGTGCGGTGGCCACGACTCACATCCCTTCCGCTCGCTGCGACGAGCCGTCGTCCGGCGGGCGGGCGGACGGCATGGGGACCACGTGCGGGGGCTGCGACTGGCCGTAGGTGTCGGTCAGGTCGTCGTACCCGGGTGGTATGCCGGAGTGTTGGACCGCAGGCATGCCTCCATCGGTCCGGTCTGCTGGTGCAGCCTGGGGCCCGCTGCCTTCGCCGCTACCGGTGCCGGCGGAGGCGGCCTTGACGACGCCCTTCTCGGCCCGCCCGATGAGGAAGCCGGCCACGGCCGCGCTCGCGAGGAAGGCGCCCGGGCGGCGGCGTGCGAAGTTCTGCAGGTCTGCGAGCAGCCCGTCGGGGCCGCGCTGCTCGATGCGGTCGGCGGCCCGGTTGCCGCCCTCGGCCATCTTCCGGGCCACACCGGCCATGGTGGAGTCGGGCTTGCCGTTCTCGCTCATCTCCCGCAGTTCCTGCGCGAGCCGGCGCACGTTCTGCGCCAGGCTCTTCGTCCGGGCCTGTGCCTGGCCCTGGAGCTGATCGCGCAGGCCGCCGGCGAGGTTGCGGGCTTGGGAGGTGGCCTCGCCGACGACGTCGGCCGCCTGCTCCTTCACCGTCCCGCCGACCTCGGCGGCCTTGCCGCCGACCAGAGCGGCACCCTCGCTCGTCTTGTCCTGCACCGTCTGCGCTACCGCCGCCGCGCTGCTGTCGTGCCGGCGGCTCGATTCCTGGAAGTCACTCAAGGCTCCTCCTGGGCCGATCGAAGGATCGTGGTTCCCCGCCCGGGGGTGCACCTGCCCAGGTTTCATCCCTCGACCCATCGGTGCGACGCCGGTTCGTCGAGCTCGCCCACACTTCCACCACGCTGTCCGCGACGAGGACCTGAGTGAGCGAGCCGGTTGCCCCGCCCGGGCGTGGGCGGGGGACCCGGGTGCGCCGCCTTCGTGCACGGTGAGATCAGGGTGCGCCGGGCTGCAACGCCACCGCAGGCCCCGTCGCCTCCCCCCCTTTCAGCTGTGCCGCTTCTGCGACGCCGCTCCCGTACCGGAGGGGGCGTCCGTGCCACTGGCGTGTCCGACCGCCCGTGGGTCCTCGACCGCCGGGGTGGCCGCGGCCCGTGGCCGGTAGCGGGAGACGGCCACTCCGGCCAGGCAGAGCAGGCCGCCGAGGAGGGTGAGCCAGGCCGGGACCTCGCCGAGGAGGAGCCAGCTCAGCAGGACCACGATGGCCGGCACCGCGTAGGTCGTCGCGCCGAGCTTCCCGGCCGGCATCCGCGCGAGGGCGAACGTCCAGGTGGTGAAGGCGAGGGCGGTCGGGACCACGCCCAGGTAGAGCATGTTCAAGGTCGCGGAGAGCGGGGCCTTCGGGACCTCGGCCGCCAGCCGGCCGGCGAACGGCAGGCAGGCCGCGGCTCCGGTGAGGCAGCTGTACGCGGTGATCTGCAGCGGCGTCCCGTACGAGAGGGCGGGCTTCTGCGCGACGACGCCCGTCGCGTACGCCACCGCCGCGAGCAGGCACAGCACGACCCCGAGCACCGAGGTCGTGCCGTCGCTGCCGGACGACATCGACAGGCCGACGACCACCGCTCCGACGAAGGAGACCGCCATACCGGCCACGAGCCGGGGCGGTAGGGCCTCGCCGAGCAGGCGCGCGGCCAGGAGCGCCATCAGGATCGGCCCGGTGTTCACGAGGAGGGACGCGGTGCCCGCGTCGACGAGTCGCTCACCCCAGTTCAGCGCGACCGTGTAGCCGGCGAACCAGACGAGGCCGGACAGCAGGATGCCGCGCCGGGCGCCGCGCGGGGGCAGGCCCTCGCGGCGCAGGAGGAGGAGCACGACGAGCACCAGTGAGGCGGCGAGGAGCCTGCCGAGGGCGAGCGCCCCCGGCGAGTAGGCGGCTCCCGCGCTGCGGATGGAGACGAAGGCGGACGCCCAGGCGAACACCGTGAAGCAGACGGCGCCGAGGGTGGGGAGGTAGGGCGGGAGGACGCGCGGGCGCGCAGGCGGCTGGGTCTTCATGTCTCCGACCTTACACCGAACACTTCGGTAGTCGCCGAAGTATTTTTACGGTGGCTGCGGCTTCCGGTGGCCTAACTCCACGCCGCCGGGGTGAGGCCCAGGAGCCTGCCGAGGGCCTCCTCCCCTGCCGGCGTCACCAGCAGCCCCCGGCCGCCGCCCTCGGGGCGGACCACCCAGCCGTCGTCCAGGGCCCGCGCGCAGAGCCTGGCGCCGACCGTGCCGCCGAGGTGGCGGCGGCGTTCGGTCCAGTCCAGGCAGGAGCTGACCAGCGGCCGGCGGCCGGCGGCCGTCACGTCGACGCCCGCCTCACGGCACCAGTCCAGACCCGCGTCGGTCAGCGCGAAGACCGCTTCGGTGCGCAGCAGGCCGCGGTCTTCCATCGCGTCCGTGACCGCCATGCCGAGCCGGCCCGCGAAGTGGTCGTAGCAGGTGCGGGCACGGGCCAGCGGGTCGGGCGCGGCGACCACCGGGACGGTGTGCGCCGCGTCCCGGCCGGGGACGGCGTAGGAGGCCAGGGCGTCCACCAGGCGGGCCGTGGCGGCGTCGGCGATGCGCACGTAACTGTGCCGCCCCTGCCGCTCCGTCACGCAGATCCCCGCTTCGAGGAGCCGGTGCAGGTGGCCGCTGACGGTGGACGGGGCGACCCCGGTGGTCCGGGCCAGCTCGCCCGCGGTCCAGGCCCGCCCTTCCAGCAGCGTCATACAGATGGCCGCCCGGGTCTCGTCGGCCAGGGCGGCGGCGAGGGCGGCCAGCCGGGCCGCGGGAGCGGGAGGGTCCGCCGGGGCCGGGGCGGGTGCTTCGTCGTGGTTCATGGGTCCAGGGTGCCCCATTGCTTCGGCATCTGGCGAATGGTTGCAGCCCGTGGCGGACGCGCTGGTGGCGGCGATCGTGCGGCCCCGGGTCGGCCGGCGGGCGGTGTGCGCCGTCCCGGTCGGCCGCCGCTTCCCGCCCGCCGGTGCCAGAGGTTGAACATCCGGCGGGCGGTGCAGGCGCTGGTGTCGATGGAGGCGTCGGCGTGCTTGTCGGCCACGGCGATCATCTCCATGGTCCACGGGATGCCGAATCCGACGCAGGCCGTGCACGGCGGGGGGTGCAGCGGTTCCGTGGGCGGGAGTTGCCACAGCCAGGGCACGATCCGCAGGGCGAGGAAGTCGCGTTCCTCCACCGCGCGGCGTAGTTCCCGCACGGCCTGAACCGGCCGGGTCAGGTCGCCACCGGCCCGGCGTCAAAGGCCTCCAGCGGGCACGAGCGCGACCGCGACCGAGCCGGACGTGGTCTTCGGCTTGCCGAGGGGTCGCGCGGGGTATGGCGTGCGCCCCCTGGTGCGGGGATGTGTCCCAACCTCGATGCAGTCGTGGGCGAGTTGGCGGCCCAAAGGGGGGCGCAAAGTTTTTTGCGCACCCGATCGGATGGTCCAGCTGCGCCATTCGGGTGGCGCGCGGACGGAGCAGTGTTCCGGTACGTCTTGGATGACGTCCATGATCTTTTCGGCAGAAACGTTGGCACCCGCCTACCCGGTCGGTGAGACCGGTGTTCCGCTGCCCGTGCACCGGGCGGTCGCGGCCGCCGCTCTTCGTGCGCCGGACCGGACCGCCGTCGTGGAGGACAGTGGGGGAAGCTGCTCGTACCGCGAACTGTGCTCCTGGGCAGGGGAGTTGGCCTCCCGGTTGCGTGAGGCCGGCGTCGGTCCCGGGGCAGCGGTCGCGCTGCGGCTGCCGCGCTCGGCCGGGCTGGTCGCCGCGTTGCTCGCGGTCTTCGAGACCGGCGCCGCCGCCGTGGTGCTGGATCCGCGTACGCCGGCCGAGCGGCTGGCGGCCATCGAGGCGGACGCGGGGTGCGCGGCGGTGCTCGTACCGGCCGGGGGGACCACGCGGCCGGGCGGGCCGCAGCCGGTCACCGTGCCGATCACCTTGCCGGCCTCCCCGGGTACGTCCTCACGCTCGGCCGGGAGCGCCCTGCGCCCGGCCGTACGGGACGGCGAACTCGACCACGTGGCCTGCGTGTTCTACACCTCCGGGTCGACCGGCCGCCCCAAGGGCGTGCAACTCACCCACCGCAACCTGGCGCACTTCGCCGCCGACCCGCACTGGGACGGGCCCGGGCACCGGGTCACGGCGCTCGTCTCCGCCCTGGGCTTCGACGCCCTCAGCCATGACCTGTGGCTGCCGCTGACCCGGGGCGGCACGGTGGTCGTCCCGGCCGAGGACCGGGTGGACGCGCACCGGCTGGCAGCCCTGGTCGCCGATCACGGCGTCACCGGCGTCTTCCTCACCACCGCCTGGTTCAACCAGATCGCCGCGGACGACCCGGGCGCGCTGCGAGGTCTGCACACGGTGCTCACCGGTGGAGAGGCGGCGGACGCGCGGGCGTTCGCGCAGGTCAGGGCAGCTTGTCCGCAGGTGGGGATCGGGCATGTCTACGGGCCCACCGAGTGCACCACGTTCACCACCCTGCACCTCCTGCCGCCTGATCGGCCGGTCCCGGTGGCACGGGTGCCGATCGGTACCGGGCTGCCCGGGGCGGTCGTGCGGTTGCTCGGTCCCGATCTCACCGTGGTGCCGCCCGGGGAACCCGGTGAGGTGTACGTCGCCGGTGAGCAGGTTGCCCAGGGGTACCTCGGTCTGGCCGGCATGACCGCCGAACGCTTCGTCGCCGATCCGTACGGCCCGCCCGGTACCCGCATGTACCGCACCGGTGACCTGGCCGTGCGGGGCTCCGACGGCGCGCTGGAATACCTGGCGCGCGACGACGACCAGGTCAAGATCCGCGGCCACCGGGTCGAGCCGGGTGAGGTACGCGCCGCGCTGGCCGCGCTGCCGGGGGTGGCCCGCGCGGTCGTGGTCGTGAAGGAAGGCCGGCTGATCGGCTACGCGGTTCCCGAACGCGACGCCGGCGGCGTCGCGGGGGAAGATCTGCGCTCCCGGCTGAGCCGGGTGCTGCCCGAGTATCTGGTGCCCGCGGCCGTCATGCTCATCGACGAGATCCCGCTGAGCGTGAACGGCAAGGTGGACCGGGCGGCGCTGCCCGCGCCCGCCGCCGTGCGAGGTGGCCTGGGCGGCGCCCGGACGCCCGCGGAACGGGCGCTGTGCGCCGCCTTCGCCGAGGTGCTCGGCCTGGCTGAGACGGGTACCGGCGACGACTTCTTCGCGCTGGGCGGCGACAGCATCACCGCGATGCGCCTGGTCAGCCGGGTCCGCCGGGAGAACGTGGCCATCAGTTCGCAGGACGTGTTCCGGCTGCGCACCCCCGGTGCGCTGGCCGCCGCCGCGCAGGCGGCGGCTCCGGCCGCGGACCTGCTGCACCGGTCGGCCACCGGCAGGCTGGAGTTGCCGCCGATCGCGCTGTGGTTACGTGAACAGGGTCCGGGCGTGGGCGAGTTCGTCCAGTCCGTGCTGGTCGAGACGCCGCCCGGCCTGGAGCGCGGGGCGCTCGTCGCGGCGCTGCAGGCGGTGCTCGACCGCCACGACGCCCTGCGCACCCGGCTGCCCGACCCGTCCACCGCGGCCGTGTGGCAGCCCGAGGTGCTGACCCCGGGCGAGGTGGAGGCGGGCACGGTCCTGGACGTGGTGGACGTACGCGAGCTGCCCGACGCCCCGTCCTCCGGCACGGTCCGGGAGGCCGTGGCGCGCGCCATGCGGTCGTTGGACCTGCCCGCGGGACGGACGCTGCGGGCGGTGTGGTGGGACGCGGGCCGTACCCGGCCGGGCCGCCTGTTGCTCGCCGTGCACCATCTGGTGGTGGACGGGGTCTCCTGGCAGGTGCTCACCCAGGACCTGGCGCGGGCCGCCGAGGATCCGCACGCGCTGGGCGCCTGGGGTGCGGCCACCCCATACCGCCGCTGGGTGCGGTCGCACAATGCCCGGGCCACCAGCGCCGAGGTGCTGGCGACGCTGCCGCACTGGCAGGCGGCGAGCGTGCCGGCGGCCACGCCGTGGCCGGCGCGAGGGCGGCTGGATCCGACGCTGGACACCATCGGCACGTCCCGCTCCATGGAGTCGGTCCTGCCGGCCGCGGTCGGCCGCGCCCTGCTCACCGCGGCCCCGGCGTACTACGGCGCCACGACGCAGGAGCTGTTGCTGGCTGCGCTGACCGTGGCCGCGGCCCGGCGCGGCGGTTCCCGGACGCTCGTCCTGGACACCGAGGGGCACGGCCGGGACAGCGAGGGCCACGGCCCGGACAGCGTAGGAGGCGGCGGCCCGGAGGCCGACGTGTCCGCCACCGTGGGCTGGTTCACGTGCATGTTCCCGGTCCGTCTCGCATGCCCCTCGGAGGCCGCCCGTCCCGCGGCCGGCGGTGCGCAGGACACGGTGCTGGCCCAAGCGGTGCGTGCCGTGCGGGAGCAGTGGCAGCAGGTGCCGCGGGACCGCGCGTCGTACGGGTTGCTGCGGCACCTGCATCCGCAGGCGGCCGGTCTGCTGTCGGCGGCACCCGGACGGCCGGTGCTCTTCAACTACCTTGGCCGCTATGCCGTTCCGGGCCGTGACCCGTGGCCCTACGCCGCGGAGGCGCCCGTGCTGGGCATCCACCGCGCCGCCCGGCAGCCGTTGTCGCATCCGCTGGAGATCAACGCCGTCGTCGACGAGCGCACCGGGGAGCCGCTGCTGACCGCCGTCTGGCGCTGGTCGGCGCGGCTGGTGGACAGCGGTGACGTGGCGGGGCTGGCAGCGGAGTGGGCCGACGTACTGGCCGCGTTCGCCCGCGCGGCCGATGCCGGTGTGCCCGAGCGGGCCACGACGCCGGCCCTGCCGGCCCAGCGGGAGGAGGAGCGGTGGCCCTGCTCCCCGCTCCAGGAGGGGCTGCTCTACCACGCCCACAAGGGCGAGGGCGCTGCGGACCCCTACCACGTCCAGACCGTGCTCGAACTGGAAGGGCCGGTGGACGCGCCCGCGCTGCGCACGGCGCTGTCCGCGCTCACCGCCCAGCACCCGGCGCTCCGGGCGGGGTTCCGATGGGACTGCCGGGGCCGCGCGGTGCAGCGGGTGCCGGAGGTCGTCGACGTCCCGCTCCGGGAGGTCGACCTGACGCGCCTGTCCGGGGCGGATCGGGAGCGGGCCGCCGACGAGGAGGCCCGTCGGGACCGGGACGAGCCGTTCGACCTGGCCGCACCGCCGCTGCTCCGGGCCGTGCTGCTGCGTCTGGACGAGGGACGCTGTCGGCTGCTGCTGAGCTACCACCACATCCTCATGGACGGCTGGTCGATGCAGGTGGCCCTGGCCGACCTCGCCGACCTGTACGGGCAGGCCGCCGCGGGCGCCGCGCCCCGGCCGGCGGCGCGACCGTCCGCGCTGGCCTATCTGCAGCACGTCGCCGACCAGGATGCCGCGTTGGCGGGCAAGCACTGGCAGGGCCTGCTCGGCGGCGTGACCGAGCCGACGCTGCTGACCTGTGCGGGAGCGGAGCAGCAGGCCCGTCCGCGCACGGTGCTGCTGGAGCTGCCGGCCGCGCGCACGGCCGCCCTGCGGGCGAAGGCACGCGAGCAGGCGCTGTCCCTGAACACCCTGGTCCTCGGTGCCTGGGCGCTGGTGCTGGCCCAGCTGACCGGCCGCGCCGACGTGGTGTTCGGCACGGTCGTCGCCGACCGTCCGCCCCACCTGCCCCAGGTCGAGTCCATGGTCGGGCTGATGAACAACGCGGTGCCGGTACGGGTGGACACCGCCGCGGCCGGCGACCGAGCCGACCTGCTGGCGGCACTCCAGGAGCAGCGGACCCGCATGATGCCCTTCCAGCACCTGGGCCTGGCGGAGATCATCCGGTCCTGCGGGCTGCGCGAGCTCTTCGACACCGTCGTCGTACTGGAGACCTACACCGACTCGTTCGCCACGCGGTGGGGGGCGGAGCTGCGGGTGACGTCCAGCCGGGTGGAGAACGGCACGCACTACCCCCTGTGCCTGCTGGTGTCCCCCGGCGAGCGGATGGCGATCCGGGTCCAGTACCAGCCGGGGCGGCTGGGCGAGGCCGGCGCCCGGGAGATCGGCCGCCGGCTCGTCGACGCCCTGGGCGCACTGGCGGGAGACCTGTCCGTACCTGCCGCGCAGCCGGTCTCGGCCGGGGGCGGGATCACGGCCGTGGACGGGGTCCCGGCCGCGGGTGGGGTCGCGGACATGGGCGCGGGCGGGGTCGCGGCCATGGGCGCGGCCGCGGGAGGCCTGCCCCCGGCAGCGGAGGCGTTGCCGGCGGCGGTCCCCGTGCTGGAACGATTCGCGGCTCAGGTGAGGACGGCCCCCGGACAGGCCGCCGTGGTGGACGGCGACGGGGTGCTGGACTACCGGGCGCTGGACGCGTCCTCCGACCGGCTGGCCGCGGAGCTGGGCGCCCGGGGCGTCGGGGCCGAGGACGTGGTGGCCCTGTGCCTGCGGCGTGGCCGGGACGCGGTGACGGCGATGCTGGCGGTCCTCAAGGCCGGCGCCGCCTACCTGTGGCTCGACCCCCGCCACCCCGCGCCCCGCGTGGCGGCACTGGCCGCCGAGGGGCGCCCCGCGCTGCTCGTCCATCACCAGGAGTTCGACGAGGCCCTGGCGCTCGTCCCGGCCGCCGTGCCGCGGATGCTGCTGGAGCCGCACCACGTGTCCCCCGAACCCCTGCTGCACGGCGAACGCCGTCGCCACCCCGTACGGCTGCCCGGTCACCCGGCCTACGTGGTGCACACCTCCGGGACGCAGGGGACACCGAAGGCGGTGGTGATGCCCGGCGCCGCCATGGACCGGCTGGTGGACTGGCACGAGCAGCGCTTCCCGGCCGAACCGGGCGCGGTGACGGCCCAGTTCACCTCGATGGCGTTCGACGTCGCCACCCAGGAGGTCCTCACGGCGCTGTGCAGCGGGCGGACGCTGGCCGTCCCGGATGCGGACACCCGTGCCGACGCCGCCGCCTGGACCGCCTGGCTGCGGGCGCACCGCGTGACCGAACTGTTCGCCCCCACCCCTGTGTTGGCCGCTCTGTGCGAATTCGCCGACGGGGAACGGGAGGTCCTGCCCGACCTGCGTCATCTCGTGCAGGCCGGTGAGGCACTGGTCGTCGGCCCGCAGCTGCGCGCCCTGTGCGCCCGCGGGGGCAAGCGCCTGCACAACCATTACGGCCCGGCCGAGACGCATGTGGTGACCGCGGGCGAGGTCACCGGGGAGCCGGCCGACTGGCCCGCGCGCCCCGGCATCGGCCGTCCGGTGCCCGGATCCCGGGTGATGCTGCTGGACTCGGGGCTGTGCCCGGTCCCCGACGGTGTGGCCGGCGAGCTCCATCTGGCCGGGGACCAGCTGGCACGTGGCTACCTCGGCCGGCCCGCCCTGACCGCCGCGCGGTTCGTCGCCGACCCCTGGGGGCCGCCCGGCTCGCGGATGTACCGCACGGGCGACCTGGCTCGCCGGCTCCCGGACGGCACGCTCGAATTCACCGGCCGCAACGACGACCAGGTCAAGATCCGCGGCCACCGGATCGAGCCCGACGAGGTGCGGGCCGTCCTGGCCGCCCTGCCCGGAGTGGTCCAGGCCGCCGTGGTCGCCGGGCCGGACGGACGCGGCGGCAAGGAGCTGACCGGCTACGCGGTGGGTTCGCAGGAGACCGGCGCCGCCCCTCTGGACGGGGCCGCACTGCGCGACGCGCTGGCCCGGGTGCTGCCGGACTTCATGCTTCCCGCCCGCGTGATGGTGCTGGACCGCATGCCGCTGACCGTCAACGGCAAGGTGGACCGCCGGGCCCTGCCCGAACCCCAGCGCGTCCCCGCCCGGATCAGGCAGCCGCGCACACCGGCCGAGGGCGTGGTGTGTGAGGCGTACGCCGACGTCCTGGGCCTGGAACGGGTCGGCATCGACGACAACTTCTTCGACCTGGGCGGTCACTCGCTGCTCGCGGCCCGGTTGCTCCAACGGCTGCGCGAACGCCTCGACCCCTCAGCCACGCTGACCCAGGTCATGCAGCGAGCCACCCCCGCCGCTCTGGCCGCCGCCCTCGCCCCCGGTCCGGGCCCGGACGCCGCACCGACCGGCCACGACGGGCCCCTCGTACCCGCGGGCACCTGACCGCACCCGTACCGGTGGCCCAGTGCCCCGGCCTCACCCGAGGAGACGCATGAACCCCTTCGACGACCTCGACGGCACCTTCCTGGTGCTCACCAACGACGAGGACCAGCACAGCCTCTGGCCCGCCCACATCGCCGTTCCGGCCGGCTGGCGCGAGGCACACCCCCGCGCCGACCGAGCCACGTGCCTGGCCTGGATCGAGACCTCCTGGACCGACCTGCGGCCCCGCTCGCTGCGGGCCGCCGAGGCGGCTGGGGCGGCTGATGTCGCTGCGGCGGCTCAGGTCGCTGGGGGCGCCCGATGACCCCGCGGGAGACACCGGGGACGGCTGCGCCGCACAGTCAGGACGATCAGGGCACCCCCGCGCTGCGCGTCGCCGTCGTGGCGGCGCTCCCTCAGACCGCTCCCCCCTTGGTCGAGTCACTACGCGCGCTGGGACACCAGGTACCGGTGGTGATCGGCTATCGGCGGCCCGCCGACTGGCCAGGGCACGTGCTCGGCGAGCACGACCTTCCGCCCGGAGTGGACCTGGCCGTCCCCTCCCGCACGGAATCGGTCGCCTCGCTGCTGCGCGCCTACGCCCCGGACGTAGCGGTCAGCTACGGCTACCCGAGGAAGCTGCCCGCCGCCGCCGTGTCCGCCCCCCGCCTGGGAGCGGTCAACTGCCACCCCTCCGCCCTGCCTTCCTACCGCGGCCCCAACCCGGTCGGATGGGCCGTGCGCAACGGCGAACGTACGATCGGAGTCACCTGGCACCGCATGGACGCGGGGCTGGACACCGGGTACGTGCTGGCCCGCACGACGCTCGCCCTGGACGACGATGTCTGGTCCTTCACCGGAGTCAACACCCGTGTGCTGCAGGCCGCCTCGCGCATGCTGCCGCAGGTGCTGCGGCGGCTGGTACACGGGGACGCGGGCGATCCGCAGCCGGCGCAGGAGGGCACCTGGGCCGGGTTCTTCCGCGAGGACTACGCCACCGTGGACTGGTCCGCGAAGGCCTCGTACATCCACACGCAGGTGCGCGCGTGGAACATCGCCGGCCACCACCCGCGCGTGCAGGGGCCGGTAGCGGTGATCGACGGAACACGCTGGCGCCTGCGCCGCACCGCCCTGGAACAACCGTCCCAAGGCACCGGCCGCCGCATCACCTGCGGCACGGGCCAGCTGTGGGTCCTGGCCGCTGACCCGCTCGACTGAGAACACCGCGGAAGGCCCCGGCCCGGGACAGCTCCCGGCGCGCATCCACCCGCGGCCGGGCTCGGCATACGCATTGACGACTGCTCACTGTGGCAGGCGGTCCGGCTGGATCCGGACGCCGTGCACCGCCTGCCCGTCGCACCACCCGTTGCGGGCCGACCCCGGGGCAGGGTCGGCGACGGTGACGCCGTGCTCGTCCCCGTAGGGGTTGTGCGCTGTGGTGCGGGTTCCGCCCGTGGCGACGAGGCGGTCGAAGAGGGCGTCGTCGACCGCGGCACCGGGGTAGATGTCCGAGGTGATCAGGCCGAGGCCTCCAGGGTCGCGCGCCAGAGCGGGCTGTCGACGTAGTGGTTGTCGAAGCGCTCCGAGGTCTCGGCGAGTCGGCTCGGGGGCTCTTCGCCGCGGGTGACCCGGCCCAGCAGGCGCAGGTAGTCGAAGCGGTCCATGCCCGGCGTGAAGACGCACAGCACGTCGGCGGCCGAACCGGGGGCGGCGCGGAAGGCATGCGGGGTTCGCGGCGGCACGGCGAGGAAGTCACCCTGGTGCAGGATGGTCACATCCTCGCCGAGCAGCACTTGGAGCGAGCCGCCCAGGACGAAGAACAACTCCCAGGCGCGCGTGTGGAAGTGGGCGGGCGCGCCGGCCGCCCCCTCGGTGAAGGTCGAGCGGTAGCTCGTGAACGCACCCCCGGTCTGCGCCGCATCAGCGAAAAGCTTCATCACCGCGCTGGGGTCCGCACAGGTCTCGGCCTCGCCACCGCGCGTGAGTACCGGCTGCGTGCCCCTGTGGATGTGCGTGCCCTCGTCCGAAGTCATGATCACAACCTTACCGAGCAGGTAGGACAAGACCACCGCCCGCGAGCACGCGGAGCACCTCGCCGAGCGCAGCCGCCTTGTCGGCATGGAACCGCCCGTAGTGGCTCCTGCCCACTACTCCGGCGGGCGTGGGGGGCGGATCAGCGGTAGCGGCTCCAACCGCCGAACCTGGCCAGCAGGGTTCGGGGCTCCTCGGCGCTCAGACCCAGGGCCGCGGCCACCGACTCAGGGGGCTGGGCGCGGGCGTCATGGGCGGGCCAGTGCGCAGTACGGCCGGCGATGATCTCCCGTTCGCGGGCGGCCCTGATCGCGGCGACCGGTGAGTCCTCGGCCAGCCGCTCGATCGCGGCCGTGACGTCCTCCAGAAGCGCGCGCAGTTCGGTCGGGAGCGGGACCGTCGTCTCGCCCACCTCCGTGGTGTGCTCGTCCCAGTCCTCCAGGCACCGCCCTGCCGTCCTCGTCCCGTGCTCGCGGAAGGGAAGGCCGCCGGCCGATTCCCAGTCCACGGTGCGGGGCTCCCCCGTCCAGCCGCAGGCGCATTCCGCACGCAGGACGTGCGCCCGAGGCCGCCCGGGATGGTCGGAGCCGTCGTAGACGCAGGCGGCTCCTGGGACCACGATTTCGCGCCCCGGGCGACCACGTCCGCAAGATCGCCGAAGTCCCCGCTCATAGGCACACCCCCCTGGGGCCCGCTGTGTCAGGCCCTGCTCAGGGCACGGGCCGTGGCCTGGGCGAAGGCTTCCGGGTTGTCCAGCATGATGTTGTGGCCGCAGTCGGGGATCGACACCACCTCGACTCCCGCTCCGGTGAGCTCCTGTGCGCCGGGAAGCGGCTGGTCGGCCTCGGGCCGCAGGTAGGTGCGCGGGATCGGCAGGGCGGTCAGCATGTCGCGCAGGGCGGGTTCGGTGCCCCGGGCCAGGTGCACCGCGCTGCGGTACAGGGCCTCGCGCCCGGCCAGGCGCATCGTGGACCACCAGTGCGGTCCGACGGCCTCGCGGAACCGGCGCCATCCGTCGGCGAGGAACTCCTCCTCGGTGTAGGCGGCGATACCCCTGGCCCCGGGCCAGCCGTGCACGGCGGGCACCGGGTCGAGGGTGGCGTCGACCAGGACGAGGCGTTCGACCCGGTGCGGGTGGCGGGCGGCCAGCACGATGGCCACGGCGCCGCCCATGCTGTGTCCGACGATGTCCGCCGCAGGGACGTCAGCCGCCTCCAGGGCCGCGGCCACGGCATCGGCGTGGTCCTCGAGGGTGTAGGCGAAGTCGGTGGGGCGGTCGCTGATGCCGAAGCCCAGCAGGTCGAGCAGCAGCGAGCGGTGGCCGGCCAGGGCGGGGTGGGCGGCGGAGGCCGCGAAGTACGGCGCGGCGCTGGCTCCGAGTCCGTGCAGGTAGACGCGGGTGGTGCGCTGCGGGTCTCCGGGCATCTCCACCCAGCGCATTCGCGCCCCTGCGGCGGTCACCGTGGCATCGCGCATGACTCCTCCTCGATCAGTAACAGTCGGTCAGTCGGTCAGTCGGTTCGCTCGGTCGTGTGCCTGGCGGTGGGCCGCCCAGGCACTCCACTCGAAAGCATCGCCGAGACTATATATCGTTCCCGATGTAGAGAAGACGTGAGGCATGATGGCGAGGTGTTGGAACTGGCGATCCTGGGCTTCCTGTACGAGCAACCGCTGCACGGCTACGAGCTGAAGCGGCGCGTCGCGCATCTCACCGGCCATGTCCGGCCCATCGCGGACGGCACGCTCTACCCGGCCATCAAGCGACTGGAGAAGGCCGGCCTGCTGAGCCGGCAGACCGAGCCCGGCACCCGGGCCGCACCGCGGCACGTCCTCACCCTCACCGGCCTGGGCCAGGAAGAGCTGCGCCGGCGGCTGCGCGAGGCCGACGGCGTCGAGATCAGCGACGAGAACCACTGGTTCACCGTCCTGGCCTTCCTGCGCCACCTGGAGGACCCCGACCAGCAGGCCGCCGTCCTGCGCCGCCGCCTGGCCTTCCTCCAGGAGCCGAGCAGCTTCTTCTACGAGGGCGAACGACCGCTCGGTGCCGAAGAGTTCGACGACCCCTTCCGCCAGGGCCTGCTCACCATCGCCCGCGCCACCAGCCACACCGAACTGCGCTGGCTGGACACCACCCTGGAGGCGCTCGCCCCCACGTCGGACGCGCGCTGACGCTCCAGGCCCGCGGCCCGGCCGGCCGGCGACCCGTCAGACGCACCCTCGGGGAGCCGGCGGTCGGCCGCAGCGGCTCCTTCACGTGGATCTCGTCCAGGGTGTCGACGACGCCTTCCGCCGCGTTCAGGTGGTAGCGGAAGGGGAGGCCCTTGTCCCGGTGTGTGTCCAGCCGGGAGGTCAGTTCGCTGGTGGAAGGCGGCTTGCGGAGCGGCTGCCCGCGCGGGCGGTGTGCACGGCCCGCGGTCGCTCTCGTTGATCACCTTCGGTAGGCGGCCTGGCACCATAGGTCGGTGCCCTCGTCCTTCGAACGTCCTGTCGTCGTCGCGCAGCGGAACCTGCCGGTGTTGCTGCGCGGCCTGGCGGGCAACCCTTCCGCACCGCCGGAGGTTCTTGTGCGCCTCGCAGCGGTGACCATCGATCGAACCGAGCTCGCACGGCGCCGCGACCTGCCCGCGCAGGCCGCGGTGATCCTTGCCGGTGACGAGGAGGTGAAGCTGCGGTCGGAGCTCGCGGCGCATCCGCATCTCCCGGCCGAGGTCCAGATCGTGCTCGCCCGAGACGTCGACCCGCGGGTGCGTGGCCGGTTGGCGGAGGGTGCCGAGTACTTCACCACCGTCGGCGTGCACGGGCGGCATTTCGCGGGGCCGTTGTCCCACGAGGTCTACGATCTGCTGGCACGGGACCCGGAGCCGAAGGTCCGCCGTGCATTGGCGTTCAACCGCCACCTGCCCGACGACATCCGGGCCAGGATGCTCGATGACGGGGACGCGCGAACGGCCGCCATCGCCGCCGTCGAGTGGAACCCTGCGCCGACCGCCCGGATCGCAGAACTCCTTGCGCGGGTCACCGGCGCCTTCGGCCGTGAGCTGCTCCTGCTCCGCCTGGACGGTCCGCTTCCCGCCGGGGCCGCCCGCGGCCTGCTCGCCGACATCGAGTCCTCCCCCGCGGACCCGGCGGACAGCGAGGGGCTCCTGCAGCAGATCGCCGCGACCGCCGACCTGGCCGCCGACCTGGCTGCCGACCTGGCTGCCGACCTGACGGACCGCTTCCTGGCGGACCCGCAGCTGCGCGTTGCTGTCGCGGCCAATCCGACCCTGGACCCCCGGCATGTCGCGGCTCTGGCACACGATCCCGACAACCAGGTCCGCGCGGCAGTCGTCGCACGCCATGGCCTCGATCCGGTCCTGCGTGAGTCGGTGGCTGTGGAGTACGACGACGGGAGCAGCGGCAACACCGTCGCCTGGCTGCTGACCGAAGACCTCTCCGCATCCGATCAGGTCGCCTTCGCGCGAAGTCGCCACCAGGTCTTCCGTAAGACGCTGGCCATGCGCACCGATCTGTCCGACGAGGCCGTGGAGATCCTCGCTCTCGACGAGAGCTTCGCCGTGCGGCTGTTCGTGTGCGAACGCCAACGGAACGCCCCGGGTTGGCTGCTGGCACACATGGCCGCCGAGTGGAAGAGCTACAGCCGCTGGGACATGCTCGCCCACAAGAACTTCCCCGCCGATGCCGCCACTGCCCTGGCCCGCTCCGACGACCCGCATGACCGGGTCGTCGCCGCAGCGCATCCCGGGCTGCCGATCGAAACGATCGAAGCGCTGCTGGCCGACCACGCCGACCACGTGCGACGTCACGCGGCGACCAACCCGTCGATCCCGACCGACCGGCTGATCACCCTCCTCGAGGCCGACGAGACGGCCGTGGCCTCCGGGGCGGCCACGAACCGGACGCTTCCCGTCGTGACGATGCACCAGGTGCTCGATCGAGCCGGGCTGTAAAGCGTCCCCTCCTCTCGGTCGAGGACTTCGAGGTACGTCGCCCGGAGGCCGGGATCGGCGTGATCGGCGTGATCGGCGTGATCGGCGTGATCGGCGGGCTGATCGGCGTGGCCGCGGGACACGCGCTGCACGGCCTGGTCATGCCGGTGATGGGGCGCGCCGTGGGCTCCGTTCTGCCGCCGGCCGCCCTTGACGTGTACGGGCCGGGCACCGGCGAGGGCGTGTCGGCTCGGGCGGGCCGGCGTCAGGTGGTGGTGACGTGGCAGGTGTAGGGGGCGGGGCCGGAGCCTGCGTAGGCGGCGACTTCGAGGTGGTAGGTGCCGGTGGTCGTCGCGGCGTGGGTGAGGGCTTCGTCGGCGCCTGCGCCGTCGTTGACGGACCGTGCGAGGGTGCTGCCGCCTGCGTCGAGCAGGTAGAGGTCGGCGTCGTAGTCGTCGGGGACGTCGCACCGGACGTCCGCGCGCCGGCCCGTGGTGAGGTGGATCGCGAAGTAGTCGCGGTCACCGGTGGTGGCCAGGCTGCCGGTGAGCGCGGCGGGCGGGCTCAGGGGGGTGGCGTCGTCCGCCCTGTCGCGGGTGTCGTTGGGTTCGGTCTCGGTGAGGGCGGGGGCGGCCGTGCACGGGGTCTGCGGGGTGCCGTCGTAGAGGTGCGGGTCGGGGACTCCGGCGGTGACGCCGCGCAGGTAGTAGCCGCAGGTGGGGCGGTGGGCGAAGTCGAAGGTGGTGCCGGGGATGAGCTTCCAGATCTTGAAGTCGGTGTAGGTCAGGGGCCGGCGGGCCGCTACCTGTTCGCCCGGGTGGTCGCCGAGGACGACGTAGCTGTTCTTGCCGTAGGCGGTGGCCAGACCGTTCTTGTCGATGTGGAGCGAGCCACCGCCCTCCTCGACACCGACGCCCCAGGCGGAGCCGGCTGAGGTCAGGCCGTCCTTGAGGAAGCGGGCGACGAAGGCCATGAGGCGGCCCATCCGGTCGCGGGCGACGAAGTGGGAGTCGTTGACGACGTTGTCGTAGTGGTTCCAGGTGAACAGGCCGGTGGTGAAGCTGAGGGAGCGGCCGTAGGGGTCGGCGAGGGCTTCGGTGCTGGTGACGCTGCCGTTGCAGGCGTCGTAGACGATCGGACTGTTGACATGGTGGCCGGCGCTGCCGCCGCCCGATCCTCCTCCCTTGGCCACGACCGACTCGACCGACGCTTCGAGGGCGGTTCCCTTCCAGGCGGTGTAGCGGCACTGGTCGCCGCCGGCGAAGTACACGAACTCGGCGTTGCGCACGTCGGCGTCGACCTGGGCGTTGCCCGCGTCGGAGGTGGCGGTCAGGGTCCAGGTGGTGCAGGAGTTGACGCCGGGCAGGGTCATGACGGTGTCGCACTCGGGTGTCCTGCTGCCGCTGGTGGGTGCCGATCCGGCCAGGACGACCACGTCCAGGCTGCCGGTGCCGCCGCGGATGTCGTCGATCGCGCGGCTCATGGAGCCGGGCACGACCGCGCCGGCGCCGTTCATGGTGTAGGCGGGGCCCTGCCAGGAGGGGCGGGAGACGTCCGTCGCGCTGCCCAGGCGGATACGGGATGCGGCGGCGTGTGCGGGCGTGGCGGCGACGAGGAGGCCGGGCAGCACCAGCAGGGCTGCCGCGGCTGCGGCGGGTCGGGGTCGGCGGGTGGTCCGTTGCATGGCGGCGTCCTCGATCGGTGGGTGGGATGGCGACGCGGAATCCAGTGCGCCTGGAGTAGTAGCGGAAGATACAAGCCAGGCTGGTTCGTGAACAGATGTAACGCCGAGATGACTTGGCCGCGCGCCCAAGGGGCCACACGGCAGGGCTTTTGCTGACGAAGCGGTCGAGCCGGCACCCGAAGTGAGGACCCCACCGAGAAGTAACGTGCGATACATCTAGTCATTTCTCGCGTTCATCTGTAACTTCCGGTGTGGCTCGCCGACGGCAGCCGTCCTCCGGTGTCTTCCCTCCCCTTGTGAACGAGGTCCGAGAGTCATGCACGCAAGAGTCATGCACGCACGTACACCCTTCGCCCGCTCCCTGACCGCGGCGCTCACCGCGCTCACCGCGCTCACCGCGTCCGCCGCCCTGTCGGCGTGCGGCCGCAGTGAGACCGCGACCCCCGCCCCCGCCCCGTCCGGCGCCGACGTGGCCGGGGTGCGGGTCCAGCCCGACCAGGCCCTGCACGACGCACTGCCGGAGGCGATCAAGAAGTCCGGCACCGTACGGGTGGCGACCGACGTGCCCTACGCGCCGTTCGAGATGTTCGTCAAGGAGGGGCAGAGCGAGCTGACCGGCCTGGACTACGACCTCGGACAGGCGCTGGGCGCCAAGCTCGGGGTGAAGTTCGCCTTCACGCCGCAGAAGTTCGACGGCATCATCCCCGCGATCCAGGCCGGCAAGTACGACGTGGCGATCTCCGCCATCACCGACACCAAGGAGCGCCAGCAGGTCGTCGACTTCGTGGACTACTCCCGGTCCGGCTCGGGCCTGCTGGTCGCCGACGGCAATCCGGCCAGGATCACCACCCTGGACGACCTGTGCGGGCACCCGGCCGGTGTCCAGGCCGCCACCCACCAGGCCGACCTCCTCAAGGCCCACCAGTCCCGCTGCGCCGAGCTGGGCAGGCAGCCCATCGACATCCAGACCTTCCCCAAGGACTCCGACGCCCAGCTCGCCCTGCGCGCGGGCAAGGTCGTCGCCGATGTGCTGACCAAGCCGGCCGCCGGATGGACCGCCAAGACCGCCGAGAACGGCGCCGCCTTCGACTCCGTCGAGGACCCCGCGGCCCAGGGCGGGTACAAGGCCTCTTTCAATGGCATCGCGGTGTCCAAGAAGCAGCCGGAGCTGACCGATGTGATCCACAAGGCGCTGCAGCAACTCGTCGCCGACGGCACCCTGACGAAGATCTGCGACAAGTACGGCGTCGCGTCGATCGCGGTCACGGAAGCCACGAAGAACGCGGGCGCCCAGTGACCGACACCACCACGGCGACCGGCACGCTTCACCCGGTGACCGCCACCTGCCAGGACGAGGCGCTCGACGTGGTGCCGGTGCGCCACTACGGGCGTTGGGCCGCGGCGGTCGCGGCGGTGGCCGGGCTGGCCGGCCTGGTCGGGTCGCTCGCCAAGAACGACAACCTCCGCTGGGACGTCGTCGGCGACTACCTCTTCGCCGGTTTGATCTTCGACGGGATGGCCACCACCTTGTGGCTGACCGCCGCCGCCATGGCCCTGGGGCTGGCCCTCGGGACGGTCGTCGCCGTCATGCGCCTGTCGTCCAGCCCCGTGCTGTACGGCCTGTCGTCCCTGTTCGTGTGGGCCTTCCGCGGCACACCGCTACTCGTCCAGATCATCTTCTGGGGGTACGCCGCAGCCCTGTACTCCCAGATCAAGATAGGGATCCCGTTCACGGACGTCACCTTCGTCTCCTGGGACACCAACACCGTCCTGACCCCCGCGGTGGCCGCCCTCCTGGCCCTCGGCCTGAACGAAGCCGCCTACGCCTCCGAGATCGTCCGCGCGGGGATCCAGTCCGTCGACCCCGGGCAGGCCGAGGCCGCGCACTCGCTGGGCATGCGCCCGGCGCTGACCATGCGGCGGATCGTCCTGCCGCAGGCCCTGAGGGTCATCATCCCGCCCATGGGCAACGAGACCATCAACATGCTCAAGATGACCGCCCTGGTCTCGGTGATCGCCGCCCACGACCTGATGTCGAACATCCAGGAGGTGTACGCCCAGAACTACCAGGTGATCCCCCTGCTGGTCGTCGCCAGTTGCTGGTACCTGGCGCTCGTCTCCCTGCTGAGCATCCCGCAGACCTGGCTGGAGCGCCGCTACGGGCGCGGCGCGGCCCGCGGCCGCAGCACCCCGGCGTTCCGGCGGCTGCTCGGCGGCGCCGGCACCGGCTGGGCCCGCCGTACGAGGAAGGAGTCCGGGCGATGAGCAGGCCCATGGTCCAGGCGCGTGGCGTCCACAAGAACTACGGCGGCCTCCACGTGCTGCGGGGCATCGACCTGACGGTCGAGCGCGGTCAGGTCTGCTGTCTGCTGGGGCCCTCGGGCTCGGGCAAGTCGACCTTCCTGCGGTGCATCAACCACCTCGAAACCGTGGACGGCGGCACACTGGCCGTCGACGGCGACCTCGTGGGCCACCGCCGCCGCGGCGGCAAGCTGTACGAACTGCGCGAGCGGGAGGTCGCCGAGCGCCGCCGCGACATCGGCATGGTCTTCCAGCGTTTCCACCTCTTCCCCCACATGACCGCGCTGGAGAACATCTGCGAGGCGCCCGTGAAGGTCGCGGGCGTCTCCAAGCCCGACGCCGAGGCCGAAGCGCACCGGCTCCTGGAGCAGGTGGGACTCGCGGACCGGGCCGGCCACTACCCCGCGCAGCTGTCCGGCGGACAGCAGCAGCGCGTGGCCATCGCCCGTGCACTGGCGATGAGGCCGAAGCTGATGCTCTTCGACGAGCCGACCTCGGCCCTCGACCCCGAGCTGGTGGGTGACGTGTTGGACGTGATGCGGCGCCTCGCCGCCGACGGGATGACCATGGTCGTGGTCACGCACGAGATCGGCTTCGCCCGGGAGGTCGCCGACACGGCCGTGTTCATGGACGAGGGCGTCGTCGTCGAAGCGGGCGACCCGCGCACGGTCCTGACCGATCCGGCGCAGGAGCGGACCCGCGCGTTCCTGTCCAAGGTCCTGTGACCGCCCCGGTCCGCCCGCAGCCGTCCGCCCGGACGCTGCGGGCCCGCGCCGCCGCGCGGCACAGCGAGTACCTGGCCGACCTCGCCGCCCTGGTGGCCATCGACTCCGGCTCCTACAGCCCCGACGGGATCGACCGCGTCGCCGCCTGGTTCGCGGACCGGCTGGAACGCCACGGCGCCACCACCCGCACCGTGCCCGCCGGACGCCACCGGGGGCGGGCGCTGGGCAGCGCGCTCGTCGCCCGGAAGAAGGGCGCCAGGAGGGCGGCGGACGGAGGGCGGCGCATCCTCCTCGCCGGCCACATGGACACCGTCTTCGACGACGGCACCGCGGCCGCCCGCCCCTTCACCCTCACCGGGTCGTTGGCGCACGGGCCGGGTGTCAGCGACGACAAGGGCGGTCTCCTGGCGGGACTGAGCGCGCTGGAGATCCTGGCCGAGGAGGGGTTCGACGACTACGACGAGATCGTCTTCCTCGCGACGCCGGACGAGGAGATCGGCTCCCCGGGCAGCGCCCCCCTCACCCGGACCCTGGCGGCCGAGGCCGACTTCGCGCTGGCCCTGGAGTGCGCCCGCGAGAACGGCGATGTGGTCGTCGCCCGGAAGGGAGTTGCCGAGTACCTCGTCACCGTCACGGGTAAGGCGGCGCACGCCGGCATCGAGCCCGAGCGCGGCGCCCACGCCGCTCTCGCCGCGGCCCATCTGACCATCGCCCTGCAGTCCCTCAACGAGCAGGAGGACGACGCGACGATCAACGTCGGTGTCGTCCGCGCCGGCAGCCGCCCCAACATCGTCCCCGAGCGGGCCGAACTCCACATCGAGGTCCGGGCGACCACCACCGCCTGCCTGGACCGTATCGGCCACGCCATCGGGGCGACCGCGGCGCGCCTGCCCGTCCTCGGTACGACCGCCACGGTGCGGCAGCTGGACCTGTGCCCGCCGATGGAGGCGACGGGCGGCAACCGCCGGATGCTGGCGCTCGCCCACGGTGCCGGCCGCGAACTGGGCATCGCCTTCGGGGCGACGCGCACCGGAGGCGTCGGCGACGCCAACACCATCGCCGCCACCGGCACACCGGTCCTGGACGGCCTCGGCCCGGTCGGCGGCGCCGACCACACCCCCCAGGAATGGCTCGACACCACCACCGTCACGGACCGCGTCACCCTCCTCGCCCTGCTGATCGCCCGCCTGTGCGACACCACCGCCACCTGAACGGAGTCCCCATGCCCGGCACCCGCTCACGACACCGCCTGCTGGCCGCCACCACCACCCTGCTGCTGGCCGCCCTCACCGTCCCCGCCGCCCACGCCTCCCCCGTGCACGACCCGACCCACGGCGGTTCGCTGGTGCTGGTCGGCGGCGGCCTCAAGGAGGACAACAAGGCCGTCTACGGCGAGATCATCGACCGCGCCGGCGGCGCCGCCGCCCGGATCGGCGTCCTGACCGCGGCCTCCGTCCCCGCCAGCCAGGACCCGAACGCCGACGACCCGGCACGGTGCAGCAACTCGGCCTGCAACGGCGCCTACTACGCCTCACTGTTCGAGCGGCACGGAGCCGCCGACGCCCAGTGGATACCCGTCGACCTCGATCACCTCGGCAACGCGGACTCCGACACGGTCGTCGCCCAGGTCAACGCGATGACCGGCTTCTTCTTCGGCGGCGGCGACCAGTACCGCTACGTCACCACCCTCCTCCACGGCACCGCGCACACCGACAGCAAGGTCCTGGCCGCGATCCGCGCCAAGCTCGCCGCCGGCGCCGTCGTCGCGGGCTCCTCCGCCGGCGCGCAGATCATGGCCGGGGCCGACATGGTCACCGGCGGCGACTCCTACGAGGCCCTGCGCGACGGCAGCAGCCCCGGCTACTTCGACGACCCGACCCGACCGGGCCACCTGCCCGCAGGCGGCTTCGGGTTCCTCCGCTCCGGCCTCCTCGACACCCACACCGGCGCCGCCGGCCGCGAAGGACGCGCCCTGCGCCTGGCCGCCGACACCGGCCACACGCGGGTCTACGGCCTCGAAGAGAACACTGCCCTCGTCATCGACCACCCCGGCACACCCGCCGAGACCGCCACCGTCAAGGGCACCCAGGGCCTGACCGTCCTGGACCTCCGCCAGGCCCGCGCGCACACCACGACCGCCGGCTGGTCGCTGCACGGAGCCCGGTACACCTACCTCACCGACGGGGACCGCTACCTGCCCCGGACCTGGCAGGCCCTTCCGGCCCCCGGCAAGCGCCCCATCACCCCGACCGGCGACACCCCGGTCCCCACCAACACCGACGTCTTCTTCTCCCGAGCCAACCCCGGCGGCCGGCCCTACTCCCTCCTGAGCACCGCTCGTGCCCTTGCGGCCAGCCGCACCCGGCGCACCGCGACGGCTTCCACCTTCGAGACGCACCCGCGCTACACCGTGACGCTCACGCGTACACACCCGGCCACCGCCTGGGCCCACAGCTCTGCGGACCCGACGACGCTGACCTCGCTCGCCCTCGCCATCACCGCGCACTGACCCCGGGACCAGCGCAAGCCGACACCTCCGTGTGCGCCGCGCCGGCACTAGGCTCGGCGGACACGGCACGACCCCTCCGGAAGGAAACCACCCGACGATGACCGGCACCATCGCCGACGGCATTCGCGCCAACCTCGGCGCACTCAGCCCCGCTGAACGCAAGGTCGCCCGCACCCTGCTGGCCGGATACCCGTCCGCGGTCTTCGAGACCGTCGCCGTCATCGCCGAACGTGCCTCGGTCTCCACCCCCACCGTCCTGCGCTTCGCAGCGCGGATGGGCTACCAGGGCTTCCCCGACCTCCAGGCGGCGGTCCGCAGCGAACTCGACGTCCGCAACGCCTCCCCCATCGCCCTGTACGAAGCCGCGGGCCTGGGCGGCGACCACGACCCGACCAGCACGGCGGGTCTCCTCGAACACAGCAACGCCACCTTCGCCCCCGCACTCGCCCAGACGCTCGCCGAGGTCCCCCCGCACGACTTCCAGCGCGCCGTCGCCCTCCTCGCCGACCGCAAACGCCACATCACCCTCGCCGGGGGCCGTTTCACCCACCTCCTGGCGCAGTACCTCGGCCTCCACCTGATGCAGCTGCGCGAGGACGTCCGCTTCCTGCCCGACCGGCCCGTCGAACGGACCGCGGCCTTGGCCCGGCTCACCCGCCGGGACGTGGTCGTGCTCTTCGACTACCGGCGCTACGAGGACGACAAGACCGCCATCGCCCAGCTCACCCGCGAGGCGGCCGGCAAGACCATCGTCTTCACCGACCCCTGGCTCTCCCCCGCCACCGCCCACGCGGACGTCGTCCTGCCCAGCCAGGTGGGTACCACGGCCCCCTACGACAGCCTCGTTCCCACCCTCGCCGTGATCGAAGTCCTCATCGCCGGCGTCATCAACACCCTCGGTCCGCAAGCGCACGAGCAGCTGCGCCACAACGAGGAAGTGGCCCGCCGCACAGGGATGGTCTAGAACACCCCGGCCTGGGGGGCCATCCGGGGGGCCGGCCGTCGCCGGTGCCGGCCGTGGGCGCCGGGGCGGGTCATGCTGGGGGTGTGTCCGATCGTGACGAATTTCTGGTGTGGGTCAGGACCGCGCTCCACGAGGCCGAGGTCGCGCTGCACAACGGCGACGCCGCTCCCCGGCGGGCGCTGTGGTCGCGTACCGAGCCCGTCAGCGTGCTGGGGGCATGGCGCAACGCCGTCGGCCGCGACGAGCTCGACGCCCTCTTCACCGGGCTCGCACAGTCGTTCTCCGACTGCACGTCGTACGCGTTCGAGCTACAGGTCTACGACGTCCGCGGCGACATGGCGTACACCGTCGGCCTGGAGCACACCTCCGCCTCGGTGGACGGGGAGCCCCGGACGTACACGCTCCGCGCCACCCAGGTGTACCGCAGGGAGAACGGCACCTGGCACGTCGCCCACCGGCACGCCGACACCGTGATCGGCTGATCGTCCGCGAGCTACTGTGGGGGCATGCGGTTGTTGTTGACCTCCGACACGCATCTGCCCAAGCGTGCCAAGGAGCTGCCGGACGCGTTGCTGGACGAGGTCGACGCGGCCGATGTCGTCATCCACGCCGGGGACTGGACGGACGAGGCCACGCTGGACCTGCTGGAGGGCAGGGCCCGGCGGCTGATCGGCGTGTACGGCAACAACGACGGGCCGGCGCTGCGCCGGCGCCTGCCGGAGGTGGCCCGGGCCTCGCTGGAGGGCGTACGGTTCGGGGTCGTCCACGAGACGGGCGGCGCCGCGGGGCGGGAGCGGCGCTGCGCCGAGCGCTTCACGGACCTGGACGTGCTGGTGTTCGGCCACAGCCACATTCCGTGGGACACCACGGCTCCCGGGGGGCTGCGGCTGCTCAACCCCGGCTCGCCGACGGACCGTAGGCGGCAGCCGTTCTGCACCTTCATGACCGCGGTCGTGGCGGATGGGGCGCTGTCCGACGTCATGCTGCACCGGCTGCCGCGGCGCGGCTGATCCCCGTCAGTGGTCGGGGTCCGGTTCGACGACCTTGATCTCGAACTCCGTGCGGTTGTTCTCCGTGTTCCGGTCGTCCGCACTGCGCACCGTGAACGCGCCCTTGTACGTCCCCGGTGCGGTGTCGGCGTCGATGCGGAGCGGGATCAGGGCGGTGGCGGAGCGGTTCGTCCTGAGCCCTGCACCGAACTCGCACCGCACCCGATGGTCGTCGGCGTACGGCTCGCAGGTGTCGGGGAAGAACGGCCTCTCGGCCTTCACCTGGCGCGGCAGGGTGACGGTGATGAAGAGTGAGGAGTTGGTCGTCTCCGGGCCGAGGTTGGTGACGAACGCGTGGAGTTCGGTGCGGCCGCCGGGCGGCACGAGATCCGGCTCGATGCGCACCACTTCCAGATCGGAGTTCGACGGCGCGGCGGCGGCCGCGGCACGCGGCTGGGCCCAGGCGGGGCCGGCGACCAGCAGGGTCGCCGCGCCCACCAAGGCTGCGGCCCGGTACCGGGAAAGCCCCGTACGGGGAGTGTCGGTCATCCTCGATCACACCTTTCAGGTCGGGAAGCGCCACGTTCTGAGGGCGTACGGGTGTCATGATCGGTGAGGTCGCGGCGACGGCCCGGACACATTCCGCCGGAGTCGCCGCCCACCACCCGTCCGGCGGTCCTGACCGGGACGGTGCGTCAGAGGCGTTCCGGATCCGGGAAACGGGGGGAGCACCGTCGGGTCCGCGGGAAGGCGATTCTTGGGAGTCGCTCGCGGTCGGCGACAGCCGGCGAATGCCCCGCTCTGCGCGGGAAACCGAAGAACGGACCGGGCCGGACCGGACTGTGCGCGTGCGCGCCGCCGGGCCTGTCGCAGCGAAAAGGGCCGGCCGTCGACGACAGCCGGCCCTTCCGGGGGACCGCGCCTCGGCGCGGTACCGCTGCAAGAAGCCCTCGGCTCAGTCCCGCCCGGCGGGCAGGGCCCTACGTGTCAGGGCCGTCCGCGATGCCCGGGGCGGTTCACGGAGCCTGGTCGGGGTCAGCGCAGGCGCCAGTCCCAGCGCTGGTTGCCGCCGTTGTCGCAGGCCCAGACGACGACCGGCTGGCCTTCGGCGTAGCGGCGCTGGTGCGGGACCAGACACTTGTTCGTCGCGTGGTTGACCAAGGTGCCGTTGCGGTGGGTCCAGCGCTGCTGGGGGCTGCCGTTGCAGTCCCACAGACGGACTCCCAGGCCGTCCGCCGCGGAGACGTCCAGGCACTTGCCCAGGGCGCGGAGCTCGAAGCCGTCACCGTGGGGCATACGGCGCCAGGCCTGCGGGGTGGACCAGTTGCAGTTCCACATCTGGACCTTGGTGCCGTTGGCGGTGCCGCCCTGGGCGACGTCGAGGCAGAGGCCGCCGTCGTTCACGGACCAGGAGGGGGCGTTGTTCAAGCTCTGCACGAACTTGCGCGGGCCCTCGCCCTGGCTCTGCACGTGGTCGAAGGAGATGATGTTGGGGACGCGTCCGCCCGCCGCGTGCGTGCAGTTGCCCATGCGGTCGCGGATGTTCTCGTAGACGTTGGTCTCGTCGTCACCGTCGTGGAACTGGTTGATGAGCAGCAGCGGCTGGAACCGTCCCCGCAGCGGGGTGTTCATGGGCTGGGAGATGCCGCCGCGGTCCTTGCACTCCAGGCCCTTGTAGTGGTTCTGCACGACGTAGTCGCCGATGAAGGGCAGCCCGATGTCGCTGCGCTCGTTCTTGTCGCTGAACATGATCAGCCGCTTGTTGGCCTTGACCATGTCCTTCACCTTGGGCCACCCGCGCTCCTGGACCTTCCACTGGTCGGAGTCGGGCCGGAAGGTGAGGTCGGACAGGCCGGGCACGGAGCGCAGTACGTTCGCCAGGAGCTGCTTGTCCTTGACGTAGTCCTCGAAGCGGACGACGAAGATCTCGTCGCGTTCCTGGTTCAGCAGGGTGACGATGTCGTTGAGGGCCCGTTCCAGGGGACGGGAGCCGAAGCCGCACGTGCCGTGGCAGAGCTTGATCTCGTCGATTTCCTGGTAGATGTCGAGTTCCGTGCCCCGCACGTTGAACTTCTGCAGCTGGTCGCGCAGCGAGACGCTCTGGTTGGTGACGGGAGCGAAGGTGATGCCGTCCTTCTGGTTGGAGAAGCCGTTGTGGCTGTCGAGGAGGGTGATCTCGTCCAGCCTGCGTTCTCCGTAGCCGCCGGGTACGGCCGCCTGGGCGGGTGGGGCGGTGAGGAGCGGGGCGACGGCGATGCCGACCAGCAGGGCGGCGGTGGCCGGGAGCAGTCCGGCCGCCGCGGCGGCGATGCGGTTCCTCCTCGGCGGCCGGGATGCCGCGGCGGTCTCGGCCTGCTGCGGCCGGGTGCTGCTTCGTCGCATGGAATGTCCGATCTGTGTGGTGCGGGAGGGGGAAGGCCGTCTGCCTTCCCTCGAACCGGACTACTCCCGTCGGCAGCGCTGCGGTTGCCCCGCCCGGAGAACCGATCCGCACACGCTCGTGTTGTGCGCGGCAGGCAACCCCGGAGGGCGGCGACGGAGTATCACCTGGTGAAGGACCTGTTGCAGGTGATCAATCCGAAGGGAGCCATGTGACCCTGACCGACGTGGGCGCCGTACCGGTACCCCGCCCGCCGGCGGGCACCCCTGCCTCCGCGGCCCCGGCGTGGGTCGCCCCGCGCGAGGCCGAAGGGCCGGGCGATTTCGACGAGTTCGCTGCGGCGCGGTGGGACCGCCTCGTGCGGATCGCGTTCCTGCTGACCGGCGACTTCCATGAGGCCGAGGACCTCGTACAGACGACGCTGATCAAGGTGCACGGCAGATGGCACCGGCTCCGGCCGGAGTCCTTGGACGCCTACGTACGCCGGGCTCTGGTCAACACCCAGCGCAGTCGGCTGCGTCGACGGACCATCAGCCAGCTGCTGATGTCCCGGCTCCCCGACGAGGCGGCCCTCGCGCCGTCGGGCCCGGCCGTGGAGGAGCAGGACGCGATGCTGCGGCTGCTCCACGTCCTCGCGCCTCGTCAGCGGGCGGTGCTGGTGCTGCGGTTCTGGGAGGACATGACCGAGGAGGAGACGGCTCGGGTGCTGGACTGCTCCGTCGGTACCGTCAAGAGCCAGGCGTCCAAGGCGTTGCGGAAACTGCGGGGCAGTCCGCTGTTGCCGCTCCTGTTCCACGGCCCCGCGATGGTGAAGAAGGTGCGTGAGTCATGAGCCGTGATCACGGATGCCGGCCGGACACGGTGCGTGAGGGCGGTGAGCCGCAACCGGCGTGCGACCTCGCTGCCGCGGACGTGAGTCAGGTGCTGGCAGCGGTCGCGAAGCTGCCGCGGCCCTCGCCCGTGCCGCTCGGCCTGATCCATCGCGGGGCGGCGCGACGCCGACGGCGCAGGGCCGTGGTGCGCGCCGGCGCGACCGGGCTGCTGCTGGCCGCCGGCATCGGGCTGCTGACGCTGCGCCCCTTGCTGTCCGACGACGCCGGCGGTGGGGGCGGCCACCCGGTGCCCGCGCCGCCGGCGGCGCTGCCGGCGCCCCGGGACACGGCCGCGGGACACGGCGTCGTGGGACATGGCGTGGTGGACGACGTGCGCTGGTCCCTCGTCGTACGCACCGTCCGCGGCACCGCCCCGGCCGGCCCTTCCGCCGCCGGGACGCCGGGGACGGACTGCCAGATGCAGCTCTCCGTGCAGCCGGCCGACGGCCCGGGGACCCCGGAACGCCCGGCGCCACCCGACTCGGGGGGCCGCTGGTTCCCCTGCCCACCGCCGCCCGATCCCCGGCTGGAGACCGACCACGGCGACGGCAGCCGCTGGGGCACCCTGCTGACCACCCACGAGACGGGCGTCCCGGGCCTCACGCTCTGGCTGGGCAGCCCCGGACCGAACGCCCGGACCGGCCGGCTCGTCTTCGAGGACGGCCTGACCCTCACGACGCCCGTCGCCGACGTCCCCGAAGTCGGCAGGCGTACCTACGCCCTCGCCTGGAACACCGGGGAACACCGGCTCGCGGGATACCGGGAACTGGACGCCGACGGCCGCACCCTCTCCTGGTTCGACGTCTACGGTGCCCACCAGCCGGCCCAGCCGGCCCAGCCGGCTCGCTGAAAGGAGGCGTTCCGGCGTTCCGGTGCGGGGTTCGCCAAGACGTCGCCAAGGAAGCGCCAAGGCCTGCGGTGGCGCCGCCCGACCGGGGGTCGGGGTCATTAGGTTGCTCCGGTATGAGGGCCGATTCCAAGGGTGGCGGCGGGGGTCCGGTGCGGCGCCGGTTCGTTCGGGTGCTGCTCGGGAGCGGTGCTGCTGCCGCGGGCGTGGGGCTCCTGGCCGGTGCCCAGGGGCCGGTCTCCGGTCGGGTGGCCGGGGTGCGGAAGCGGCCGCCCGATCCGGGGTCGGCGTGGCGGGAACTGGCTGCGGGCAATCGCCGTTGGCGCACGATGCACGAGCAGCATCCCGACGAGTCGCGGAGGGTGCGCCAGTCGCTGCTCGGCGGTCAGCATCCGTTCGCCGTCGTCCTGGGTTGCGTCGACTCCCGGGTTCCCCCTGAGCTCGTCTTCGACCAAGGTCTGGGAGATCTGCTGACGGTGCGTTCGGCCGGTGAGGTCCTGGACCGGGCCGTGGTGGGAAGCATCGCCTACGGGGTGCTGGAGTTGGGCATTCCGCTCGTGGTGGTCCTGGGCCACCAGTCCTGCGGGGCCGTTGCAGCCGCCGTCCACGCCGAGGCCGGCGGTGATCCGCTGCCGGGGCCGTTGCGGTATCTGGCCGAGCAGATCCGGCCGGCGGTCGACCCGGGCGCGGCTACGGACGCGCGGGTGGACGCCGCCATCACCACGAACGTGCGACGGGTGGCCTCCCGTCTGGCCCTGGTGCCGGAGCTGGCCGCCCGGGTGGCGGCCGGGAGCCTGGCCGTGGTCGGGGCCCGGTACCAGCTCGGCAGCCAGCAGGTGCACCGGCTCACCTGACCGCCGCGCTCCTCCCCCGGGCCCGGGACGATGCCCGTGCCCCCTCCCAGGGTAGACTTGCAGAGTTATGCAATTCACTAGTACGACGAACAGTCGACGCGGGGAGAGCACCTTGCCGGATCAGGAGCAGTGGAAGGCGAAGGGCGTCGCACTGCGCGCCTTCTGCTACATCGTCGGCACGCACATTTTCGCCGGGTTCGTGTACCTGCTGTTCCAGCTGGGCCAGCATGCCCAGAAGTGAGCCCGGCGGGAGCGGCCGCCCCCCGGTGTCAGAAGCGCCGGGTGCACCCGCGCCGCGGGGGGCGGCCGCCGTTTCGGGGGCGGCCGTCGCTGTCAGGGCCGGCCGCCGCTCAGGGGGCGGGCCGGCTACTGGGGCCGGCTGGCGCGCAGGTCTGCCAGGAGTTCGGCCTGGCCCTGCAGGACGCCGGAGAGGATGCCTCGGGCCACGCGCAGGAGTTCGGCGACGTCGGGGCTGGTGAGCCGGTAGTAGACGTTGGAGCCCTCGCGGCGGGTGGCGACGAGGTTGGCCTTGCGGAGCACGGCGAGTTGCTGGGACAGGGAGGCGGGCTCGATGCCGACCTCAGGGAGCATTTCGGCCACGGCGTGCTCGCGCTGGCTGAGGAGCTCCAGGACGCGGATACGGGCCGGATGACCGAGCGTTTTGAAGAACTCGGCCTTGAGCTGGTACAGCGGGGTGCTCGCCTGCGCCGTCCCGCCGCCGCCTCCGTCCGTGCTCGTGTGTGTGCTTGGCACCTCATCCACCCAAACTCTTCGCGGGGGACCCCGGGGAACGGGGTCCCTGCCAACATGCTGTGACCTCCACAATTGCAGACTCCTGCAACTGACGGACACCCGCCCGGCGCGGCAGGAGGCGAACACCCCGCTCCGGGCGTCCGGCGGCCGGCCGGTGAGGCGGGCGAGGGGGTCAGGCCTTCTTGAGGAACTCGGTCCGCAGGACCAGGCCCTTGACCTTCTTGGTGTTGCACTCGATCTCGCCGGGCCGGGAGGTCAGGCGGATGTTCTTGACCAGGGTGCCGCGCTTGAGGGTCTCGGAGGTGCCCTTGACCTTGAGGTCCTTGATCAGGGTGACCGAGTCGCCGTCGGCGAGCGGGGTGCCGTGGGAGTCCTTGACGGTGAAGTCGTTCATGCTGCCGTGTTCCTTGCCTGTCGTGGTGGTGCGATCGGGGTCGTCGGGTCGGGGAGCTCCCCCGGGTGCTCGTGGGCGGCGTACTGCCGTTCGATTGTCGTGCGCGCTTCCTCGGCTCTCACAGGGGCAGGGTGATCCAGATGCTCTTGCCCTGCCCGTCGGCGTCCGGGCGGACGACCGCGGTGCCGCCCAGTTCCATGGTCATCGCGACCACGGTGGCCAGCCCGCTGCCGGGGGCGGCGGCCAGGGCCCGGGAGAGCGCGGGCAGGTGCGGGTGGCGGTCGTGGACGGCGAACGCGAACACCCCGGGCCCGGCCGCGTAGGTCACCGTCACGTTCGGCGAGAGCGCGGCGGCGTGCCGCACGGCGTTGGTGACCAGCTCCGACAGGATCAGCAGGGCCGGCCCGACGTGCGGATGCTGCAGCCCGACGCCGATCTCGACCAGGATCAGCTCGGTGGTCTCCCGTACCACCCGGACCGCCGACGTCATCGTGGGCAGGGTGAGCACGTGCCGGTACGGGAGCGCGGGCAGGGTGGTGGTCACCGGCCGCTCCCGTCCGGGGCGAGCGGGCGGGCCAGGCGGAACCCGGAGACCGACTGGGGGTGCAGCCGCAGCACGGTGTCGTGCGGGCCGTGGGACCAGCCGGGCAGGGTACGCCGGTAGTGCGCGTCCTCGTCCGGGTCGGTGATGACGTCGGCCGGGCCGTGGGCGGTGACCGTCCAGCCGGTGCCGGCCGGGTGGCGGACCTCCTCGGCGTGGTACGTGAGCACGGTCCGCGACAGGACGAGCAGGGGCTGGACGGGGGCGCGGACGACAAGGCGCCCGTACTCCAGGACGTGGGTGGCGGGGCGGACGACGGCCGTCCCGCGCTGCACGAACACCAGTCGTCCGTGGCCACCGCCTTCGAGCAGCCACAGCGCCTCCGTGCCGGAGACCTCCAGCATCAGCCGCTGTCCGGTCGGCGCGGTCATCGAGCGGTCCTTCCCCGGACGACGCGGTCGGTCGGCATGCCCGTGCTCACGAGCCGTTCACCCGGACCTCGCCCGAGCCCTTGGGCAGCTGCGACCGTCCGGCCGGCGCCGTCGGACAGGATCCGCCGCGCGGCCGCCAGCAACTGCCCGACGTCCCCGCCGGCCAGCTCGTACACCACCGTCGTCCCCTCCCGCGTCGCCGTCACGATGCCGGACCTTCGCAGCACCGCGAGCTGCTGCGACAGCGCCGACGCCTCCACCTGGGTCGCTGCCAGGAGCTGACGCACGGGCAAGGGCCCGTCCTGCAACAGCTCCAGGACCCGTATGCGCATCGGGTGCCCGAGCATCCGGAAGAACTCGGCCTTCGCCTGGTACAGCGGAACCGTCATCCGTGACCACCACCCTCCCGACCGCCGGGCTGCCCGAGCAGCATCGAAGGCCGTGCCCGCGGCTACCTGCGGACACGGCCAGCTAAGAATGTAGCTAATTGCAGAGTTTTGCAATTCCGCGAGTACAGAGTGGACCGGGGCGGGCCCCGCCGGGTGCCGGCCGCTTCACGAATTGCATGACTCTGCAATTGCGTACATCATGATGTCGCGGCCCGCAGCAAGTGAGGCGAGAGCGGGCACGAGGCAGGAGGAGCGGGTGTGGGTTCCGCTGTACCGGGCGCAGGCCGTGCCGGGGAACGTGTCGTCCAGGCTGGTCCTGTCCCCCGATCTCCGGGAGGACCGCGGCGCCCTGGCCGATGCGGTACGCGACGAGGACGGGGCCGCCTCGTGAACCGGCTGCTGCTCCGCGTCGCCCGCCGTGGTGGGGCGCTCTTGCCGACGCGCGCCGACTTCGCGGTGATGGCCCGCGCTCCGCGCCGGGACCTGCTGGCCGGGCTGACGGTGGCGATCGTCGCGCTGCCGCTCGCGCTCGGCTTCGGCGTCTCCTCCGGGCTCGGCGCGCAGGCCGGGCTGGCCACCGCGGTGGTGGCCGGGGGGCTGGCCGCGCTGCTCGGCGGCTCGAACCTCCAGGTGTCCGGACCGACCGGGGCGATGACCGTCGTCCTGGTCCCGATCGTCGCCCGGTACGGACCCGGCGGCGTCCTCACCGTCGGGCTGATGGCCGGCGTCCTGCTCATCGCCCTGGCCCTGCTGAGAGCCGGCCGGTACATGGCCTACGTACCCGCGCCGGTGGTGGAGGGCTTCACCCTCGGCATCGCGTGCGTCATCGGCCTGCAGCAGGTCCCGAACGCACTCGGGGTGGCCAAGCCCGAGGGCGAGAAGGTCCTCGCCGTCGCCTGGCGGTCGGTGACCGCCTTCGTGGACGCGCCGAACTGGACCGCGCTCGGCCTCTCCGGGGGCGTCGCGGTGGTGATGCTGGCGGGGGCACGATGGCGGCCGACCGTGCCGTTCTCGATCGTCGCCGTGATCGCGGCCACCCTCGTGGCGCAGGTCCTCCACCTCGACGGGGCGGCACCGATCGGCGCGCTGCCCGCGGGCCTGCCCACCCCCTCGCTCGCCTTCCTCGACGTCTCGACCCTCGGCTCGCTGCTGGCCCCGGCCGTGGCGGTGGCCGCGCTCGCGGCGCTGGAGTCGCTGCTGTCGGCGACGGTCGCGGACGGCATGACGGTCGGACAGAAGCACGATCCGGACCGCGAGCTGTTCGGGCAGGGCGTGGCGAACCTGGCCGCCCCGCTGTTCGGCGGCGTCCCCGCGACGGCGGCCATAGCCCGGACCGCCGTCAACGTCCGCACCGGCGCGACCTCCCGGCTCGCCGCCCTGACCCATGCCCTGGTGCTGGCGGTGGTGGTGTTCGCCGCGGCCCCCCTGGTGGCCCGGATCCCGCTGGCGGCGCTGGCAGGGGTGCTGCTGGCGACCGCGATCCGGATGGTCGAGGTCGGCTCGCTCAAAGCCATGGCCCGGGCGACCCGCTCCGACGGGCTGGTCCTGGTCCTGACCGCCGCGGCCACGCTGGTCCTCGACCTCGTCTACGCCGTGGTCATCGGCCTGGCGGTGGCGGGGGCGCTGGCGCTGCGCGCCGTCGCGCGCCAGGCCCGCCTGGACCAGGTCGACTTCCGCGCGGACCTGCCCGGGGAGCACAGCGACGAGGAACACGCCCTGCTCGCCGAACACATCGTCGCCTACCGGATCGACGGACCGGTCTTCTTCGCCGGCGCGCACCGGTTCCTGCTCGAGCTGGCGGAGGTGGCCGACGTACGGGTGGTCATCCTGCGCATGTCACACATCACCACGATCGACGCCACCGGCGCCCTCGTCCTCAAGGACGCGGTGCACCAGCTCCGCAGGCGGGGCATCGCCGTGCTCGCCTCCGGGATCCGGCCCGGCCACCGCCAGGTCCTCGCCTCGGTCGGCGCCCTGGAACTGCTCCACGCGGACGGAGCGGAACACTCCACCACGCCGGAGGCCATCGCCGCGGCTCGCACCCTCCTCGAACGGGACGGCCTGCTCCTCCCCGCGCGTCACTCCGCGCGCCACCGCGCGCGCCCCGTGCACCACCCGCACCGCTCCGGGAAGGCTGCCGCCCCGGCGGGGCCGGCTGCGGACCGGAGCTGAGCCGATGCCGCAGGTCAGGGCCCTGCTCTGAGGACTGTTTGCGCTAAGCCCGATCGTTTCTGCGGTGAACCTGACATGGCGACGGGCGCGGCCCTGTCGGGCAGGCGTGCGGGCACGGATACATCTGGGGCGGCCCGCAGGAGTTCGTGGGCCCATCTTTCCCGATCGAGTGAAAGCAGATCCCTGTGCTGAAGAGGTCTCTCGTCGTGGCTGCGGCCGCGGCGATGACGTTCATGACGTTCGCGTCGGCCGGCGTCGCAGCGGCTGACGATGTGGTGCGTGTGGTGGAAAGTGCGGAGGTGACCATCCCGGTCGCCAGCGGCGGGTACCCGGGCCGCGCGGCGGCCAAGGCGGAGTGCCCGGCCGGCGAGACCCGAACGGGCGGCGGCGCCATGGTGACCGCGGGCAACTCGTACGCCGACCGTTACGAGCTCGGTGCGAGCATCCCCGTCACCGGCGAGGGCTGGTGGGCGTTCGCGACGAACTCCGACCCGAACGACCCCGGCAAGCTCAAGGCGTACGCGATCTGCGCCAAGGTCGTCAGGAACCCCACGCTGACCACCCCGTGACCGGCTCTGCCGTGGCCGCGGCCCGGTAGACGAGGGGCCCCTCGCAGGATGGAGGGGCCCCTTCCCGCGTTGCGGTGGACCTGATCAAGGCGTCAGTGGTGCAGCACCCTCGCGAGGGAGAGCGTCGGAGGACACATCGACCGGGCAGCAACCCCGCTGGGCAAGGGGGCGGATCGGGGTGCGTCCCGTCCGATCGGAGGAAGAAGAGGTGGGCCCCCCAGCGCCCCGGACGGGGGGGGGGACGTCCGCCCGCGAACCGGCCGGACGGGGCCGTCCCGATGCTCGGATCCGTTGCTCTCATGGAGGGGGTCAGGGTCCTGCACCCCGCAGGCCCGGCATCAGGGCCGCCTCCCCGGCCCGGAACCACCAGCAGAAGGAGCTCGCCTTGTCCGACATCTCCGTGGAGACCCAGCTGGATCTTGCCATCGCCGAGGAATTCGGTGCCGTCGCCATTCCGAACGTCACCGACTGACGATCGGCACGGTCCCGGGGCGCGCCGCACTGCGCGCCCCGGCTCTCCCTCCCTCTCCCCCCTTTCCCGGGCAGTGTCGGGAAGGGCCGACTGTCACCAGGGGACCCATGAACCTCGTGGACGCACCTGCGCAACCTTCGACGGCGGCCTCCGCCGTGCGTCTGGGGACGCATCGCACGCTTCCCCCGGAGGAAACGTGGAACCGGCTCCGGCCGGTGCTGGTCACGGCCGGCATCACCCGGGTCGCGGATGTGACCAGGCTCGACGACATCGGGATTCCGGTGTGGCAGGCCATACGTCCCAACGCGGCCAACATGTCCGTCTCGCAGGGCAAGGGCCTCACCCCGATGCTGGCACGCGTCTCCGCCGCGATGGAGGCCTACGAGCTGTACTGCGCGGAGCAGGCCCGCCCGGAAGCCGTCGTGTGCGCGGCCGCGGACCTGGGTGGGACCCTGACCTACGACCCCGGCCGTCTGGTGCTCCGCCCGCACCATCTGTGGCTGCCACCCACGCGGACGGCCTGGCTCCCGGCGCAGGACCTGCTGCGGGGCCGGCAGACCTGGGTGCCGGCCGATGCGGTCCGCGTCGACCTACGGGTCCGGCACCGCTGGGACCCGTCCGACGCCTACGCCGTCAACAGCAACGGGCTGGCCAGCGGGAACACGCTGACCGAGGCGACCCTGCACGGCATGCTGGAGGTCGTCGAACGCCACAGCCTGGCCGAAGCGCACGCGGCCGGGAACGGCATGTGGGAGGACGCGGTGTCCGTGCTGCCCGGCCGTGCCGGCGCCGCGGCCACGCTCCTGCACGCCTACGCCGACGCCGAGGTGACCGTGCAGGTCGCCGATTGCACGGGTTCGTGGGGCGTGCCCACCTTCCTGGCGCGGATCTGGTCCGCCGGCGTCCCATGGTGGTTCTCGGGTTCCGGTACCCACCCGGACGCCGACGTGGCCCTGTCCCGTGCCCTGAGCGAGGCGGCCCAGTCCCGGCTGACGGCCATCGCCGGAGCACGCGACGACCTGCCTTTCATCGCCTACGGCACGGGACCGGTTCCCTCGCCCCTGTCCCGGGGGCGCACCCTCACCAGTGACGGGCTGATCGCCGCACACCATCCGCCGCCGACGGGCCGTCCGGCCCTCCGGGACCTGGACCGTGACCTGGCCGCCCTGTTGGACGCGGCCGATGCCCGGCGGACGACGGTGCTCCGGGCCGACCTGACCCCCGTCGGCATGCGTCTGCCCGCCGTTCGGGTGATCGTTCCCGGCGCCCGCTTCGCCCATGGCGCTTGGGCGTGACGCCGTGGGCCGACTGCGCCTCGCCCACCGTGCTTCGTGCTCCCCTCACCCCCAGGACCGACAGGAACCACCATGCGCCTGCCTCCCCGCACCGTCGTGACGAGCGGCCCCACCCTCAGCCCTGGCACAGTGCGCCGGTACCTCCCGTACGCGGAGGTCCGCGGGCCCGTCGCCGCCGACCAGGTCCTCCGGTGGGGCCTGCGGGAGAACGACCGGCTGCTGGTCGTCGACGGACTCTTCCTCCAGTCACGGGCCGTCCGCCACAAGGAACTCCTCGCGCTCCTCGACGACGGCGTCCAGGTGCTGGGGGCATCCAGCATGGGTGCCCTGCGTGCGGCCGAGCTCCATCCTTTCGGCATGCAGGGCATCGGTTCGGTCTTCCGTGCCTACCGCGACCAGGAGATCGTCGGAGACGACGAGGTCGCCCTGCTGCACGCCGATGCCGACGCCGGGCACCGGCCCCTGAGCTGGGCGCTGGTCGACCTGCGCCACGCGCTCGGCCGTGCGCGCCGGCAGGGGGTCCTCGACGAGGACACCGCTGACCTGGTACTGCGTACGGCAGCGGACCTGCCGTTCACCGCCCGCGACGACTTCACGGTGCTCGCCCGGGCACGGGAGCAGGGGGCTGCGCCTGCCGCCCTCGCCCGGTTCCGCGCGTACTGCCGCAGCCGGCGGCCGAGCATCAAGCGCCGCGACGCCCTCTCGGCGCTCCGCCTGCTCTCCCTCACGGGGCCGCCGACCACGAGCCGTTCCGGGCCGCTGCCGGGGACGAGGCCCTCACGGCTGACCTACCACGGCGTTCCCGTGGCGCTGGCCGAGACGGTCTTCCTCCGCTCCTGGCGCCGGACCCCGGCAGGGGCGGCGCACGACGACCCCGCCCGCGAGGGGAACCACGAGCGGTGCGGCGCCGAGGAAGCCGTGAGCGCCCTCGCCCTGACCTGGAACGGCTATCCGTCCTTCTTCCGGGACCTCGCCGCGGAGCAGTTGCTCGCCGCCTCCGGCCACGACCGGCCGCTCAGCGGCCCGGGGTCCCCCTCTTCGTCCCCCTCTTCGGGTCGCGGCCCCTGGGCCGGTGCCCCCTGGCCGGTACTGAGCCGCGCCCTGTACGACCGGCTGGAGCACCTCGGCATGCCGTCGTCGCCCCGGGCGGCAGAACCCCACCTCGGTCTGCTCCGGCCGCGGGAGCGGGCCCTGCCCTGGCAGGAGGCGGGCCCCCTGCTGGCGACCCGCCTGTGGCGCTCGTCCAGCCTGCTCGACTGGGTGACTCCCGCCGTGGTCCACCTCGCGGACCACCCTGCCTTCCACCGTGCGCACGCGGAGGTGAGCGGCATCCGGGCCAGGGCGGACCGCAGCCCCCGCGGCACCGAGCAGGAGGTGCGGGGCGCCTGCCGCCGGCTGTTCGCCGACTGGCACGTCGAACAGGGCGAGGACCTGGTGCCCGCCCTCAGGGAGCGCGGCTTCCTCGACCTGCCGGAGCTTGTCCGGGTGGTCCGTCACCACCATGCGCTCCTGGTCGCCTCCGACCCGGACGACCCCGCCCTGCGGCCGGCTCCCGTACACCGGGGCGGACACATCGGGCACCCGCTCGGCACGGTGCGCGGAGCGGCATGACACCGATGTCTCCCTGACCGGGGGATCCATGTCCGACGTCGATTCCTGCGACAGCCCCCTACTGTCGGGGTCGGCCTGACTCGGACGCCTGCGTGGAGCAGCTCGCGTTCTTCGAGGCGGTGGGATTGCGCGCCGGGGACCTGACCCCGTCGCCGCTGCCGGGAGCGGCCGGCGTGCGCCGCTCGTCGGCCGGCCGGGTGCCGGGCTCGGTCCGCCGTGCGCAGGCGGGTGAATCGCGGCGGCGGTGCCAGGCGTGTTGGCCGGGCGTTGCGGGCGCACGGAGCCGGCCGCGCGAGGCTGGAACTCCTGTCGGCCCGGCCCGGCGGGGGAAGGAAGTCCCGCGTCACGATGGGGAAGAAACTCATCGCGATCGAGCCCCGCTGGTGGGTCGTCGTCATCGCGTCCGGCGCGTTGGCGCTCGGCTACGTCGACCAGGAAGCGGTCGCTGTCGCACTGCCCACGATCCAGCGCGATCTGGGCATGTCGCCCACGGAGTTGCAGCTCGTCGTCAACGCGTATCTGATCGCTCTCGCCGCGTGCATCGCGCTGGCGGGCCGGGCCGGGGACGTCTTCGGTCACCTCAGGGTCTTCCGGTGGGGCGTCGTCGTCTTTCTGCTCGCCTCGACGGCCTGCGGTCTGAGCGGATCCGTGATCGGGATCGTCCTCGGCCGCCTGGTCCAAGGCATGGGCGCGGCCATGATGGTGCCCAACGCCACGGCGGCGGTCATCGGCGCCTTCGATCCGCGGTCGCGGGGCAGGGCCTTGGCGTTCAGCGTGAGCATCGCCATGGTCTTCCTCACCCTGGGTCCACCGATCGGGGGACTCCTCACGTCCTTGATCTCCTGGCGAGCGGTGTTCCTCGTCAACCCCCTGCTGGGTACCGGGCTCCTGGCCCTGATGAGTCGGGTGCTGCCGGCGAAGGACTGGCCGCCTCCTACGGCGCCCCGCGGGCGGATCGACTGGATCGCCATGCCGCTGATCGTGCTGGGATTGGGTTCGCTGACCCTCGGGGTGATGCAGACCCGGCAGTGGGGCTGGCTCTCGGCCGGAGTCCTCGGCCTTCTCGCGACGGCGGTGGTGTGCCTGGTCGCCACCGTCGTGTGGGAGCGCCGGCAGCCCGTCCCCCTGCTCGAACTGGGCCTGCTGTCCCTTCCGCTCTTCAGCACCGAGGTCCTGGTGGTCTCGGCCATCCGCTTCGCGGTCAGCGGATTCACGATCTTCAGTGTGATCTGGCTCCAGGACGTGCTGGGGTTCAGCCCCCTCGCCACCGGCCTGTCGCAGCTACCGTTCCTGCTGACGCTGCTCCCCGTCACCCTGTACGCGGGCGGCCTCTTCGACCGTATCGGCGCGCGCCTGCCCGTCGCGGTCGGCACGGTGGCGATCTCGGTGTCGCTGCTGTGGATGGCGGCCGTACTCGACCGGCTCTCCTACGAGCAACTCATCGCGCCCTACGTATTGCTGGGAGCCGGCCTCGGCCTGGCCGTCAGCCCCGCGATCACGGACCTGCTCAACTCGGCCCCCGAGGGCGCCCGGGGGCAGACCTCCGGTCTGGTGCAGACCAGCCGGGAGGTCGGTGCGGCACTGGGCATCGCGGTGATGGGCACCGTCGTGTCGCACGGGCAGGCCCACCGGGTCCGGCAGCTGCTCACGGGCGAGGACACCTCCCCCGGCCGCGTCGCGGAGGTGGAACGCAGCATCGGCGCAGCGGTGGCCGATCCCGCGTCGGCACGGATCCCGGCCGGTCTGATCCCGGCGCTCCAGCACGCGGTCACCGACGCGGTCGCAACCGCCTATGCCGTCGCGGGCGCCGTCACCGGGCTGGGCGCGCTGCTGTTCCTGTGGAGGTCGTGGGCCGTCGCTCGTGCCGACGGATCCGCAAGGAGCCACCGATAGGCACGTAACGTCCTATTTATACCCTTTGTTCCTATCCTGGAACGATGGATACGACACCGAAGATCGACGTTCGAGCCGCTACCCGCTCAGCGCGCGAGTTCCTGCTCGCCATGGGCCTCTCGCTGGACTCGGCCGGTCTCCAGGACACACCCAGGCGCATGGCGGAGGCCTACCGGGAACTGCTCAGCCCCCGCCGCTTCAACCTGACCACCTTCCCCAACGACGAGGGCTACGAAGAGCTGGTGCTGTCGCGCTCCATCCCGGTGCGCACCGTGTGCGAGCACCACATGCTGCCCTTCGTAGGAACCGCCCATGTCGCGTACCTGCCGGACGAACGCATCGTGGGGCTGTCCAAACTCGCCCGGCTCGTCGAGTACTACGCCCACCGCCCCCAGGTCCAGGAACGGCTCACCCGGCAGGTCGCCGACTGGCTCTACGACAACCTGCACCCCAAGGCCGTCGGCGTGGTCATCGAGGCGGAGCACTCGTGCATGACCCTGCGGGGCGTGACCGCGGTGGGCTCGACGACCGTCACCTCGACCCTGCTCGGCAGCCTCCGCGACGACCCCAGCGCACGGGCGGAGTTCCTGTCCCTGATCGGCCTGCCCCCGCACCACAGTTAGGAACACCGAAAATGGAGCACTTCACCGTCACGAAGGTCCTGGACTTCGCCTACGGCCACCGCCTCGTCCGCTACAGCGGCAAGTGCCGCCACCTGCACGGCCACAACGGCCTGCTGGAAGTCGTCCTCGACTCCGACCGGCTGGACGACAAGGGCATGGTCATCGACTTCGGGCAGATCAAGGAGACCGTGGGCACCTGGGTCCGCGACCACCTCGACCACCGGCTGATCCTCTGCAAGGAAGACCCCCTGATCCCGCTCCTCGAAGCGGCCGGCGAACCCGTGTACGTCATGGCGGACAACCCCACGGCGGAGAACATCGCCAAGGAAGTGTGGAACAAGGCCAAGGCCGAAGGCCTGCCCGTCTGTGAGACACGTCTGTGGGAAACCCCGACGAGCCTTGCCTGCTACCGCGGAGCACGGTGATGGGAACGGTTGCGGTACTCGCCAGCGGGGGTCTCGACAGTTGCGCCCTGGTCGGCGACCTCGCCCGCCGGCACACGGTCCGCCCCCTGTACATCGCGTGCGGTCTCGCCTGGGAGCAGGAGGAGCGGCTCGCTCTCGACCGCTTCCTCGCCGCTCTGGACTCGCCCGCCGTCGAGCCCGTCACCGTCCTGCCGGCACCTGCCGCGGCCCTCTACGGCGAACACTGGAGCATCACCGGACGCGGTGTTCCCGGATGGCGAGCACCCGACATCGAGGTGGAGCTGCCGGGCCGTAGTCTCCTGCTCCTGACGACGGCAGCCGTATGGTGCTCACGCCACGACGTCGAGGAGATCGTGCTCGGGACACTCGCGGGCAACCCGATGCCCGATGCCTCACCCGCTTTCTTCCAGGACTTCGAGCGCTGCCTCAACACGGGCTTGGCACCCCACCGGATCGTGATCCGCCGCCCCTTGGCCGATCTGGCGAAGGACGCGGTCATCGCCGCCTTTCCGGATCTCCCGTTGCACGAGACCCTCACCTGCATGGCCCCCACGCACGACGCGACCGGGGTACTGCACTGCGGCGCCTGCAACAAATGCGCCGAGCGGCACGACGCCTTCCGACGGGCGGGCATCGCCGATGCCACGCGCTACCGAAACGACCCCGGTACGGGCGCGTGAGCGGGCGACGGGGGTCCACGACCGATTGACCGAAGCGTTGGTCGCCTTCGACAGCGCCGCCACGGGCGCGTCCGATCGCGGTGCGTTCTCGATCGAGGTGACCGATGAAGCAGGTGAGCTGGTCGGCGGGTTGACCGCACGGACATGGGGCGGCCTCTGCGGCATCGAGCTGTCGTGGGTGCGGGAGGACCGTCGCAAGGACGGCTGGGGCAGCAGGACCGGGACGACGACTCGGCGGTCGCCCGGTGCCGATCTTGCAGGTAGGTTGGCGTGAACCGATCCGGATGACAGGCCAGGGGGAACGTTCGCGTGAACGATGACGAGGTCAGGCGCGCCGTGGCTCGGGGGATCAGGGACTACGAGCGGTCCCGGCCGAAGCCGAAGGGTGTGATCGACGAGGCGTCCGGCGCCGCTTGCGGCTGCATCGTGATGTTCGTCGTGCTCCTGGTCGTCATGGGAATCGTCGTGGCCTGCAACACCTAGGTGTAATGACCACGAGCGTTGTTGACAGTGTTCTCGATCCCAGCAGGTCCTCAGGACTGGCGCGTCAGCGTGTCGAGGTCGGCGGGGTACCTGGCTGCTCTCCGCAGCGAACAGGTGCGCCGGGCCCGGAAACACGATGTCACCGCTCGTCATAGTGATGGACCTCACTCGACGTGAGCGGGAGCTGCCCCTGTCGCGCGATGGTCCCACGCGAGGGCGTCCGCCCAACGCCCGGCTGCTATCGGTGAGGGTGCCCGGCTGGGTCGGGATCGTGGTCGGCGGCCCAGCTGGCGAGGATGCGCAGGGCGTCTTCGGAGTCGCTGCCCGGCTCGGCGCCATAGGCGAAGAGGATGAGGCCGTCGGCGGGTAGTTCGTCTTCCGATCCCTCGACGTCCCGGCCGCCGACGAGATCGGCAACATGTTCCAGTACTACGGCGACTTCGACCGGGAATTCACCGGGGCCCGCGACCTGACCACGGCACAGCAGCTCAACCCCGGGCTCAAGAGCTTCGACGCCTGGTTGGCCGACAACATCGCGCACATGAACTGAAGGTCGGTTCCCTACCGCCCGCAAACAAACGGCAAGGTCGAGCGCCTGAACCGCACCCTGCTCGACGAGTGGGCCTATGTACGCCCGTACTCCAGCAATGCCGAACGCACCGACGCCTTGGCGGAATTCATCCCCACGTACAACCACCATCGCGGCCACACCGCGCTTGGCGGTCAGCCGCCCATCAGCCGAGTCAACAACCCTGCGGGTCAATACACCTAGGGCATGCGGCCGGCTCCCTCCCGCCCGGGGTCCGGGCGGGAGGGAGCCGGCCGTGTGGAGGTGGCGTCTACCAGGAGCGGTTGAACTTCACGTACCCGCCGTTGCGCTCCCACCAGCCGGTGAAGCCCCAGTTGATCCAGCCGCCGTCACCCTGGTTCGTGAACTCGCCGGACTCGAAGATCCACAGGCCGTAGTGGATGTTGCCCCACTGGACGTTGGCGTAGACCCGGGTGCCCTGGAAGTGGTCGGCGTAGTTCTGGCTGAGGTTGAACAGCATCACGTTGTGCCGGCCGCCGGCCGCCTGGAAGGCCTTTTCGATCGCCTGCTGCACGAAGCCGCCCCGGTCGTCGGTGCTGATGCCGCGCAGCGCGTCGGCGATCGCCTGCCCCCGGCCGAGCTGGTCCATGGAGACCTTGACGGTCACGCTCTTCGCGGCGGCCGCGGGCTGAGCCGCGTCGGGGGTGGCGGTCCGGGAGAGGGCGGCCGGCCGTTCGGCGGCCTGGGCCGGGAGAGCGGCGGCCCCGGTCATCGCGAGGGCGGTCAGAGCGATCGAGGCGAAGGCGGTCTTGCGACGCATGGCGGGATTCCTGTTCTGTCGTGTTCTGTTGTGGCGAGAGGAAGCAGGGGAGGACGAGGCGAGGGGGCTCACCAGGAGCGGCGGAAGGTCACATTGCCGCCGTCGCGGTCGAACCAGCCGCGGAAGGCCCAGTTGATCCAGCCGCCGTCACCGTGGTTCGTGAACTGGCCCGACTCGAAGACGAGCACCCGGTACGTGCCGTGCACGCCGCTGACCTTGGCGTCGTAGACCACGCCCTGCAGGTGGGTGGAGTAGCGGTTGGCGTCGTTGATGACCATGACGTTGTAGCGCTGCCCGGCCTCGTAGAACGAGCCTTCCATGAGGGACTTCACATAGCCCGAGCGGTTCTGCCCGCGCTCGACGGCGTCGTTGATGATGTTGTACAGCCTGGCGGTGATGTCGACGATCGCCGTGACGGCGTCCACCCGTCCTGCCGCGAACGTGCCGGCCTCGCCCTGGGCCGCGGCCGTCACGGCCTTCGGCGCCGCGGGCGCCTCGACGGCGAAGGAAGCGGTGGCCGGCAGCAGGACGCCCGCGAGGGCGGCCGAGCTGACGAAGGCGAGGGCGAGGCGCTTGCGCACAACAGACACGACATTTCTCCTATTTATGGATGATTCGGGCATTGATGGCCCGGGGGAACTCCGCCGCCGCGCCGGGAAATTGCGAGGGGGGAGAGGGAAGGGAAGAGGGGCCGGGGCGGAAGGGGACCGAATATGGCCGAATTTCGGCGAACCAAATCGGCTGGCCCCTCTTTCGCCCCGTACAAACGGCAGACCGAATATGCTGCGGAGCTATCGGCGGGGTGTCGTCACCACGAAGTGGTGAGGTGTGCCGCGGGATCGTCCTGGCAGGGGCGGTCGCCGTGACGCGCGACCGGGAAGGGGGCGGGGACCACGGCCCGTCGGCGCAACAGGACCGAGCAGGACCAGGCGCAGAGCAGCAGGATGGCGGGCCACCAGGCCAGATGACCCGCCCCGCGTCTGAGGAAAGGATTCACCGTTGCCTTGTCTAGAGAATCGGGGGGCAGTACGTCCACTCGGTGTCCAGGGGCCCGTTCTCGCAGGGGGCGAAGGCCGGGGCGGATTCCGTGGCGCGCGGGTTCTCGTGCGCCGACGCCCCGGCCGCGAGGCCGCCGGACACGACCGTCGCCAACAACGCCGCACAGAAGAACCGGGTGAACTTCATGCTGCACTCCTGAGGTCCTGAGAAACGAAGCGGATCCCTCGCCGGGATTGCGGTGACCGGGAATTTCTTTCTCGGTAATTCCCGATGACTCAAGAATGGCTCGACCCCGGAACCCCGGTCCAGGTGGAGCAGCCCTCAGCAAGGTGCGTGGCAAGAAAGAGAGACCTCCCAAATATGGACATACATGAGCATTTAGCCCCGGCGGGCCAGGCCCCGGACACACTCGGAGCGTCCGCGCTCCGCTGCTACACCCGCCTGCTCGAACAGGGGCCGACATCACCCACCGCCCTGGCCTCCCAACTCGGCCTGGACGAGGAGGACGTGCGCCGGGCCGTCACCGACCTGACCCGCCACCGCCTGGTGGCCAAGGATCCCGACGACCCGGGCCACGGCCCGCTGCGCGCGGTGAGCCCCTACACGGCCACCGCCGAGCTCGTGGGCCCGATGGAGAACGCCCTGCGCCGCCGCCTGGCCGCACTCGAACGCACCCGGGCCCGGCTCAGTTCGCTGATCCCCCTCTACGAGGAGACGTACCGGCGCGGCACCGACACCTCGGCCGTGGAACTGGTCGAGTCCCGCGACCGGGTCATGCTGCTGATCTCCGACGCCGCGGCCCGCTGCACCGAGGAGGTGCTCACCGTCCAGCCCGGCGGCGGCCGCCCGCCCGGCCACCTGGAACGCGCCCTGCCCCGGGACCTGGAGATGCTGCACCGCGGCGTACGACTGCACACCCTCTACCAACACACGGCGCGCTACAGCCCCGGGACCCAGGAGTACGTCCAGGCGGTCACCGCGGCCGGCGCGGAGGTCCGCACCCTCGGCGAACTGTTCGGCAAAATGGTCGTCTTCGACCGCACCACCGCGTTCCTGCCGGCCTGGGACAACCCCGACGCGGCCGTCGTCCTGCGCGAACCCTCCGCCGTCGCCTTCCTCCGCTCGGTCTTCGCCACCGCCTGGAGCCTCGCCGAACCCTTCGCCGCCTCCTACACGGCCGCCACCGCGACCCAGCTCCAGGACACCATCGCGGCCCACCTGGCCAGCGGCGCCAAGGACGAGCTGATCGCCCGCCGCCTGGGCATGTCCCTGCGCACCTGCCGGCGCCACATCGCCGACCTGATGGACGATCTGGGCGCAGCCAGCCGCTTCCAGGCGGGCTACCTCCTCGCCCTCGGCACCCACCCTCACCCAGGCCCCCCGCCCCGCCCGGGCCCCACGCCCGGACCAGGCCAGGCCTGGCCTGGCCTCGCCTGCGGG
>NZ_RPRY01000122.1 GCF_003949795.1 Streptomyces sp. WAC06614
CGGGGAGGGGGGCCGGGATGCCGGTGAGTGCGTACACGAAGGAACGCCTGGCGGAGGCGGCGGGGGCGTCACGGACGCTGAGCGAGGCCGTGACGAGGCTCGGGCTGGACCCGAGGAGCGGGTCGCGGCGCTATCTGCACGACCGGATGCGCAAGCTCGGTGTGGACACCTCCCACTTCGAGAAAGAGGGCGTGAAGTGGACCCGGGAGGTCCTGTCCGAGGCCGTGGCGGCCTCGACGAACATGTGCGAGGTGCTGCGGCGACTGGGGCTCGACGTGGTCGGAGGCCATCACACCCACATCAGCCGCAAGGTCAAGGCCTTGGGGATAGACACCTCCCACTTCACGCTGCCGTCCCCGGCCGGGCGTCCCAAGCAGCGGCGCACTCCGGAGTCGGTCCTCGTACGGCAGGACGACGAGACCGCGCGACGCATCCGCAGCGACCGGCTCAGGCAGGCGCTCACCGCGCTCGGGGTACCGGAGCGCTGCGAGCGGTGCGGGATCGAGGCGATGTGGCTCGGGCGGCCGCTCCCGCTGGAGGTGGACCACATCGACGGCGACTGGCGCGACAACCGCCGCGAGAACCTCCGCCTCCTCTGCCCGAACTGCCACTCCACGACGGACACGTACCGAGGGCGGGGAAAGGGGCGCCGATGACCAGACGGACGTACACGCGGCGCGTGAAGCCGCCGACGGACGTGCTCCGCGCAGCGGTTGCCGCCTCCGACTCCCTCGCGCAGACCCTGCGCCACCTGGGCCTTCCCGTGAGCGGGGGCCTCAGCGGGAAGCTCAAACAGTGGCTCCAGCAGGACGGGATCTCGACCGACCACTTCCTGGGGCAGGCCCACCTGCGCGGAAAGCCCGGCTTCGCCGCGCCGAGGCCCGCCGAGGAGATCCTCGTGAAGCACCACGGCAAGCGGCGCACCAAGACCGGGCACCTGCGCCGCGCCCTGCGCGAGGTCGGCGTACCGGAGCGCTGTGACACCTGCGGCACACCACCCGAATGGCTCGGGCTCCCCATGACGCTGGAGGTCGACCACATCAACGGGGACTGGAGCGACGACCGCCGCGAGAACCTCCGCCTGCTGTGCCCCAACTGCCACGCCGTGACCACCACATGGTGCCGAGGGGGCTCGCGAGGGGGGTGACCCTGTCGGGTACCCCAAGATGCGGCGTGCCGGGTAGCATGGCTGCGGCTGGCGGCCGTGGTGGAATTGGCCTACACGCAACTTTTAGGTAGTTGTGGGAGAAATCCCTTGAGGGTTCGAGTCCCTCCGGCCGCACCGCTTCCATCCGAAGGCCCGGCTCACCAGAGCCGGGCCTTCGGCGTGCCACGGCCTCAGCCCAGCAGTTCCCGCACCACCGGGACCAGGGCGCGGAAGGCCTTGCCGCGGTGGGAGATGGCGTTCTTCTCGGCCGGGGTCAGTTCGGCGCAGGTGCGGGATTCGCCCTCCGGCTGGAGGATCGGGTCGTAGCCGAAGCCGTTCGTGCCGGACGGGGTCGTGCGCAGGTGCCCCAGGAGGCGGCCCTCCACCACGCGCTCGGTGCCGTCCGGCAGGGCCAGGGCGGCGGCGCAGAAGAAGTGGGCGCCGCGGTGCTCGGGGGCGATGTCGGAGAGCTGGGCGAGCAGCAGGTCCAGGTTGGCCTTGTCGTCGCCGTGGGTGCCGGCCCAGCGGGCGGAGAAGATGCCGGGGGCGCCGTTGAGGACGTCGACGCACAGGCCCGAGTCGTCGGCGACGGCCGGCAGGCCGGTGGCCCGGGCCAGGGCGTGCGCCTTGAGCAGGGCGTTCTCGGCGAAGGTGACGCCCGTCTCCTTGACGTCCGGGATCTCGGGGTACGCGTCCGCGCCGACCAGCTCGTGGGGCAGGCCGGCGTCGGACAGGATGGCGCGGAGTTCGGCGACTTTGCCCGCGTTGCGGGTCGCCAGGATCAGGCGGGTCATGGTCACCGATTATCCCCGCACGTGTCCGGCCGGCCCGGGCGGGCTCAGGGGGTGCAGACCTTGGAGAGCTCGGCGGCGGCGTCGGCGACGGGCTTGACGTCGGGGGTGGGGTTGCCCTGCTCGATGGCGGTGCGGACGTTCTTGACGGCCTGGTTCATCGAGTTCAGCGCCTTCTTCAGGTCGGCGTTGTCGGTCTGGTCGCCGATCTTCTTGAGGTTCTGGTCGATCTGGTTCAGCGCGTTCTGCGCGTCCTGGGGGCTGTTGCCCGCGTTGGAGACGGCCTGCTGGAGGTCCGAGACGCCGTTGGTGATGGTCACGGCCGTGTTGGCGCAGTCCAGGGCGGTGTTGATCGCGCCGCAGGCGGTCAGGCCGGGCAGGGCCAGGGCGGCGACGAGGGCGACGGCGGCGACTCGGCGGTGGTGCTTGGACATCGGAACGGATCCCCCCTGATACGGCGTTGCGTGGACGGGCGCGTGGCCTTGCGGTCCTCGCGCCCGTACCCTTCATGACGCCGTCGTACGCCCTGACGGTTGCGTGCTACAGGCCGAGGGCCCGGCGCTGGATGGCCTCCAGGTCGGCGCAGCCGCCGGCGGCGAGGTCGAGGAGGGCGTTGAGTTCCTTGCGGTCGAAGGGTTCGCCCTCGGCGGTGCCCTGGACCTCGACGAAGCGGCCGTCGCCGGTGCAGACGACGTTCATGTCGGTCTCGGCGCGCACGTCCTCCTCGTAGCAGAGGTCGAGGAGGGGGACGCCGTCGACGATGCCGACGCTGACGGCGGCGACGGTGCCGGTGAGCGGCTTGCGGCCGGCCTTGATGAGCTTCTTCTGCTGGCCCCAGGCGACGGCGTCGGCGAGGGCGACGTAGGCGCCGGTGATGGCGGCGGTGCGGGTGCCGCCGTCGGCCTGGAGGACGTCGCAGTCCAGGACGATGGTGTTCTCGCCGAGGGCCTTGTAGTCGATGACGGCGCGCAGCGAGCGGCCGATCAGGCGGGAGATCTCGTGGGTGCGGCCGCCGATCTTGCCGCGGACGGATTCGCGGTCGCCGCGGGTGTTGGTGGAGCGGGGCAGCATCGAGTACTCGGAGGTGACCCAGCCTTCGCCGCTGCCCTTGCGCCAGCGCGGGACGCCTTCGGTGAAGGAGGCGGTGCAGAAGACCTTGGTGTCGCCGAAGGAGATGAGGACGGAGCCCTCTGCGTGCTTGCTCCATCCGCGTTCGATGGTGACCGGGCGGAGCTGTTCGGGCGTGCGGCCGTCGATGCGAGACATGGCACCGAGCCTAGTCGGTGTGCGGGAGTGGGCGTGCGGGGAGACGAAGACCCCGTCCCGGTGGTCCGGGGCGGGGTCTCGTGGTGTGCTGGGGGCGCGTGGTGCGCGGTGAGCCGGAGGGGCTCAGGTCACATCATGTCCTCGATCTCGGCGGCGATCGGGTCGGCGTCGGTGCCGATGACGACCTGGACGGCGGTGCCCATCTTGACGACGCCGTGGGCGCCGGCGGCCTTCAGGGCGGCCTCGTCGACGAGTTCGGGGTCGTTCACCTCGGTGCGGAGGCGGGTGATGCAGCCCTCGATCTCCTCGATGTTGTCGAGGCCGCCGAGCGCGGCGACGATCTTCTCAGCCTTGGTGGCCATGTGTTCTCCCTGAGTGCCTGAGTGCGGGGTGCGCACGCGGGTCCGCTTTGCCACGTTAACCCACGGTTGGCCCATCTTCGCGAGCGCGGGTCCGGCGTCTGCCGAATGATGACGATCAGCAGCAACCTGCCCTCCGGGCGGGTGCGTGCGACGCCGTCACAACTGGTCTACACCAGTGTGCCGCAACTGTCGCCCCTGCCCAAACGCCGTCAGGGAGGATGCCGATGAGCGCGAGCAGCGCCGCCGCCGCACCGCAGCGCAACCGCTGGAGCGGCCTGTTCCAGGGTCTGCAGAAGATGGGGCGCAGCCTTCAGCTCCCCATCGCGGTGCTGCCGGCGGCGGGCATCCTCAACCGGCTGGGGCAGCCGGACGTGTTCGGCGCGCAGGGGCTGGACTGGACGAACGTCGCGAAGGTGATGGCGGGGGCGGGCGGCGCCCTGCTCGACGGGGACCTCGGCCTGCCGCTGCTGTTCTGCGTGGGTGTGGCCATCGGGATGGCGAAGAAGGCGGACGGGTCGACGGCGCTGGCGGCGGTGGCGGGGTTCCTGGTCTACCGGGGGGTGCTGCACGCCTTCGCCAAGCCGTGTCCGGCGGGTTCGAAGCCGGTGGGCAGTGGGGCGGCGGGCGGCTGTCTGGCCGCGGACGACACCTTCACCGCGTTCACGTACCAGAACCCGGGGGTGTTCGGCGGCATCGTGATGGGTCTGCTGGCGGCCTGGTTCTGGCAGCGCTACCACCGGGTGAAGCTGGTGGACTGGCTGGGCTTCTTCAACGGCCGGCGGCTGGTGCCGATCATCATGTCGTTCGTCGCGATCGGGTTCGCGCTGCTGTGCCTGCTGGTGTGGCCGCCGGTCGGGGACGCGCTGGAGAGCTTCTCGGACTGGTTGCGGGACATCGGCTACTGGGGCTCCGGGATCTTCGGGGTGGCGAACCGGGCGTTGCTGGTGATCGGCCTGCACCAGTTCCTGAACGTGCCGATGTGGTTCCAGTTCGGTTCGTACACCACGCCGGACGGCACGGTGGTGCACGGTGACATCAACATGTTCCTGGCGGGGGACCCGGGCGCCGGGCAGTTCACCTCGGGTTTCTTCCCGATCATGATGTTCGCCCTGCCGGCGGCGGCGCTGGCGATCACGCACTGTGCGAAGCCGCTGCGCCGCAAGGAGGTGGGCGGGCTGATGCTGTCGGTGGCGCTGACCTCGTTCGTCACGGGCATCACCGAGCCGCTGGAGTACTCGTTCCTGTTCGTGGCGCCGGCGCTGTACGCGGTCCACGCGGTGCTGACGGGTGTGTCGATGGCGGTGACCTGGGCGTTGGGCGTGCACGACGGCTTCAGCTTCTCGGCGGGCCTGATCGACTACGTGATCAACTGGGGGCTGGCCACCAAGCCGTGGCTGATCATCCCGATCGGGCTGGCCTTCGCCGTCGTCTACTACGTGGTCTTCCGTTTCGCGATCACGCGGTTCGACATCCCGACGCCGGGGCGGGAGTCGGACGAGGAGATCGAGGAGATGCAGAAGGACAACGTCAAGGCGTAGCCGCGGCCGCACCGCCCGGGGCCGCCGCGGCCGCACCGCCCGGAGCTGCCGCGGCCTATGGCCCAGGGCCCGTCGCCCAGGGCCTTGCGGCCCGCCGTTGCAGGGCCCTCGGATCTCCCGGTCCAGGGGCCCTGTGTCCTGTGATCCGGGCCACAGAAAATCGAAGGTTCCTTATCTAACCCCGACCGTGCTACAACTGGTCTACACCACCCAATGGTGTAGACCACGCGCCCCGCACCGGGGCCCGTGAGTCCCCTGTTTCTGAAGACGCCGCCGGTCCCCCGTACGTCCGTTCCCGGGCGGCGCCTTGCCCACTGGAGGAACTTGTGACCACGGCTGCCGCCCCCGCGGCCGAGAAGAAGAAGGGCTCCGGCGCCATGGCCGTGGCCCAGCGCATCGGCCGCAGCCTCATGCTGCCGATCGCGGTCCTGCCGGCCGCCGCCCTGCTGGTCCGGTTCGGCAACGACGACATGCTGGGCAGCAAGTCGCTGCCGGAGTTCGTCAACACCGTCGCCAAGTACATGGCCGCCGGCGGCGGCGCCATCTTCGACAACCTGGCCCTGCTGTTCGCCGTGGGCATCGCGGTCGGCTACGCGAAGAAGGCCGACGGTTCCACCGGCCTCGCCGCGGTCACCGGCTACCTGGTCTTCAAGGCGGTGCTCGGCAAGTTCACCGACGGCAGCCTGCCCAAGGTCGAGGCGATCGTCGACCACAAGGTCGTCCTGGTCGAGCCCGCGGTCAACGCCGGCGTGCTGGGCGGCGTGGTCATGGGCATCGTGACCGCCCTGCTGTACCAGCGGTTCTACCGCACCAAGCTGCCGGACTGGGCGGGCTTCTTCGGCGGCCGCCGCCTGGTGCCGATCCTCTCCGCCTTCGCCGGCCTGGTCATCGGTGTCGTCTTCGGTCTGATCTGGCCGGTCCTGGGCAAGGGCATCCACGGCTTCGGTGAGTGGCTGGTCGGCTCCGGCGCCGTCGGCGCGGGCATCTTCGGTGTCGCCAACCGTGCGCTGATCCCGGTCGGCATGCACCACCTGCTGAACTCCTTCCCGTGGCTCCAGGCCGGTTCCTACGACGGCCCCAACGGCACCGTGCACGGTGACATCGCGCGCTTCCTCGCCGGCGACCCGACCGCCGGACAGTTCATGACCGGCTTCTTCCCGATCATGATGTTCGCCCTCCCGGCGGCCTGTCTCGCGATCGTCCACTGCGCCCGCCCCGAGCGCCGCAAGGTCGTCGGCGGCATGATGTTCTCCCTCGCGCTCACCGCCTTCGTCACCGGCATCACCGAGCCGATCGAGTTCACCTTCATGTTCATCGCCCCGGTGCTGTACGCGGTCCACGCGGTGCTGACCGGTGTCTCCATGGCGCTGACCTGGGCGCTCGGCATGAAGGACGGCTTCGGCTTCTCCGCCGGCGCGGTCGACTACCTGCTGAACCTGGGCATCGCGTCCAACCCGCTGGGCCTGGCGCTGGTCGGCCTGTGCTTCGCGGCGGTCTACTACGCGGTCTTCCGCTTCGCGATCGTCAAGTTCAACCTTCCGACGCCGGGCCGCGAGTCCGACGAGGAACTGGCCGAGCTGCAGAAGGCCGAGGCCAAGTAAGCACCGGCCCGGCGGCCCGTACGACGGAGCCCCCGCTCTCCGTGACAGGGGAGGGCGGGGGCTCCGTCGTGCTCGGGGCCGGGACGTCAGACCTCGTAGACGGCGCCGGGGACGGCGAGGTCGATCGGGCCGGCGTAGACCTCGTGGGCGTCGGCGAGGTTCTGCTCGGCCGAGGTCCACGGCGGGATGTGGGTGAGCACCAGCCGGCCGACGTTGCCCCGCTGCGCGTACTCGCCGGCCTCGCGGCCGTTGAGGTGCAGGTCGGGGATGTCCTCCTTGCCGTGCGTGAAGGAGGCCTCGCACAGGAACAGGTCGCTGCCCTCGGCGAGCTTCCCCAGCTCGGGGCAGACCCCGGTGTCCCCGGAGTACGTCAGGGAGCGGCCGCCGTGCTCCACCCGGATGCCGTACGCCTCGACGGGATGGGCGAGCCGCTCGGTGCGGACCCGGAACGGGCCGATCTCGAAGGTGCCGGACTTCAGGGTCCGGAACTCGAAGACCTCGCTCATCGACCGCTCGTCGGGCACGTCGTCGTAGGCCGTGGTCAGGCGCTGCTCGGTGCCGTCGGGGCCGTAGACGGGGATGGTGCCGCAGCGGCCGCCCTCGTGCCGGTAGAAGCGGGCCACGAAGTAGGCGCACATGTCGATGCAGTGGTCGGCGTGCAGATGGCTGAGGAAGATCGCGTCGAGGTCGTAGAGGCCGATGTGGCGCTGCAGCTCGCCCAGGGCGCCGTTGCCCATGTCGAGGAGCAGCCGGAAGCCGTCGGCCTCGACCAGGTAGCTGGAGCAGGCCGATTCCGCGGACGGGAACGAACCCGAACAGCCGACGACGGTGAGCTTCATGGGAGCGGGAACCTCCGTGGACGGTCCGTGGCGGGCGGAGACGGGGAGGGCGTCGGGATGATCGTGCGGGGCCGTGCGGTGCGTCGAGCGTAAGGCGCGAAAGGTCCGGTCGCTCCTCCACGGCGTGCTGTTGTGGGGGAACTCACCTGTGGTGTCACCCGGCAGAGCGACGGCGCGCGCACGGGTTGCCGTGCCGGGCGGGCGGGGCCCGGTTACGGTCGATCCATGGACACGTCGTGGTGGCCGGCCGTCGCCGCGGTGGTCGCGGTGGCACTGGTCGTGCTGGTCGCCGGGGGCGGGGTGCGGGCCCCCCGGTCCGGCCGCGGCGCGGGCCACGGCCCCGGCCCGCCGCCACGGCCGCGCGCGGGCGAGATCTGGTGGACGGCGGGCGGGCGCTGCTGCGTGGTCCTGGCCGTCCGCGGCCGGACGGCGCGGATCGCGCCGATCACGGGGAAGTTCCACGACGACCGGGCCGGAGTGATCCCGCTGCCGCCGGGGCTGCTCGGCGAGGTGCACGGGCGGCCGGGGTACGTGGAGGCGGACCGGCCGGTGGACCTGTCGGTGTGGGACTTCCGGCGCAGGGCGGGGGTGCTGGACCCTGCCCTGTGGGACGAGATCAACGGACCGGGAAGCGGGCCGGGAGGTGGCGGCGGGCGATGATTCGACTGCGACGGGTCTACGATCCGCCGGACCCGGCGGCGGACGGGGTACGGGTCCTGGTGGACCGGCTGTGGCCGCGGGGCCTGGCGAAGGCCGAGGCGCAGGTGGACGAGTGGCCCCGGGCGGTGACTCCGTCGGCGGAGCTGCGGAAGTGGTTCCACGCCGGGGGCTCGTGGGAGGAGTTCCGGGTGCGGTACGAGGCGGAGTTGGCGGGGCCGGAGGCGGGGGTGGTGCTGGCGCACCTGCGGGCGTTGGCGGCCGAGGGGACGGTCACGTTGGTGACCGCCGTGCGGACGCCGGAGTCCAGCCATGCCTCACTCCTGGCCGAACTCCTGACGGCCCCGACCTAGGCCCCTGGCATCTCCGGGGCCCCGCCCCCGCTCCGCCGCGCCTCAAACGCCGGCGCACCTGAAGACTTCGGGGGCTCCGCCCCCCCGGACCCCCGGTCCTCGAACGCCGGCGCGGCTGAAGACGTCGGGGGCTCCGCCCCCCGGGTCCCCCGCGCTCGATCGCCGGCGCGGCTGAAGACTTCGGGGGCTCCGCCCCCCGGGTCCCCCGGTCCTCGAACGCCGGCGCGCCTGAAGACTTCGGGGGCTCCGCCCCCCGGACCCCCAGGTCCTCGAGCGCCGGACGGGCTGTAGGGGGTCGGGGCTCCGCCCCGGACCCCTCCCGTGCGCTGCGCGCCCGGTGCGCTCAAACGCCGCGCGGGCTGGACATGTCCCGCGGGCTGGACGGATGCGGCGCCGCCGGCACCCTTCCAGCCCCGCCGGCGTTTGAGGCGCGGGGGTCCGGGGGCAGAGCCCCCGAAACCGGAGCCAGGGCCCAGCGAGCGAAGCCCCCGGCCCGGGCCCAGGGGCCAGCCCCGGAACTGGAGCCCGGGCCCCGGAGGCAGAACCCCGGAAGCCCGGGCCCGGGGGCAGCGCCCCGGGAACCCGAGCCCGGGCCCAGGGGCCAGCCCCGGAACTGGAGCCCGGGCCCGGGGGCAGCGCCCCGGAATGCCGAGCCCGGGCCCCGGAGGCGGAACCCCGGAAGGCAAAGGCCGGGCCCCCGGGGCGGAGCCCCGGGAGGCGAGGGACGGGCTCGCGCGGGGAGGCCGGGGTTTTGCCCCGGTAGGGGCTACGCCCAGAGTTGGCCCTGGAGGACCTCGATGGCCTCCTCCGTGGTGGCGGCCGTGTAGACGCCCGTCGAGAGGTACTTCCAGCCGCCGTCGGCCACGACGAAGACGATGTCCGCGGACTCGCCCGCCGCCACGGCCTTGCGGCCGACGCCGATGGCCGCGTGCAGCGCCGCGCCGGTGGAGACGCCCGCGAAGATGCCCTCCTGCTGGAGGAGTTCCCGGGTCCGGGTCACCGCGTCGGCGGAGCCGACCGAGAAGCGGGTGGTCAGGACCGAGGCGTCGTAGAGCTCCGGGACGAAGCCCTCGTCGAGGTTGCGCAGGCCGTAGACGAGGTCGTCGTAGCGCGGCTCCGCGGCGACGATCTTGATGTCGGGCTTGTGCTCGCGCAGGTAGCGGCCGACGCCCATCAGGGTGCCGGTGGTGCCCAGGCCCGCCACGAAGTGGGTGACGGACGGGAGGTCGGCGAGGATCTCCGGGCCGGTCGTGGCGTAGTGCGCGCCGGCGTTGTCCGGGTTGCCGTACTGGTAGAGCATCACCCAGGACGGGTTCTGCTCGGCCAGTTCCTTGGCGACCCGGACGGCCGTGTTGGAGCCGCCGGCGGCCGGCGACGAAATGATCTCGGCTCCCCACATGGCCAGCAGGTCGCGCCGCTCCTGGCTGGTGTTCTCCGGCATGACGCACACGATCCGGTAGCCCTTGAGCTTCGCGGCCATGGCCAGCGAGATCCCGGTGTTGCCGGAGGTGGGCTCCAGGATGGTGCAGCCGGGCGTCAGGCGCCCGTCCTTCTCCGCCTGCTCGATCATGTGCAGGGCGGGCCGGTCCTTGACCGAGCCGGTCGGGTTGCGGTCCTCCAGCTTCGCCCAGATCCGGACCTGGTCCGAGGGCGAGAGCCGGGGCAGGCGGACCAGCGGCGTGTTGCCGACCGCCGCGAGCGGGGAGTCGTAGCGCATTACTTCGAGCCGCCGGCCACGGCCGGGAGGATGGTGACGTTGTCGCCGTCCGTCAGCTTGGTGGAGATGCCGTCGAGGAAGCGGACGTCCTCGTCGTTGAGGTAGACGTTCACGAAGCGGCGCAGCTTGTCGCCCTCGACGATGCGCTCCTGGATGCCCGCGTGGCGGGTCTCGAGGTCGGCGAACAGCTCGGCGAGGGTGGCGCCTTCACCGGTGACGGCCTTCTCGCCGGCGGTGTAGGTGCGGAGGATGGTCGGGATGCGGACCTCGATGGCCATGACGGCTCCAGTGTCGTGAAAGGGGCGAAAGAACGTGAGGGCGCGCGGTTCTCTGCCCCCGCGCGAGAGGGCTGCGGCGCTGCTCAGACAGCGGGACAGATGGCGCTGGCGAGGCGGCACAGGTCGACGTGCAGCCGCGCCACGAGCAGGGTCCTGCTGGGCGTCTCGATGCTCACGTCGTGGGAAACCATGCGGTCATGTTAACGATTCCCGGTCCGGGGTTTGGAGTGTGATCCCGCATGGTGGACCCCTGCCGCTCACATACTGGTCAGTAGGCGGCTACGACCTGCACTTCCTCCTCGGTGATCACACCGTCGACGATCCGGTACGAGCGGAACTGGAACTCGCCCAGGCCGTCGGTGTCGGCGGTGGAGACCAGGACGTAGTGGGCGTTCGGCTCGTTCGCGTAGGTCACGTCGGTGCGCGAGGGGTAGGCCTCGGTGGCGGTGTGCGAGTGGTAGACGATCACGGGCTCCTCGTCCCGGTCGTCCATCGCGCGGTAGAGCGCCAGCAGGTCCTTGGAGTCGAACTCGTAGAACGTGGGCGACCGGGCGGCGTTCAGCATCGGGACGAACCGCTCGGGCCGGCCGGTGCCCGCCGGGCCGGCCACGACACCGCACGCCTCGTCCGGGTGGTCCTTGCGCGCGTGCTCGACGATCCGGTCGTAGAGCTCCTGGGTGAGGGTCAGCATGAGCGACAGGATAAGCAGACGGGCCCTTCCGTACCGAGGAGTGGTACGGAAGGGCCCGTATGCCGGACAGCAGCCGCCCGGGCGGGCGTCCCTCAGCGCTTGGCGAAGGCCGCGCCGTCGGGGTTGCGGCGCTTGAGGACGAGGTAGGAGACGCCGAGGATCAGGCCCCACAGCGGGGCGCAGTACAGCGAGACCCGGGCGTCCTGGTCCATGCCCATCATCACGATGACCATGCCGATGAAGAGCAGCGCGAACCAGCTGCTGTACGGGGCGCCGGGGGCGCGGAACGGCGACTGCGGCAGCTCGCCGCGGTCGGCGCGGGCGCGGTAGCGGATCTGGCAGACCAGGATCATGATCCAGGCCCACATGCCGGAGATGGTGGCGAAGGAGACGACGTAGTCGAAGGCCTTGCCGGGGGCGACGTAGTTGATCCAGACGCCGACCAGCATCAGCGCGGCGGAGAAGGTGGTGCCCACCAGCGGGGTGCCGTTCTTGGTGAGCTTGGTGAAGAACTTCGGTCCCTGGCCGTTGAGCGCGAGGTCGCGCAGCATGCGGCCGGTGGAGTACATGCCGGAGTTGCAGGAGGACAGGGCGGCGGTGAGGACGACGAAGTTGACGACGGCCGCGCCGATGCCGAGGCCCATCTTCTCGAAGGCCAGCACGAAGGGGCTCTCGCCGGCCTTGAACTGGGACCACGGGATGACCGACATGATCATGATGAGGGCGCCGACGTAGAAGACGGCGATCCGCCACGGCACGGTGTTGATGGCCTTGGGCAGGGTCTTCTCGGGGTCCTTGGACTCGCCGGCGGTGACGCCGACCAGCTCGACGGCGAGGAAGGCGAACATGACGATCTGCAGGGTCATCAGCGTCTCGCCGATGCCGTGGGGGAAGAAGCCGCGGTCGTTCCACAGGTTGGCGAAGGACGCGGTGTCGGCGGCGTCGGAGAAGCCGACGGTCAGGATGCCGGCGCAGATCAGGATCATGCCGACGATGGCGGTGACCTTGACCATGGAGAACCAGAACTCCAGCTCGCCGAAGAGCTTCACGGAGATCAGGTTCGCGCCGTAGAGGATCACGGTGAAGATCAGCGCGTAGGCCCACTGCGGGAAGGAGTCGTGGGTCCAGTACGTCATGTACTTGGCGGCCGCGGTGACCTCGGTGATGCCGGTGACCACCCAGAAGAGCCAGTAGGTCCAGCCCGTGGCGTACCCCCAGAACGGGCCCAGGAACTCGCGGGCGTAGTCCGAGAAGGAGCCCGAGACCGGGCGGTACATGAGCAGCTCGCCCAGGGCCCGCATGATGAAGAAGATGACCAGGCCGGCGATGGCGTAGGCCAGGATCAGGCTGGGGCCGGCCTTGGAGATGGCCTTGCCCGCGCCCAGGAAGAGGCCGGTGCCGATCGCGCCGCCGATGGCGATCATCTGGATCTGGCGGGCGCCGAGCGCGCGGTGGTATCCCTCGCCGCCGTCGCCCTGGGTGCCCTGGGTGCCCTGACCGGGCCCCTGGTCGTGCTGCTCGACCTGCACTGAGGTCATGGTTCTGGTGCGCCTTTCTCCACGCCGACCCGCGCCGTTGCGGTGGCGCCGGGTCGGGTTCCTCGATCCCCCCGGACACGGATGGAGTTGCACCCGGCGGTCAGCCGGTCAAAGCAGCGCCGGAGGGACAGGGGTGGCGTCCCGTCGGCGGTCGTGAAGATGTATCACGCATCGAAGGGTGACCGGGGGGCGCCCATGTGACGCGGTGAGCATGAATGTCCGGATAAGGGCGAGCAAAAACGATCAGATCACCGCATGGCGGTGATCTGATCGTTATCCGGATTTGAGCGTCCGCTGAGCGAACGGATGCCGGGCGGGCCCCCTCAGAGGGTCTCGATGAGCGTCTCCTGGAGCCCGCCCAGCCACAGGTACGCCATCACCATCGGCTTGCGCGGGTCGTCGTCGGGCAGCCGGTAGAGCTGGGCGCTCTCCTCGTCCTCGGCGATGTCGAGCCGGGCGCCGATGGTCAGGCGCAGGTCGTTGAGGGCGCCGAGCCAGCGCAGCGGCAGCTCGCCGGTGAGCTCCAGCACCGCGGCCCCGTCGCCGGCCGGGGTCAGCGCGTCCAGGCTGCGGACGACCGCGAGGGCGTCCTCCCGCTTGCGGGTGCGCAGGTCGTTCTCGGTGAACCGGCGGAACTCCGCCGACCACTCCTTGAGCTCGGCCGGGTCCGCCCCCTCGTCCTCGGCGGAGGGGCCGCCGTAGGCGTCGGGGAAGAGCCGGGCCAGTGCCGGGTCGGACGGCGGCTCGCTGGGGCCCTCGGCGAAGAGCGCGGCCAGCGGGTCGGCGTCCTCGGCGGGCTCCGGTGCGCCGGGGCCGATCAGCTCCAGGAGCTGTACGGCGAGCGAGCGCAGGATGGAGATCTCGATGTCGTCGAGGGCCACGGCGGCGCCGCCGCCCTTGAGCGGTTCGAACATGCCCGGGTGTCCGCCCATCAGCCGCGGTCCTGCGACAGCGTCGCCCACAGCCCGTAGCCGTGCATGGCCTGCACGTCGCGCTCCATCTCCTCGCGGGTGCCGCTGGAGACGACCGCGCGGCCCTTGTGGTGCACGTCGAGCATCAGCTTGCGCGCCTTGTCCTTGGGGTAGCCGAAGTACGCCTGGAACACGTACGTCACGTAGCTCATGAGGTTGACCGGGTCGTTGTGCACCAGGGTGACCCAGGGGACGTCGGGTTCGGGGACCGCGAAGGTCTCCTCGGCCGATTCGGTGCGTTCGATCTCGATGGGAGCAACACTCACCTGTCCCATGCTGCCACTGTGACGGGTCCGTCGCACAAACGGGCCCCACATCTCGTCACTTTGACGAAATGTGCGCTAGCATCCCTGGCATGAACCCTGCGGACCTGGGCCTGCCGGTGGACGTCCCCTCGACAGCGCTCTTCACGGACCATTACGAGCTCACGATGCTGCAGGCCGCCCTGGCGGACGGCACCGCCCACCGCCGTTCGGTCTTCGAGGTCTTCACCCGGCGGCTGCCCGAGGGCCGGCGCTACGGCGTCGTGGCCGGCACCGGCCGGGTGCTGGACGCGGTGGAGAACTTCCGCTTCGACGGCGCCGTGCTGGAGTTCCTGCGCGAGCGGGCCGTGGTCGACATGCGCACCCTGGACTGGCTGTCCTCGTACCGCTTTTCGGGGGACATCTGGGGCTATCCGGAGGGCGAGGTGTACTTCCCCGGCTCCCCGGTGCTGCGGGTCGAGGGCAGCTTCGCCGAGTGCGTGCTGCTGGAGACCGTGATCCTGTCGATCCTCAACCACGACTCGGCGATCGCGGCCGCGGCCTCCCGGATGGCCTCGGCCGCCGGGGACCGGCCGCTGATCGAGATGGGCGCCCGGCGCACCCACGAGCTGGCGGCCGTGGCCGCCGCGCGGGCCGCCTACGTCGGCGGCTTCACGTCGACCTCCGACCTCGCCGCCGGCTTCCGCTACGGGATCCCCACGCTCGGCACCTCCGCCCACGCCTTCACCCTGCTGCACGACACCGAGCGCGACGCCTTCCAGGCGCAGGTCGCCTCCCTCGGCAAGGGGACCACCCTGCTGGTGGACACCTACGACGTGGCCGAGGCGGTCCGGACGGCGGTGGAGATCGCCGGGACCTCGCTGGGCGCGGTCCGCATCGACTCGGGCGACCTGCTGCTGGTGGCCCACCGGGTCCGCCAGCAGCTCGACGAGCTGGGCGCGAAGGGGACGAAGATCGTGGTCACCTCCGACCTGGACGAGTACGCCATCGCCTCGCTGGCGGCGGCGCCCGTGGACGCGTACGGCGTGGGCACCCAGCTGGTCACCGGCAGCGGGCACCCGACCTGCTCGATGGTCTACAAGCTGGTCGCCCGGGCCGCCTCGGACGACCCGAAGGCGCCGCTGGTGCCGGTCGCGAAGAAGTCCACCGGCGGCAAGACCTCCGTCGGCGGCCGCAAGTGGGCCGCCCGGCGGACCGACGCGGACGGGGTGGCCGAGGCCGAGGTGGTGGGCACCGGGCCGGTGCCCCAGGCGCTGGCCGGCAAGCAGCTGCTCGCCCCGCTGGTCAAGGGCGGCGAGGTGGTCGCCCGCGAGCCGCTGGAGGCCGCCCGGCAGCGCCACCGTGCGGCGCGGGCCGGTCTGCCGCTGTCGGCCACCCAGCTCTCGCGCGGCGAGGCCGTCATCCCCACCGAGTACGTCTGAACCCGCCGCCGCGTACGGCCCGCGGGCGGAGTACGGCCCGGCGGACCGGGAAGGACCAGCAGCAGCACCAGGGGCGCCGGCACCGCGCCGGGCCCGGCCCCGCCCACCACGAGTGAAGGACCGCGTCATGCACCGCGCACTGATCGTCGTCGACGTACAGAACGACTTCTGCGAGGGCGGCAGCCTCGCGGTCGCCGGGGGCGCCGACGTCGCCGCCGCCGTCACCGAGCTGATCGGACAGGCCACGCCCGGCTACCGGCACGTGGTGGCCACCCGCGACCACCACATCGACCCCGGGTCGCACTTCGCGCACCCGCCGGCCGCGCCGGACTACGAGACCTCCTGGCCGGTGCACTGCGTGGCCGGGACCGAGGGCGTCGGCTTCCACCCGAACTTCGCCCCGGCCGTCGCTTCCGGCGGTATCGCGGCGGTGTTCGACAAGGGTGCGTACGCGGCGGCGTACAGCGGTTTCGAGGGCACCGACGAGAACGGCACCTCGCTGGCCGAGTGGCTGCGCGCCCGGCACGTGACCGAGGTCGACGTGGTGGGCATCGCCACCGACCACTGTGTGAAGGCGACCGCGCTGGACGCCGTCCGGGAGGGCTTCGTCACGCACGTGCTGCTGGACCTGACCGCCGGGGTGGCGCCGCACACCACCCGGCGGGCCCTGGAGGAGCTCCGGGAGGCCGGGGTGGAGCTGTCGGGCACCCCGGTGGTCGCCGGGGACTAGGCGCCCCTCAGGAGGGCGCGTATCGGGTGCCAGAGCTCCTCCACGTCGCCGTGGACGGTCCGCCACAGCAGGCCGTCCGGGTGGTGGAGCACCGCCGTGACCTCGTCCGGGGTCGGCGGCTGGCTGTTCCCCCGCAGGTAGACGGCCCGCAGGCCCAGGTTGCGCAGCCTGGTCAGGGCGCGCGCCCGGTTCGCGGCGTGGACCAGCACGCGGACGTGGCCGCCGCCCACGTCCGCGTACGGGTCGTCGGCGGGTCTGGGAAGGGTCAGGGCGACGACGACGCTCCCGTTCGGGAGCTTGACGAAACCTCCGCCTGGCATGGTGTGCATCTCCCCCGTGAGATGGAGTCCGGCCGCGGCCGCGCCGCGGTCCGTCAATAAGACACTCGCATCCGCATCTAAACGCGATCGGCCGCCGCCCGCTAGAGGGCGACGGCCGATCATGCTGTGACCTGCGGTTTTACCGACTACTTGGTCGAGGGACCGACCTCGATCGTCATCTGGAGGCCGTCGTAGGTCTCCTTCGCGATCTTGATCTTGGTGTTGGTGTCAGCGACCTTGACGGAACCGGTCGGGTTCTCGTCGTAGTAGTACTTGCCCTTGTGGTCGTCGAAGACCAGGTTGGTGGGCTTCGGCTTCAGGAACAGCGACTCACCGTTCTTGTGCAGGGTGAAGGCGTCCGTGGAGTACGCGCTGAAGGTGGCGTCGTACGGCTGGATCTTGTTCCGGAGCAGGGTGCCGTCCGCCCACTTCATGGGCTTGGCATTGGCGTCGATCGGCAGGATCAGGCCCTGGCCGGGGTGGACGCTGGTGTTGTTGTCCTTCTGGGAGGTGTCCCAGAGCCAGATCAGCAGACCGTCCTGGTACGGGTAGTGCTCGACCCAGTCGGGACGGGTGTTGGCCCAGCCGAAGTTGTACGGGCCGACCTTGAGGGTCTGGTCGTACGAGACGTAGCGGCGGTTCTCCGCGATGTAGTACTGCGCGTACTCCTTGGTGAAGCCCGCGCCGATCCGGGAGAAGCCCTTCAGGGTCCAGCCGTTGTCGCCGTTCTCGGCACCGTCGGAGAACAGCGCGGAGCCGTCCGCCGTCACGGAGATCGCGTCGGCGGTGAAGCCCTTGCCGCCCGCGCCGCCGTCCGTCTGGTAGCGGAAGCGGAGGTCGACCTTCTTGCCGGCGTAGGCGTCCAGCGGGAACTTCAGGTCCTGCCAGCCGCCGGAGACGTCGGTCAGGGCCGGGGAGCCCGCGGCGTCGGCCGGGATGGCCTGGCCGTTGGCGGTACCCGCGAGGGCGGTCCAGGTGGCGCCGCCGTCGGTGGACACCTCGGTGTAGAGGTAGTCGTAGTCCTTCTCGATGTCCCACCAGCCCTTGAGCGAGAGGGCCGCGGAGGACTTGCCCGTCAGGTCCACGGAGCGGGTCAGGGTGTTCTTGAGGTCGTCACCCATGCCCGACCACCACTGGCTGCCGCCCTCGGCGGGGGCCACGACGTCGGTGCGGACCTGCTTCTTCGGCAGGTCGACGACGAGCGCCTGCTTGTCCTTGGTGTTGTACTCGGCCACGCCCAGCTTGTGGGTGGACTTCGTCGCGGCCTGGGCCTTGTCGTAGTTCAGCCAGCCGAGCTGGAGCTTGTCCCAGGCGGTCATGTCGCCGGGGAGGTCGCCTATGGACTCCTCGCCGGTGCCGAGCCAGGAGCCGGCCGACATCAGGGACCAGAAGCCGACCGAGTTCTCGCCGCCACCGGTGGTGTCGTAGAGGTCCGGCAGACCGAGGTCGTGACCGTACTCGTGGGCGAAGACACCGAGGCCGCCGTTCTCGGGCTGCATGGTGTAGTCACCGACCCAGATGCCGGTGTTGCCGATCTGGGTGCCGCCGGCCTTGTTGTTCTCCGGGCCGGTCTTGCCCGCGTTGGTGCCGTAGGCGTACCAGCGGTGGGCCCACAGGGCGTTGGTGCCCTCCTTGCCGCCACCGGCCGACTCGTCCTCGCCCGCGTGGACGATCTGGAAGTGGTCGATGTAGCCGTCGGGCTCGTTGAAGTTGCCGTCGCCGTCGAAGTCGTAGCGGTCCCACTGGTCGTACTGGGCCAGCTGCGCCTTGATCTGCTCGTCGGTCTTGCCGGCCTTCTTCTGGCCCTCGACCCAGGCGGTGACGCCGTCGCGGACGGTGTCCCACACGTTGGAGCAGTTGGTCTGACCGCAGTAGTTCGAGCCGTACCGGGCCTCGTTGTACGGGATCTTGACCCAGTCGGCGACCTCGCCCTCGACCGAGTAACGGCCCGAGGAGGTCTTCTCGTAGTAGGTCTTCAGCGAGTTCTTGCCCTCACCGGTACCGAAGTACAGGTCCTGGAAGTAGTCACGGCTGAAGTCCGCGCGCCAGGCGGTGCTGTTGTCCTTGGTGCGGTCCGGCTTCGGGATGGTGTTGCGGGCCGGGCCGGGCTCGCCGCCGTACTTGACGACCGGGGGCTTGGGGCCGGGGCCGTCCGGGTCGAACATGGTGGTGTTGTCCACCTGGTCACCGAACTCGACCAGGATCGTGAAGATCTTGTCGGTCTTCTCGCGGCCGAGCTCGACGTACTTCTTGTCGTCGAGCTTGACGACCTTGGAGCCGTCGCGCTGCTCGACGTTCTTCTTGCCCGAGAGCACCTGGTCCAGGGCGGCCTCGCGCTGCTTGGCCTGCTGGTCGCTGAAGGGGCCCTTGAGGTCGTGGTCGACCTTGGTCTTCGCGGGGGCGGTGGGGTCCTGCTTGTCGACGGCCGGCGGAGCGAAGCTCCACCCCTCATCGGCCTGGGCGACGGTGTACAGGGTGCCGCTCGCGGCGCACGCGGCGATGGTGACGCCGATCGCGGCGGCACGCAGCGCTCGTCTCCGAGCGGAGGTGTTGCTGGTCACTTGATGTTGTCCCCTCCCGCGGCCGCAAGGATGGTTCGGAACATCTCCATAGGAGTTGGGGGGTTCCGCGCGGCGCGCGTCTCAAGTGACGACATTTGACCGGACCCGAACAAGAAAAGACAGACCTTGACTTGAGCAGCTCAACTGCACTATGCGGTCGCTCAGTTCCGCTTATCGGACGTTGTGGGGACAGAGCGGAGACAGACGGGACGAAGGGAACGTCCTGGCGGGTCGTGGGGCCACGGGGGCCGGGCCGCGACGGCCGGGGCGCGCGGAGCGGAAGCGTGCGCCCCCTGTGCCTCGGCACCGTGGGTGAGGTCACGCTTACCGGAGGTTCCGTCCGGGAATCTCCCCGGCGTAGAGTCTCTTGACGGGGGAACCTCCCAGCGGCAGCTGGGGGACGACGAGTTGAGCTGACTCCCCGCCCGCCTCCGATGGACGGAAATCGCCATGCCGCGTCCGACTGCCGCACAGCTCACCTACGGCACCGCCACCGTCGTGGTCTCGACGATCGCCATGCTGCTGCTCTCGCAGACGAGCACGGGGCTCGGCATCGCCGTCATCGCCGCGGCGGCCCTCGCCCTGGGGCTGCTCGTCGCCCTCACCGTGCCGATGCCGAAGCGCCGGGCCGCCGCAGCCCGGTCCGCCGCGGCGCGGGCGGAGGCCCCGCAGGCCGCCGCCCCCGCGGCCCCCATGCCTGCGGCCGCCCGGGTGCCGGAGCCCCGGGCGGCCGCAGCCGAACATTCCGTACGCCGCTGACGGCCGCGCCCGCCGGTGGGTGACGGGCGCGGGCGGTCGCCGCGGGCGCCGGTGGGCGCCGGCGCGGTGCTAGACGCGGGTGCTGACCACCACGGTCCGGCCCACCTTGTCGTGCAGGCCCTGCTGGTACGGCTTGTCCACGAAGATCGAGACGGTCAGGGCGATCCACCACAGGGCCGGGCAGAAGCAGCAGAGGATGACCGGTACCCACATGGTCGCGGCGCGGGCGAGGGCGGCGTTGGAGGTGGGCACGCTGCCGTCGTTGAGCATCGCCACGCGCAGCCCCAGCAGCTTCTTGCCGAGGGTCTGGCCGTCCCGGCGCATCATCAGCCAGTCGTAGAGGACGAACGCGGCGAGCTGGACCAGGGCCCAGACGAGGTACGAGCCGGTGTAGACGCGGGCCACCATGTCGTCGGAGTCGACGCGCGCGTCGTTCCAGACGGCGCCGAAGGCGAGCTGGACCAGGAAGAGCGGGATGAAGACGATCAGGTAGTCGATGATGCGCGCGGCCAGCCGTCGGCCGAGGTCACCGAGGGGCGGCATCCCCGCCAGGGGGTCGGGCATGCCGTAGCCCCCGGGGGTGCCGGGCGTGCCGAAGCCGCCGGGGCCACCGGGAGCGCCGGGGCCACCGGGGGCTACGGCATGCC
>NZ_RPRY01000123.1 GCF_003949795.1 Streptomyces sp. WAC06614
CCGGGTCGGCGGGGTGCCGCCGCCCCTGCCGGGCTCCTCGCCGGCGGCACCCCGCCGACCCGGTTCCCCGCCGGACTGCTGCCCCTGCTCGCCGAGGCCGAGCTGCTCGACGGCCCGGCCGGCTGGGGCACCGTCCCCACCCCGGCCGGGGCGTTCCGGCTCGACCCCGTACGGCCCGACCGGGACCTGGAGCTGCTGACCGGCTGGATGAACGATCCCGAGGTCGCCGCGTTCTGGGAGCTCGCCGGGCCCGCCACCGTCACCGCCGCGCACCTGCGCGCCCAGCTCCACGGCGACGGGCACAGCATCCCCTGCCTCGGCGTCCTCGACGGCACCCCGATGAGCTACTGGGAGATCTACCGGGCCGACCTCGACCCGCTCGCCCGCCACTACCCCGCCCGCCCCCACGACGCCGGCGTCCACCTGCTCATCGGGCCGGCGGCGGACCGGGGCCGGGGGCTGGGCACGGTCCTGCTGCGGGCCGTGGCCGACCTGGTCCTCGACAACCGGCCGCGCTGCACCCGGGTCGTCGCCGAGCCGGACGTCCGCAACACCCGCTCGGTGTCGGCCTTCCTCGGCTCCGGCTTCCGGTGCGCGGCCACGGTCGACCTCCCCGACAAGCGTGCGGCGCTGATGGTCCGCGAACGGGCCCTGCGCACGCTCCTGTGAGGGGCGCGCGCCCCGCGCGCGGCGGCCGGATCCCGTCCCCCCGTGCGCGCTCGGATGCGGTCACTGTCAGTGCCGCCCCGTAGGCTGGTGAGCGCTATGACGAAGCCCTCCCTCCCCGACCTGCTGCACGCCGCCGTCACCGCCGTCGGCGGCACGGAGCGTCCCGGCCAGGTGGCCATGGCGGAAGCCGTCGCCGAAGCCATCGACGACAACTCCCACCGGCTCATCCAGGCCGGCACCGGCACCGGTAAGTCCCTCGGCTACCTGGTGCCCGCCCTCGCCCACGGCGAGCGCGTGGTGGTGGCCACGGCCACCCTCGCCCTCCAGCGGCAGCTCGTCGAGCGGGACCTGCCGCGCACGGTCGAGGCGCTGCACCCGCAGCTGCGCCGCCGGCCGCAGTTCGCCATGCTCAAGGGCCGTTCCAACTACCTGTGCCTGCACCGGCTGCACGAGGGCGCCCCGCAGGACGAGGAGGAGGGCCTCTTCGACCAGTTCGAGGCGGCCGCCCCCAGCAGCAAGCTCGGCCAGGACCTGCTGCGCCTGCGCGACTGGGCGGACGAGACGGAGTCGGGCGACCGGGACGACCTGACCCCGGGCGTCTCGGACCGGGCCTGGTCGCAGATCTCGGTCTCCTCCCGCGAATGTCTGGGCGCGACCAAGTGCCCGTACGGCGCCGAGTGCTTCGCCGAGGCCGCCCGTGAGCGCGCCAAGCTCGCCGACGTCGTGGTCACCAACCACGCGCTGCTCGCCATCGACGCCATCGAGGGCGCCCCGGTGCTGCCGGAGCACGAGGTGCTGATCGTCGACGAGGCCCACGAGCTGGTCTCCCGGGTCACGGGCGTGGCCACCGGCGAGCTCACCCCCGGCCAGGTGAACCGGGCGGTCAAGCGCGCGGCCAAGCTGGTCGACGAGAAGACGGCGGACGCGCTGCAGACGGCGTCCGAGTCCTTCGAGCGGATCATGGAGCTGGCCCTGCCCGGCCGGCTGGAGGTCGTCCCCGAGGACCTCGGCTACGCCCTGCTCGCCCTGCGGGACGCCGCCCGGGAGGTGATCTCCCGGATCGGTGCCACCCGGGACAAGTCCGTCGCCGACGAGGACGCGGTCCGCAAGCAGGCCCTGGCCGCCGTGGAGAACGTGCACGCCGTGGCCGAGCGGATCACCACCGGCTCCGAGTACGACGTCGTCTGGTACGAGCGCCACGACCGCTTCGGAGCCACGCTGCGGGTGGCTCCGCTGTCGGTGTCCGGGCTGCTGCGCGAGAAGCTCTTCGAGGACCGTTCGGTGGTCCTGACCTCGGCCACCCTCAAGCTCGGCGGCGACTTCAACGGGGTGGCGGCCTCGCTGGGGCTGTCCCCGGAGGGCGTCGAGGGGGAGGACGCGCCGGTCTGGAAGGGCCTGGACGTCGGTTCTCCGTTCGACTACCCGAAGCAGGGCATCCTCTACGTCGCCAAGCACCTGGCCACGCCGGGCCGGGAAGGCACCCGTGGCGACATGATGGACGAGCTGGCGGAGCTGATCGAGGCGGCGGGTGGCCGGACGCTGGGGCTGTTCTCCTCGATGCGCGGCGCCAAGGCGGCGGCCGAGGAGCTGCGGGGCCGGCTGGACCACCCGATCCTGCTCCAGGGCGAGGAGACCCTCGGCGAGCTGATCAAGAACTTCGCTGCCGATCCGCGGACCTGCCTGTTCGGCACGCTCTCGCTGTGGCAGGGCGTGGACGTGCCCGGGCCGAGCTGCCAGCTGGTGGTCATGGACAGGATCCCGTTCCCGCGGCCCGACGACCCGCTGATGAGCGCCCGGCAGAAGTCGGTCGAGGAGCACGGCGGCAACGGCTTCATGGCGGTCGCCGCGACCCACGCGGCCCTGCTGATGGCCCAGGGCGCGGGCCGGCTGGTCCGGGCCTCGGGGGACCGGGGCGTGGTGGCGGTCCTGGACCCCCGCCTGGCCACCGCCCGCTACGGGAGCTTCCTGAAGGCCTCGCTCCCGAACTTCTGGTACACCACGGACCGCAACCAGGTCCGCCGCTCCCTGGCCGCCATCGACGCCGCCGCCCAGCAGGACGGCAGGTAGGTCAGGCAGGGCAGTGCGGTAGGTAGGCCGGGCAGGGAGGGCAAAAGGGGGCCCCGGGACCGGCGCAGGGGGTCCCGGGGCTGATTTCGGCGGCGGTCGGTTCAGACGCGCCGCAGGACCGCGACGACCTTGCCGAGGATGGTGGCCTCGTCGCCGGGGATCGGCTGGTACGCCGCGTTGTGGGGGAGCAGCCAGACGTGGCCGTCCTCGCGCTTGAAGCGCTTGACGGTGGCCTCGCCGTCGAGCATGGCGGCGACGATGTCGCCGTTCTCGGCGACCGGCTGGCGGCGGACCGTGACCCAGTCCCCGTCGCAGATGGCCGCCTCGATCATCGAGTCGCCGACGACCTTGAGCACGAACAGTTCTCCGTCACCGACGAGTTGCCGGGGGAGGGGGAAGACGTCCTCGACCGATTCCTCGGCGAGGATCGGTCCGCCGGCCGCGATCCGGCCGACCAGGGGGACGTAGGAGGCGGCGGGCTTGCCGGCGGTGTCGGTGGGGGCCGAGCTGGGCTGGTCCGAACCGCGGACCTCGTAGGCGCGGGGCCGGTGCGGGTCGCGACGCAGGAAGCCCTTGCGCTCCAGGGCCATGAGCTGGTGGGCGACGGAGGACGTGCTGGAGAGGCCGACCGCCTGGCCGATCTCGCGCATCGACGGTGGGTAGCCGCGGCGCTGCACCGAGTCCCGGATCACTTCGATGACCCGCCGCTGCCGGTCCGTGAGACCCGAGCTGTCGGCGCGGATGCCGGGAGGCCGCCCGGGGAGCGAACGCGCGGGCCTCAGGGTGTCGGGGTCCGGATTCATGGATGCGTCGTTCATGGAGTGCACCGGGTCGAGTCGGCTCTGGGAGCGGTTCTGGGCAGTGATGGTGGCGCTGTCTGCTGCGGTCGTGGTCACGTCGGCGGCCCCTCTCGGAATGTTCTCCCTAGTTAGCCAACGGTAGTTGCTTTCGAAAGGTTGCGCCAAACACACGTTCGAGTGAAAAATCGCAGATCGCCCTCCGCGGCCGCAGGGAGAGGTGTATGAGCGGACCGTTCGAAGGCTTCTGCCGGGGGGCGCCGACTCGAATGCGGGTTCGGCTCCGCAGATGCTGCTTACGGTACCCTTCCCGGTCGGAACTGCACCCTCCAGGTCGCTGCCCAGTGTGGCAGTTCCACCCTCCGTATCGACTCAGGCACGCCGCGACACGCTCGCGCCGAAATACTGCGGAACCCAAGATCTAGTGGTTGGATAGGCGGCGCCGCCTAGTGGTTGTGGTCGCCGGGTCAAAGGATCTTCGCGGGATCGCATATGCTGGAGGCCGCTTCAGGAGCCCCTCACGACGGTCGAGGCCGTCGCTGTCAGGGCTGCGCCTGGGCAGTTCAGTCGTGCCAAGAGGAGGGTTGGGAAGCCGTGCACTGTCCCTTCTGCAGGCACCCCGACAGTCGCGTCGTCGACAGCCGCACCACGGACGACGGCACGTCGATCCGCAGGCGCCGGCAGTGCCCGGACTGCTCCCGTCGCTTCACGACGGTGGAGACCGCGTCACTCATGGTGATCAAGCGCAGCGGGGTGACGGAGCCCTTCAGTCGCACCAAGGTCATCTCCGGCGTGCGCAAGGCGTGCCAGGGGCGGCCGGTCACCGAGGACGCCCTCGCCCAGCTCGGCCAGCGGGTCGAGGAGGCGGTGCGCGCCACCGGGAGCGCCGAGCTGACCACCCACGACGTGGGTCTGGCCATACTCGGCCCGCTGCAGGAGCTCGACGTCGTCGCGTACCTGCGCTTCGCGTCCGTGTACAAGGCGTTCGACACGCTGGAAGACTTCGAGGCCGCCATCGCGGAACTGCGCGATTCGCGTCCTCACCCCGACGAGTGCGAGTGCGGTGGGGCCGGACCGGTCCCCGCGCCCGCCTCCGCCGCCGACTGACCGTCCGCCGCCGCAGGGCGGCCGGCCGGGCAGAAGGCGACCTCCGGTTCGGCCGGGGGAGCAGCACGTAGATCGACAGTCAGAACCGTGCCACGGAATATTGCTGGCACATCAGGGCGTTTTTGCCCGCATATGGGAGGCGGCAGCATGACAGAGACGGCGAGCGGCCCGGCACGCGGTTCCCGCGCCAAGGGTGCCAAGGCGGCGGGCAAGGGCCTGCGGATCGAGCGCATCCACACCACCCCCGGCGTGCACCCGTACGACGAGGTCGTCTGGGAGCGCCGTGACGTCGTCATGACCAACTGGCGCGACGGCTCGGTCAACTTCGAGCAGCGCGGCGTCGAGTTCCCCGACTTCTGGTCGGTGAACGCGGTCAACATCGTCACCAGCAAGTACTTCCGCGGCGCGGTCGGCACCCCGCAGCGCGAGACCGGTCTGAAGCAGCTCATCGACCGGATCGTGAAGACCTACACGAAGGCCGGCCAGGACCACGGCTACTTCGCCTCCCCCGCCGACACCGAGATCTTCGAGCACGAGCTGACCTACGCCCTGCTCCACCAGATCTTCAGCTTCAACTCCCCGGTCTGGTTCAACGTCGGCACGCCCCAGCCGCAGCAGGTCTCCGCCTGCTTCATCCTGTCCGTCGACGACTCCATGGAGTCGATCCTCGACTGGTACAAGGAAGAGGGCATGATCTTCAAGGGCGGCTCCGGCGCCGGCCTGAACCTCTCCCGCATCCGCTCCTCCAAGGAGCTCCTCTCCTCCGGCGGCAACGCCTCCGGCCCCGTCTCCTTCATGCGCGGCGCCGACGCGTCCGCAGGAACGATCAAGTCGGGCGGCGCCACCCGCCGCGCGGCCAAGATGGTCGTGCTCGACGTGGACCACCCGGACGTCGAGGACTTCATCGCCACCAAGGTGAAGGAGGAGGAGAAGATCCGCGCCCTGCGCGACGCGGGCTTCGACATGGACCTGGGCGGCGACGACATCACGTCCGTCCAGTACCAGAACGCCAACAACTCCGTCCGCGTGAACGACGAGTTCATGACGGCCGTCGAGAACGGCACCGAGTTCGGCCTGCGCGCCCGCATGACCGGCGAGGTCATCGAGACGGTCGACGCCAAGGCGCTCTTCCGCAAGCTGGCCGAGGCCGCGTGGGCCTGCGCCGACCCGGGCATCCAGTACGACGGTGTGATCAACCACTGGCACACCTGCCCCGAGTCCGGCCGCATCACCGCGTCCAACCCGTGCAGCGAGTACATGCACCTGGACAACACGTCCTGCAACCTCGCCTCGCTCAACCTCATGAAGTTCCTCAAGGACGACGGCAAGGGCAACCAGTCCTTCGAGGTCGAGCGCTTCGCCAAGGTCGTCGAGCTCGTCATCACCGCGATGGACATCTCCATCTGCTTCGCCGACTTCCCGACCCAGAAGATCGGCGAGAACACCCGCGCCTTCCGCCAGCTCGGCATCGGCTACGCCAACCTCGGCGCCCTGCTGATGGCGACCGGCCACGCGTACGACTCCGACGGCGGCCGCGCGCTCGCCGCGTCCATCACCTCGCTGATGACGGGTACCGCGTACAAGCGCTCCGCCGAGCTGGCCGGCGTCGTCGGCCCGTACGACGGTTACGCCCGCAACGCCGAGCCGCACCAGCGCGTCATGAAGCAGCACGCCGACGCCAACGCCGTCGCCCCGCGCATGGACGACCTGGACACCCCCGTCTGGGCCGCGGCCACCGAGGCCTGGCAGGACGTCCTGCGCCTCGGCGAGAAGAACGGCTTCCGCAACGCCCAGGCCTCCGTGCTCGCCCCGACCGGCACCATCGGCCTGGCGATGTCCTGCGACACCACCGGTGTCGAGCCGGACCTGGCCCTGGTCAAGTTCAAGAAGCTCGTCGGCGGCGGCTCGATGCAGATCGTCAACGGCACCGTCCCGCAGGCCCTGCGCCGCCTGGGCTACCAGGAGGAGCAGATCGAGGCGATCGTCGCCCACATCGCCGAGCACGGCAACGTGATCGACGCCCCCGGCCTGAAGACCGAGCACTACGAGGTCTTCGACTGCGCCATGGGCGAGCGCTCCATCTCCCCGATGGGCCACGTCCGTATGATGGCCGCGATCCAGCCGTGGATCTCCGGCGCCATCTCCAAGACGGTCAACATGCCGGAGTCGGCGACCGTCGAGGAGGTCGAGGAGATCTACTTCGAGGCCTGGAAGCTCGGCGTCAAGGCCCTCGCGATCTACCGCGACAACTGCAAGGTCGGCCAGCCGCTCTCCGCCAAGAAGAAGGAGGACGAGAAGGCCGAGGTCACCGCCCGGACGGAGGAGACCCTCCGCGCCGCGGTCGAGAAGGTCGTCGAGTACCGCCCGGTCCGCAAGCGCCTCCCGAAGGGCCGTCCCGGCATCACCACCTCGTTCACCGTCGGTGGCGCCGAGGGCTACATGACCGCCAACTCCTACCCGGACGACGGTCTCGGCGAGGTCTTCCTGAAGATGTCCAAGCAGGGTTCGACCCTCGCGGGCATGATGGACGCCTTCTCCATCGCCGTCTCCGTCGGCCTGCAGTACGGCGTCCCGCTGGAGACCTACGTCTCGAAGTTCACCAACATGCGCTTCGAGCCGGCCGGTATGACGGACGACCCCGACGTGCGGATGGCGCAGTCGATCGTCGACTACATCTTCCGCCGCCTGGCGCTGGACTTCCTGCCCTTCGAGACCCGCTCGGCCCTCGGCATCCACACCGCCGAGGAGCGCCAGCGCCACCTGGAGACCGGCTCCTACGAGCCGCTCGACGAGGAGCTGGACACCGAGTCCCTGGCCCAGTCGGCCCCGCTCGCGGCGGTCCCGGCCCCGGCCGTGATCGAGGTCCCGGCCCCGAAGAAGGTGGCCCACACCAACGCCGAACTGGTCGAGATGCAGCTGGGCGTCTCCGCCGACGCGCCGCTGTGCTTCTCCTGCGGCACCAAGATGCAGCGGGCCGGCTCCTGCTACATCTGCGAGGGCTGCGGCTCGACCAGCGGCTGCAGCTGATACCGGGCGGAATTGCGTCGGATGCAACACCCGACGCAGCTGAACCCGGAGCGTGATCTCTGGAAGGGAGGGGCGTCGGCCCTTGGTCGACGCCCCTCCCTGGCGTATCTGCCACCTCGCGGCTGCGGTCGGAGAGCACGCAGCGCGCTGAACAAGCGCGACAAGATCGTTCCGGTGGCACTAGCCCCCGGAATGACGAACGCCCAGCCTCATGAGAGACCGGGCGTTCGTTGCACTCAGGAACATGGTGTCCTGCGCGTGTAAGGACCTGCATGACATCACGTCCTGGGTTGCGATGCAAAAGCAATCGACAACCAGCAAAGGATGATGGACATGGCAAATAGGCGTGAGACCAGCAAGAAGGTCGCTTCGAAGGCCAGCAAGCAGCTGAACAACCCGAAGTCGACCCCGGCACAGAAGTCCGTGGCGGGCAGTGCCCTGTCGCAGGCGAAGTCCAGCAAGAAGAAGTGACACCTGGCCGCCCGGGCCGACACCCGGGCGGCCAACCATTTCCGCTGGTCGGCGGCTCTGACGTAACAGATTCAACGATGTTGCGTTAGATGCATCGTGAGTCGAGGGGTGGATCTGCCGGGGGCCGCGCACTTGGTGCTGGCCGACGGCGTCGTGCATCTGGAACCGGAGCCGGCCGTCTTCGAGGCGATGCTGGACGGCTGGTCCCGGCAGCGGAGGACGCGTTTCCTGGACGAGGACGGGACGATCAAGCCGCGGCTGTCGGTGGTGCGGAGGTTCGCCGAGTTCACCAACCAGTACCCCTGGCAGTGGGAGCCCGCCGAGGTCGAGGCGTTCATCGACCACCTGAGATCGCGGCGGAAGAAGTTCGCCGTCTCCACCGGGCGGAACTACCAGAACGCCCTGCGGATGTTCTGCGAGTACGTCACCGATGCCCGCTACGGATGGCCGCTGCGCTGCCTGGAGCGGTTCGGTCAGGCACCCGCGCAGATCCTGCACGAGTGGAACACGGTTACCCACAGCAGCGAGTACGAGGGCGATGCCGGCCGACGCCCGCTGACCTACGACGAGGTCCAGGCCCTGTTCGACGCAGCGGACGCACGGGTCGACGAGATCCGGGCCCGGCGCCGCAAGGGATCCCTCGCCGCCCTTCGGGACGCGATCCTCCTCAAGACCGTCTACGCCTACGGACTGCGCCGCCAGGAAGCGTGCGGCCTCGACCTGGCAGACATGCGGCGGAACCCGAAGATGCCGCAGTACGGCCGGTTCGGCGGCCTGTTCGTCCGTTACGGGAAGGCGTCCAAGGGCGGCCCGCCCAAACGACGCACGGTCCTGACCGTCCCCGAACTGGACTGGATCGCCGACCTCCTCGACCAGTACCTGGAAGAGGTCCGCCCGGCCTTCACCCCGGGAAAACACCCCGCGCTCTGGATCACCGAACGCCGCGGCCGGATGTCCGCCCGCCGCTTGGACGAAGCCTTCGAGACCGCCCGCAAGGCAGCGGACTTGCCCGAAGAACTCGACTTGCACGGGCTCCGTCACAGCTACGTCACGCATCTCGTCGAGTTCGGCTACCCCGAGCGGTTCGTCCAGGATCAGGTCGGCCATGCCTACGCCAGCACCACCGCGATCTACACCGGCGTCTCGGACGAGTACCGCAACCGGCTGCTCCAGCGGATGTTGAAGGAACGGCACGCCGAGCTCTGGGAGGACGACGAGACGTGATCAAGAAGATGGGCTACCAGTGGCACCTGCGGCAGATCATGGCGACCCGGCAGATGTTCCAGACCACCGACCTGGTCGGCCCGCTCGCCGAGCGAGGCGTCACCCTGTCTCGGGAACAGGTATTCCGCCTGGTCACCCAGCCCCCGCAACGGCTGTCGATGGACACCCTCGCGGCGCTCTGCGACATCCTCGGCTGCCAGCCCGGCGACCTCATCGAGGTCCGGGTCATCAACGAGGAGATCCGCAAGACCGCAGACGAAGCACTTCTCCGGCCGTTGCCAGCCGCCCGCCGGACCACGATCCGTCGCCCTGAGGGACTATGACCAAGGCTCGCGACCGCTGGCGAACTGAACAGCGACAGGCCGCCCTGGACCGTGTGATCACCGCGCTCACCGCCTCGCTGCCCGACCTGGACCGGGCACAGGCAGGCCAGGCCGTCGCCGAGGCACACGCCGCAAAGGGCATCCCGCTCCGTGACCTCGACCGGCACCTCACCGACCACCCCAAGGCCTTGATCTCCGGTGAAGCCCACTGCCCGCCTGTCGTCGTCCGCCTCGCCAAGATCTTGCACACTGCGGGACACACAGCCGTGGTCCGACCGGCCTGCACCGACTGCGGAAGATCCAACCTGGAACTCCCACGGCTCGGCCCCAACGGACGCCTCTGCATCAACTGCTCGGCCCGCAGCAGCAAGGGCACCTGCGACCGGTGCGGTCGATCCGACACCCGGCTCGCCGCCCGCAGGGCCGAGGGCCTCATCTGCTACTCCTGCTACCGCGTCGACGCGGACGTCGTCGAGGAATGCGCCCGCTGTGGCCAACTCCGCATGCCGGTCACCCGCCGACCGGACAACTCCCCGCTCTGCGCGTCCTGCTGGGTCGGCCCCCAGCACACCTGCGCGGGCTGCGGCACCGTTGGACCGGCCAAGTCGAACGGTCCGGAAGGGCCGCTCTGCGCGTCCTGCCACCACCGCCAGCAGAAGCCGGTCCGGGCATGCGGCCGCTGCGGACAAGTCCGACACATCGCTCGTCGGGCCACCAGCTCACGGCCGGACATCTGCGAGGACTGCCAGAGCGGGCCAGCCAAGACCTGCTCCGTTTGCGGGAAAGTCCGCCCCTGCCACCGCGGGACGGACGGCGCCTGGGCCTGCCGGAGCTGCCGGCCGCGTCTGACCCAGGAGTGCTGCCGCTGCGGACGGACCCGCCGAGTCCACACCCGCTGGCCGATCGGCCCGGTCTGCTCGACCTGCTACACCGTCGTGCTCGACGCGCCCGCGACCTGCACCGGCTGCGGCCGCCACCAGCCACTGATCGGCATCGCCGAGGACGGCACCGGGATCTGCGGAGCCTGCGCGGGCACCGCCTTCGACTACACCTGCCGCACCTGCGGACTCGGCGGCCGGACCTACGCCGACGCCCAATGCGCCCGCTGCGTGCTCACCGCCCGCCTCCAACAGTTGCTGTCCGGCCCCGACGGGCACATCCCGGCACAGCTACAGCCGCTGCGGCACGCTCTCGCCCTTGCCGAGCGGCCCCGCGGCATCCTGCACTGGCTCAAGCACAGCCCGAACGCCGCCCTCTTCGCCAGCCTGGCCGCCTCCGGAGAACCGATCACCCACCAACGTCTCGATCAGCTTCCACCCAGCCGGCACCTGCATTACGTCCGCCACACCCTCGTACACCTCGGAGCCCTCCCGGGGCGAGATGAGGAACTCGACCGCATCCCTGCCTGGCTGGACACGGTCCTGGCCGACCGTCCCGTCGGCCACGTCCAGATGGTCCGTCCCTACGCGCACTGGCACCTGCTGCGGCGAGCCCGACGACGCGCCGCCCAGCGACGCCGCCCGGCGGAGCCGGGCTCGTTCCTCCGCACCCGTGTCCTGGTGGCTCTGGAGTTCCTCACCTGGCTGGACGAGCACGGCCTCGACCTGGGCGGACTTCGGCAAGACGGCCTCGACCGCTGGCTGGACGCGGGCAACACCCGCACCTACGCGATTCGCTACTTCCTGTCCTGGACCACCGGCCGCGGCCTCACTGGCAAGCTCACTGTCCCTTCCATTCCGCGTCAGCAGCCCAGCCAGCTGATGGACGAAGGCGGCCGCTGGCAGCTGCTGAAACGGTGCCTGACCGACTCCACGATGGCTATGGACACCCGGGCCGCCGGCGCACTGATCCTGCTCTTCGGCCTGCACGCGTCCCACGTCCGGCACCTGACCGCGACCCAACTCGTTCACCGCGATGGCAACAGCTACCTCACCGTCGACCGGCACCCGATCCTGCTGCCGCCCCGGCTCGCCAGACTCCTCCACCAGCTGGCCGAAGCACCCCACACCCGGGCCGCCCTCACCCGCACCAACCGCGGCGAGCCATGGCTCTTCCCCGGTCTGGTCCCGGGCCGCCCCACCTCTCAGACCGGCCTCAGCTCAAAACTCCTGCCCCACGGCATCGACACCAGACCGGCCCGGAACGCGGCCCTGGTCGCGCTCGCCGGTGACCTGCCCGCACCGGTCCTCGCGAGCATCCTCGGCCTCCACCCCAACACCGCAGTTCGCTGGGCAGGGTTCGCCAAGACCTCCTGGGCCGGCTACCTCGCCGCCCGCGCCCACGACATGCAGAGGCATTCAGGCAAGGATGTCCAGGACGGAGTCCCCCGTCTCCCTTCAAGCAGAAACACGCAGGACAACTGCCACTGACTCCGAGACCATCAGCCAATGACCACAGAACCGCATCTGCTGTCCCTCCGCATCGTCGTGCCACCGCTGGGAAGCCGACACGGCGCCGTGGAATGCCGACCGATCATCAATGGACGAGACATCCTGGCCGACGTGTTCGATGAGGGGCCGGCAGATGACCCTCGGTATCTGTTGGGGCAGCATGCGCCGCTTCACGCGACAGACACGCCCCGCGAGGTTCGGCTTGCCGAGGCCGAGTGCACGGAAGGATGCTGCGGCGCTGTCTACGTGACCATCAGGCGCGAAGGGCAGCACGTGGTCTGGAGCGGCTGGCGCAACCCGGATGAAGACGATGTCGACCTCCCAGAGCTTCGATTCGACGTCAATCAGTACGACGCGGAGGTCCGCCGGGCCTCGACCGACCGCAGCTGGGAGTGGCCGGCCCGAACAGTCGCCCGGCTTCTTGAAGAACGGCTCCGGGAGCGTGTCGGCTGGCTGACGACCTGGGAATGCGAACTGGGAGCCGTCTCAGCTTGGCACTGGGAACCTGACCAGATCAGCGTCTTCCTGTTCCATCCCGGCCGCTCCGCGATCAGAGAAGACCGTCCCTGGCTTCAGTTCAGGATGACCCTTCCGGTCTCCGGAGACGACCCGGGCGACCAAGCAGAGCGCCTTGAGGCTTGTCTCACGGCCGAAGACCCCCGCGAGGTCGCCGAGGTTTGCGGCGGCTCGAAGGAGTTTGCCGATCAGCTCGGCTACCCCTGGCCAGGTCCCCGACGTCGAGCATGAAGAGCGGCTGAGGCGAGGAATACGACACGCCAGCAATAAGTGGTCTCCGCCAGTAGCCCGCCCGGTCGACGGTCCGGCACTGTCCGGCCGGCTGACCGACTGACCGACTGACCGGCTGACCGACTGACCGGCTGACCGACTGACCGACGAAGAGCGGGACCTGCCTCACGGCGGGTCCCGCTCTTCGTCGTCGGGGATCGTGTCGTCGTGGATCATGGGCACATCAGGTGCCGGCAGGGCACGGGGAACGGGGGAGCGGTATGTGGAGCGGTGAGCGGCTGGAGCTGGACGGCTACCTGGAGCGGATCGGCCTCGGCGGGGAACTGCGGCCCGATCTGGCGACGTTGAGGGCGGTGCAGCGGGCGCACATCGCCGCCGTGCCGTTCGAGAACCTCGACGTGCTGCTCGGGCGGCCGGTCGCACTGGATCTCGCGAGCATCGAGGGCAAGCTCGTGCGGGGCGGCCGCGGAGGCTACTGCTACGAGCAGAACTCGCTGCTCGCGGCGGCGCTGGAGCGGATCGGGTTCGAGGTGGCGGGCCGGGGCGCGCGCAACCGCACCCGCGGGGACGCCCTGCTGCCGGTGACGCACGCGGTCCTGGTCGTCACCGTCGACGGCGAGCCGTGGCTGGTGGACGCCGGGTTCGGGGCGAACGGGCCCACGGAACCGGTCCCGCTGCGCCCCGGCGCCGAGGTCACCCAGGGGGCGTGGGACTTCGGCGTGGCGGAGGAGCCCGAGGGCGTGCTCGTCCTGCGGACCCGACGGACGCCGGGGGCTCCGCACAGCCCCGGTGCGGCGGATCCACGGGTCGGGGCGGGTGGAGAGCCGTGGCGGGACCTGTACGCCTTCGCCCCGCAGCGGCTGTACCCCGTCGACTTCGTCCTGATGAACCACTGGAGCTCCACCCACCCGTCCTCCTTCTTCACCGGCCGGCTGGTCGTCATGCGCCCCGGCCCCTCCCGGCGGCTCGCCCTCGTGGACCGCGAGCTGGTGCGCTGGCTGCCCGACGGCGCGGAGGAACGGTCCGCCGTCGTGCCCGGGGAGCTGATCGGGCTGCTCGACCGGGAGTTCGGGATTCGGCTGCCCGAGCGGGACGCGGCTGAACTGGTGCGTATCCTCCCGGCCGGGTAGTGACCGGCGCCGCGGTGGGCACCGTACGATGGCGCGGTGCTGGTCAAGTGGATTCGCTGCACGGTGACGGACCGACGCGGGTTCGAGCGCGGGCAGCGAAAATGGGCGGGGCTGCTCGGCGAACCGGGATTCCGGGGCCAGGGCGGCGGCTGGAGTCGTGGGCGCCAGGGGGTCGCGCACGTCTTCGCGTTCTGGGAGAGCCGGTCCTTCTACGACTCGTTCATGGCCCGCTCGCACGACCGGCTCGCTGCGGCGCAGCACGGCACGTTCGCCGACCCCCGGGTGACCCTGTTCGACCACCGCTTCGACGTGAAGACCGGTTTCGAGCCGCGGTTCACCGACGCCGACGTGGTGCGCGTCGCGCACTGCCGGGTGCGTGAGGGGCGGGTGGACCACTTCGCCCTCATGCAGGAGAAGGTGTGGAACCCCGCCATGGCCGGCTCGCCGGGCATGCTGCGGGGGCTGTTCGGGGAGGCGCCGGGGCGGGAGTTCCTGGTGCTGTCGATGTGGAAGTCGGCCGCCGAGCACGGCAAGTACCGTCAGGAACGGGTCGAGCGGCTGTCGTTGCGCGCCCAGACCGAGGCGGACGTGGAGGCGCTCACCGGGGACGTCGTCGATCTGGAACCCGGCTGGACCGTCTAGGGTTCGGGGAATGGCGCGACCCAGACGCATCGTCCTCGTCCGGCACGGCGAGTCGGAGGGCAACATCGACGACACCGTGTACGAGCGCGAGCCCGATCACGCCCTGCGGATGACCGGGGTGGGCCACGCACAGGCCGCGGCGGCCGGGGTCAGGTTGCGCGAGATCTTCGGCGAGGAGGGCATCAGCGCGTACGTCTCCCCGTACCGGCGCACCCTCCAGACCTTCCGCGACCTGCGGCTGGACCCGGGGCGGGTGCGGATGCGCGAGGAGCCGCGGCTGCGCGAGCAGGACTGGGGGAACTGGCAGGACCGGAACGACGTACGACTGCAGAAGGCGTACCGGGACGCGTACGGGCACTTCTTCTACCGCTTCGCGCAGGGCGAGTCGGGGGCCGACGTCTACGACCGGGTCGGCTCCTTCCTGGAGAGCCTCCACCGCAGCTTCGAGGACCCGGACCATCCGCCGAACGTGCTGCTGGTGACGCACGGACTGACGATGCGGCTGTTCTGCATGCGGTGGTTCCACTGGACGGTGGCCGAGTTCGAGGCGCTGTCCAATCCTGGGAACGGCGAATTCCGGATGCTGTTGCTGGAGGACGACGGACGCTACCGTTTGGACCGCCCGTTTGAGCGGTGGACCACACCCGAGCCCTACGACTTGGACGGTTAGAGTGACCCAGCGATGACCCCTGATTCCTCTCCCTCTCCTGCTTCCCCTTCTCCCTCTCCCTCCTCGTCCTCGCCTTCGTCTCCCATGTCCTCGTCCGAGCAGCGCTACGCACGCGCCCTGGCGAGCCTGCGCGGGCTGGCGATCGGGGACGCCCTGGGCTCCCAGTTCTTCGTACCCGTGCAGCTTCCCCTGCTCAAGCGGCGAGAACTGCCCGCCGGGCCCTGGCAGTGGACCGACGACACCGAGATGGCCTGCTCGGTCGTCGCGGTCCTCGCCGAGCACGGGCGCATCGACCAGGACGCGCTGGCCTCGTCGTTCGCCCACCACCACGACTTCGACCGCGGCTACGGGCCGGCGGTCAACCGGATGCTCCGCCTGGTGCGCGAGGGTGGCGACTGGCGCACGCTCGCCGCCGAACTCTTCAACGGGCAGGGCTCGTGGGGCAACGGCGCGGCGATGCGGATCGCGCCACTCGGCGCCTGGTACGCCGACGACCCGGAGCAGGCCACCCACCAGGCGGAGATCTCGTCGTACCCCACGCACCAGCACCGCGAAGCCGTGTGCGGGGCCATGGCCGTGGCGGCCGCCGCGGCACTGGCCGCGGCCCCCGAGGGGCCGCCGGAGCCGGCGCAACTCCTCGACGGGGTGATCGCGCTGGTGCCGCGCAGCGCGGTCGGGGCGGGGCTGCGGCGGGCGCGGGACATGCTCGACTACGACGACGCGACGACGGTCGCGGCGGTGCTGGGCTGCGGGCGCCGGACGAGCGCGCACGACACGGTGCCGTTCGCGCTGTGGTCGGCGGCGCGGTCGCTGGACGACTTCGAGCGGGCCTTCTGGACCACCGCGCAGGTCGGCGGCGACGTGGACACGACCTGCGCGATCGTGGGCGGCGTCCTGGGTGCGCGCGGCGACACGGCGCTCCCGGCCGAGTGGCTCGCCCAGACCGAGGCCCTCCCGGCCTGGCTCCCGGAGCGGGCCACGGCCTGACGCCCCGTCCTGTCCCCTGTGTCACGGTCCTGCCACAGGGCTGCGGCGCGCCGGCCGAAACCGCACGGCATCGCCCTACCCTGACGCCTCACGGCAATTTGGGAGGGGACCCGCATGCCTGACGGTGCGGACCGGCACGAGAACGACACGGCCGGGGTGCCGGATTCGGCAGCTTCGGCGGCTGACGTGCCGGCGGCAGGAGCGCCAACGGCGGCCGGGGCGGCTGCGGCCGCAGCTCGGCCCGGCCCCGGTGCACCGGTAGGGGCGGCGGCCCCGGTCGCGGCGGCCGCTTCGGCCGGGGCACCAGCGGAGTCCGGGCAGCAGGCGGCCGGGCCGCTGGCGCCCGGGGCGGAGGTGCCCGGGGCGGAGGTGGCCGGGCCAGGGGTCCCCGGGCAGCAGGCGGCCGAGCATCAGGCGGCCGGGCCGCTGGCGGCCGGGTCGCTGGCGGCCGGGGCGGAGGTGCCCGGGCCAGGGGTCCCCGGGCAGCAGGTGCCCGGGCCGCAGGCGCCCGTGGCGGAGGTGCCCGGGCCAGGGGTGGCCGGGCCAGGGGTCCCCGGGCCGCAGGCGGCCGAGCCGCAGGCGGCCGGCGTGGTGGTGGCGTTGCCCATGCCGGCCAAGGATGCCGGGCCCGAGGCCTGGCGGGCCTGGTACGCGCAGCACGGGTACGTCCGGGCCGGTGGGTCCGGTTCGGCGTCCCCGGGGTGGGCCGCGACCGTCCTGAGCGCCCCGCCCGCGCCCATCCGGACCGGAACCCTCGTCGCCGCCCTGGCCGGAGGCCTGTCCGCGGCCCTGCTGCTCGGCGACGGGCTCGGGATCGGGCTGCTCCTCGCCACCGTCCCGGCCGTGGTCGCCGCCTACGTCGCTGCCCGCGCGGCCGGCCGTACCGCCCGGCCCTGGACCCTGCTCTGGTCCCTCGGCTGCCTCGCCCTGCTCGCCGTTCCCGCGCTGCGCGACTCCGGCTGGCCCTCCGGCCTCGCCGTACTGGCCGCCGTGGGACTGGCGGCCCTGGCCCTCTACGGCAGCCGCACCTGGCCGGGCGTGCTGCTCAGCCCGTTCGGCTTCGTGGACGCCACCGTGACCGGCCTCCCCTGGGCCTGGGCAGGCCTGCGCGCACGCGGCAGCGGCAGCCGCGACCGCTGGTGGCCGGTGGTCCGGGCCGCCGGCGTCGCCCTCGTGCTGCTCGTCCTCTTCGGGACCCTCTTCGCCTCCGCCGACGCGGCGTTCGCCGACCTCCTCGGCGGCATCGTCCCGGACGTGACCATCGGCGACAGCCCCCTGCGGGTGCTGCTCTTCCTCCTCGGCCTGCTCGCCGCCCTCGCGGCGGCCCGCGCCGCCGCGGCCCCGCTCCGCTGGGACCGCATCCGGGTCGCACCCGGGCGCGCCCGCTCACGAGTGGAGTGGACTCTTCCGCTCGCCGTCCTGAACCTCCTCTTCGCCGGCTTCATCGCCGTCCAGCTCGCCGTCCTCTTCGGCGGCTACGCCAAGGTCCTGGAGCACACCGGCCTCACCTACGCCGAGTACGCCCGCCAGGGCTTCTGGCAGCTGCTCTGGGCCACCCTGCTCACCCTCGCCGTCATCGCCCTCGCCCTGCGCTGGGCCCCGCGCTCCGGCCCGGGAGACGTCCGCCTGGTCCGCGGCGTGCTCGGCACGCTGTGCCTGCTCACCCTCGTCGTGGTGGCCTCGGCCCTGCGCCGGATGGACCTCTACGTCGACGCGTACGGCCTGACCCGGCTGCGGGTCTCCGTGGCCGCGATGGAAGTGTGGCTGGGCCTGGTCCTCGTCCTGATCATGGCGGCCGGCGTGTGCGGTGCCCGCTGGCTGCCGCGCGCGGTCGTCGCCTCGGCGGGCGCCGCCGTCCTGGCCTTCGGTCTGCTCTCGCCCGACGGCCTGGTCGCGGAGCAGAACGTGGCCCGCTTCCGGCAGGACGGCAAGATCGACCTGGCCTACTTCCAGACCCTGTCGGCGGACGCGGTCCCAGGCCTGGACGAGCTGCCCGAGCCGCAGCGCTCCTGCGCCCTGCGCGGCATCAACAACACCCTGGCCCGCGCCGGCCGCGTGCCCTGGTACGCCACCAGCCTCGGCGTGGAGCGGGCGAAGCGGATCCTGCACGACCGACCGGTCACGGCCCCGTACGAGGTCTGCGCCAAGCTGGGCACCTTCGGCAGCCGCATCGAGCACTGACGCGTCCGCCGTCGACCGGGCCGACGGCGGACGCGACAGGGCTGCCGCGCCGGGGCCGGTCCGGTCGCCGGAAGTCGCGGCGGCGGGGAGGCGGGAGCGCTCCCCTCCCCGCCGCCGCGGCAGCCCCCGCGCAAGGCCAGGGGCCTCAGCCCACCGGTCCCGCCCCCGCCGCGGAACCGTTGAGCGCCGCGAGGTCGCTCTTGCGCACCCGGATCACCGCCAGCGCGGTGACCAGCGCGAGCGCGGCCATCCCCACACCGGCCAGGAAGGCGGTGGCGATGCCGTGGGTCAGCACGGCGTCGGCCCAGGCGTCGGGCAGCCGGCCGGTCTGCGCGAACTCCGCCTTCTGCTCGGCGTCGCCGTGCGCCAGGAAGTCCGCGACCTGCACCTTGCCCTCGTTCCGGCTGGCCGTGCCGAACACCGTGACCAGGATGGACAGGCCGAGCGAGCCGCCCACCTGCTGGCTGGCGTTGAGCAGCCCGGAGGCCGCACCCGCCTCGTGCTGCGCCACCCCGGACACCGCGGTCAGGGTCAGCGTGACGAAGTTCAGGCCCATGCCGAAGCCGAAGAGGAGCATCGGCCCGAGCACCCCGCCGAGGTAGCTGCTGTCCGTGTCGATGAACGCCAGCCAGCCCACCCCGGTCCCGGTGAGCGCGGCCCCGGCCACCATGAACGGCTTCGGCCCGAACCGCGGCAGGAACCGCTGCGAGAGGCCGGCCGCCGTGATGATGGCCAGGGTCACCGGCAGGAACGCGACGCCGGAGGAGATGGGGGAGAAGCCCAGCACGTTCTGTACGAACTGGACGATGAAGAAGAACATGCCGAACATCGCCGCGGCGAGGCTGAGCATGATCAGGTACGTCCCGGCCCGGTTGCGGTCGGCGAACATCCGCAGCGGAATGATCGGGTCCGAGGCCCGCGACTCGACCACGGCGAACAGGCCGAGCAGGACCACGGCGGCCACGAAGGAGCCGATGGTGAGCCTGTCGCGCCAGCCGTCCTCGGCGGCCCGGATGAAGCCGTAGACCAGGGAGGCCATGCCTCCGGTGGACGTCAGTGCGCCGGCGACGTCGAACCGGCCCGGGTGGCGCTCGGACTCGCTGATGTAGAGCGGGGCGAGCACCGCGATCAGCACGCCGATGGGCACGTTGACGTAGAACACCGAGCGCCAGTCGAGCCACTCGGTGAGCATGCCGCCGGCCAGCAGGCCGATGGCGCCGCCGCCCGCGGAGACGGCGGCGAAGACGCCGAAGGCCCGGTTACGGGCCGGGCCTTCGGGGAACGTGGTGGTGATCAGGGCCAGCGAGGTCGGTGAGGCGATGGCTCCGCCGACGCCCTGCAACGCGCGGGCGGCGAGCAACTGCCAGGGTTCCTGGGCGAAGCCGCCGAGCAGCGAGGCCAGGGTGAAGAGCAGGATTCCGGCCATGAAGACCCGGCGCCGGCCCAGGATGTCCCCGGCCCGGCCGCCGAGGAGCAGCAGCCCGCCGAAGGTGAGGGTGTACGCGCTGAGCACCCAGGAGAGGTCGGTGGTGGAGAAGGAGAGGGCGGTCTGGATGTGCGGAAGGGCGATGTTCACGATGGTCGCGTCGAGCACGACCATGAGCTGACATGCGGCGATGACCGTGAGCGCCACTCCGGGGCGCCCGTCACGGCGGGCCGCGCCCGGTATCCGGGGCGTGGCCAGTTGAGAGCTTGTCACTGAGGATCCCCCCAAAGTGAAATAGTGAACGCAACCGTTCACTGCGGGCCCACGGTAGGAGGCCGGAGCTAGTGAACGCAAGCGTTCACTACGGCTGGAAAGATGTGCGACCGGCGTACGGACCCGGCGGCGGGCGTACGGGCGTACGGGCGTACGGGCCGACGGCAGGCGGAGGTGTCGGGAGATGGCGGACACGGAATCGGCGATCGGGGCCGGGGCCGGGGC
>NZ_RPRY01000124.1 GCF_003949795.1 Streptomyces sp. WAC06614
CCCCAGGAGGACCCCTCATGTCGACCCCGCCCCAGCCCCAGGACGGCACCGGCGACGCCGCCCCTCGGACGCCCGCTCCTGAGGCCGCCGCCGCGCCCGCGCCCGCCAGGCCCAAGGGCGGAAAGGCCGGCAGGATCGGCAAGATCGTGGCGTTCGTCCTGGCCGCCGCCCTGGTGAAGTTCGGCATCTCGTACTTCGTCAACGCCCCGGTGCGCGCCGAGGTCGGCGACTGCGTGCAGGTGACCGGCAAGGACAACGACCCCAAGGTCGAGACGAAGAAGTGTGACGACAAGGACGCCAACTACAAGGTCCTGAAGGTCGTCGAGAACTCCTTCGACACCGAGGCCTGCACCGTGGGCGAGGCCGCCCTGGCGCAGCAGTGGGAGTCCGAGAAGTTCGTCCTGTGCCTGGACCCGGTCAAGAAGTGATCGCGCTCAGCTCGTAGCGAGGGAGATCCCGGTCGACTTGATGAGCGCGACGGCCGGGGACCCGACGGTCAGGCCCAGCGCCTCGGCGGCCTCCTTGGTGACGACGGCGGTCAGCGTGCCGCCCTCGACGTCCATCGTGACGGCGGCCATGGCGCCCCCGACGGTCGTGGCCGTGACGGTCCCCGCGATCTGATTGCGGATCGAGATCCCCTCGACGGGCCCCGTGGCCAGGGCCACTTCGGTGGCCTTGACCAGCGCCCGCACCGAGGACCCGGCGAACAGGCCGAGGTCCTCGACGGCTTCGCTGGTGACGGCGGCGACGATGTCCTGGCCGCTGTCCAGCCGGACCGTGACCGTCGTCATGGCCTCGCCGACGGACAGGGCCAGGACGCTGCCGTCGAACTGGTTGCGGATGCTCAGGGTCACGGTCGGTCCACCTCTTGCCGGGGCGCGCGGGCGTGCGTACGGGTCGACCGTAGGCCGCCGCACCCCGCGGCGAGGCCCCGGCTCGGCGCGGCCGATCGCAGGAACACCCTTCCGGCTGTGGGGCGTCGCGGGCCGTACCCCATAATCCCGTCATGCACACGGCACGAATCCTCGTGGTGGCCGGCCTGCTCGGCAGCTGTCTGACCGGCTGTTCCCTGCCGCTCTCCTTCGCCGACTGCGAGGGCACCGAGCAGCGCGTGGCCGCGGTCGCGGCCACCGACCTCCTCGCCCTGCACCCGGAGGGTGCCGTGGCCCCGCCCGGCCTCGCCGAGGTGGACTCCGGTTGTGAGGACGACAGCGGCGACTCCTGGGTGTCCGCGGGCCGCTTCTACGCCTACCCGGGCGACCCGGGCGAGGTCCTGCGCTACTACCGCACCACGGCGGCGCAGGCGGGCTGGCGCGAGGACATGGCCCCGCCCCGGCTGTGCATGACGCGCTCCGGCCTCACCTTCCTGCTGGACTTCCCCACGCAGCAGGAACTGACGGAGATCTACCGGTACACCCCGCCACCGGGCACCTCGTCGGGCGCCCTGTACCGGATCGCCGTGGAGGGATCGGCGGACGGCACACCGCGGACCTGCTGAGGGCGACCGCCGGGCGACCGCTGGGCCGACCGCCGTGGGCCCGCGGTCGCTTCGGCCGCGCGGCGGGCGGCGCGGGTGACGCGGCCGAGCGGTGCCAGGACCCGACCGGCCATCAGATGGCCGAGGACGAGGGCGAGGACGCCCACGACCGGCAGGGTCCGGACCAGCAGGCCGGTCAGGACGCTGCGCTGCCGGCCGTCCGCGCACGCCTCCACGGTCCGCCGCAGGTCGCCGGCCGGGTCCGTCCGGACCTCGGGCCCGACGCCGGGACAGCTTGCGCTGCTCAGCTCGACCCGCTCGGCCCCGACGACGTCGACCGGTGGCCTGCCGCCGTCCCGTACCGCCTGTGCCGTCAGCAGGCACAGGACGACGGTCAGCAAGGTCCCCGTCACCGCGAACGCCCCGGCGTACAGCAGCGTGAGCCGGATCCGGGCCCTGGGCCGCACCACCCTGCCACCCCCTGCTTCCTGGTCCGTGAACTCCCTGGAGCATCCTGCCGGTCGGGGCCGTAGGGCCGCGGTAAGCCGGGCCCGGGCGGCGCCGACGCCCGGGACGGTTCACGGCGCTGCCGTGGCCGGTCCGGTCGAGCGCAGCAGGAGCAGGGCGATGTCGTCGGTGCGGGCGGCCGTGCCCTGGGACCGGTGGACCAGGGCGTCCGCCAGGTCCTCCACGGAGGTGGCGGCGGCGGCCGCCTCGCCCAGGTGCGCCGCCGTGGCCCGGATGGCCTCGCCCAGGTCGCCGCCCGGGGTCTCGACCAGGCCGTCGGTGTACAGCGCGAGGAGGCTGCCGGGGGGGAACGGGAACTCGGTGGCGGTGTAGGTGGCCTCCGGGTCGATGCCCAGGAGCAGGCCCGGCGGGAGGTGGACCACGTCGGCCGAGCCGTCCGGGCGCAGCAGCAGCGGTGGCGGGTGGCCCGCGGTGGCCACGTACGCGGTGTGCCGGTCGAGGTCGATGTGGGCGTAGAGGCAGCTGGTGAACAGGCCCGGGTCGAGGTCGGTCAGCAGGCGGTTGGTGCGGGCGAGCACCTCGCCCGGCGGGGCGCCGGCCGAGGCGTGGACGGCCGTACGGACCTGGCCCATGAGGGCGGCGGCCTTGACGTTGTGCCCCTGGACGTCGCCGATGGCGGCGCCGAGCCGGCTGTCGTCGATGCGGATGAGGTCGTAGAAGTCCCCGCCGATGTCCATGCCGTGGGCGGCGGCCAGGTAGCGGGCGGCCACCTCCAGCCGGGGCATCCGGGGCAGGGTGCGGGGCAGCAGGCCGGTCTGGAGGCTGTGCGCGAGCTGGTGCTTGGAGTCGAACAGCCGGGCCCGGTCCAGGGCCTGGGCGATCAGCCCCGCGATGGACAGCAGGATCGCGCGCTCGCCGGGCGGGAAGGGGTGCGGACGGGCGTACGCGAGGACGAGCGAGCCGATGGGCGTGCCGGAGGCGATCAGCGGGAGGAAGGCCCAGGCCGCCATGTCGTCCTGGATCACCGCCCAGGGGTAGGCGGCCAGGAACTCGGTGGCGTCGGCGAAGAACTCCGGGGTGCCGGAGCGCAGGACCCGGGTGGCGGGGGTGTCGGCGGTGACCGGTTCGGCGTCGAAACGGGCCATCAGGTCGGCGGTGTAGCCGCGGAAGCCGACGATGTGCAGCCGGCGTTCCTCGGCCACGAGGAGGGCCATGGCGGAGGGGCCGAGGGCGGGCACGATCTGGTCCGCGGCCTGTTCCACCACGTCGTGGGCGTGGGCGGCCTCGGTGAGGGAGGCCGCCAGGTGCATCAGCTGGTAGAGCGCGGTGGCCCGGCTGGGCAGCGGGGCCCGTACCCCTGCCGGTTCGACACCGCCGGGGCCCACGGCTGCGGCCGGGGCGGCGTCGGCCGGGCCGGGGGCCGCGCCGGGGGCCCCGGGCACCCCTTCCGGGCCCGCCCCGGACGCACCTGCCACCCCGGACGCACCCGCCGCACCCGGCGTGCCCGCCGCGTCCTCCTCGGCCGCCGTGATGCGCACGCTGATCCCGGAGGCGTCCGGGTACAGCTCGAAGCGCAGCAGCCGGTCGGGCGGCCGCAGGGCGGTGAACGTGCGCGGCAGCCGGCTGATGACGGCGGCCCGGTAGTGGTCCTCGATCTCCGGGGTGTCCATCCACGGCAGGGCCTCCCACGGCAGGGCCCCGAGCAGATGGGAGACGGGGGCGCCGAGGAGCTCGGCGGCCTCCTCGGTGATGAAGGCGACCTTGCCGTTCAGGCCCAGGGCGCAGCTGCCGCCGGGCAGGCGGCGTACGAAGGCCAGGGCGACGGCGGCCTCGACCGGCCCGGGCGTGGGCGGCTGCGGGGGCTTGAGCACGACGGGGCGCTCGCCCGGTTCCAGGTGCCCGCCCGCGTCCGCCGCCCGGCGCACCACCTCGGCGAGCCGGACGCAGCCGCTCTCCATGGCCTCGCGTTCCCCCGGCCGCAGCTGCGGCGGGTGCGAGCCGGGCCACAGCAGCACCAGCCCGCCGAGGGCGGGCCCGGTCCCGTCGGCGGCGCGGCCCGGCAGCGGGGCCGCGGCGAGCGGGAAGTCGTAGGGCAGCACCAGGCCGAGCCGCGGGTAGCGCTGCGCCATCTCCTGCTGGCTGCCCAGCCAGACCAGCCGTGACTCCCGTACGGCGTCGGCGACCGGGATCGGGTCGTCCAGGCCCACCCGGGCCCAGGGCGCGGCGAACTGCCGGGAGACCCCGCTCAGCAGCACCTGGTACAGCACGCGCCGGTCGGGTGCGGGCAGGTAGAGCATGCCGACGGACGCGCCCGCGGCCCTGACCACCGCGTCGAGGGCCTTCTCCAGCGCGCGCCGGCCGGATCCGTCGTCCGCGGTGGCGGCGATCTCGTCCCGCACCCGTCCATCGTCCCCCAGACCCGGCCGCTCGCGCGTGAGGCCGCGCCGCCCCGCCCGGGACGGTCAGTCCGCGGCCGGGGCCGCGGAGCAGCCCGGGTGGCCCCAGCGGGTGCCGAGCTTGGTGATCTTCTCGCCGGCCGCGTACGGGTTCCCGCACGGGCAGCGGCCGGGGAACTTGGCCTTGATGGTGACGCCGCCGGCCCGGGCCGGTGCCGTCCGCTTCGCCGGGGCCTTGGCGCGGGCCGGGGCCGGGCGGGCGGCCGCCGGGTCCGGGACGGGGACGGCCTCGTGGCCGTGCGCGGTGCCCGCGGGCTGCTGGGTGCGGGCGGCGTCGCTGGCGGCCTGGTCGGCGATGGCGTTGAGGTGGTCGCCGTCCTCGCGGTGCGCCGGGACGTAGCGGAACTCCACGTCCCGTTCGGCGAGCAGGCCGTCGATGCTCTCGACCAGCTCGCGGTTGGCGACCGGCTTGCCGCCGGCGGTCTTCCATCCGTTGCGCTTCCAGTTCGGCAGCCACTGGGTGACGGCCTTCATGGCGTACTGGGAGTCCATCCGCACCTGGACGGCCGTCCCCGCTGGTACGGCCTCCAGCAGCCGCTGCAGGGCGGTGAGCTCGCCGACGTTGTTGGTGGCCCGGCCCAGCGGACCGGCCTCCCAGCGCTGCGGGCGCCCCTCGGCGTCGGCGATGACCCACGCCCACCCGGCCGGCCCGGGGTTTCCCTTGGCCGCCCCGTCACAGGCGGCGATGATGCGTTCAGACATCCCCCGATCATGCCTCACCGGCGCGCCCGGCCCCGCATCCGCCGGTCCCCCTCGGCCGGTGCGGCAGCGGGGGCGCAGGGCGCGGCCGGGAGGTGGCGCTGCCACAGGTCGGGGTCGTGCGGTCCGGGCGTCCGGGCGCACAGCAGCGGGACCAGGCGGGCGGGGTCGGTCTCCCCGGTCCGGACGGTGTCGTCGAAGCTCCCGGTGACCAGGGTGTGACCGTCCGGGGCAACGCGACCGTGGCCGGCGGCAGCGTGTGGCCGGTCAGGGGGCGCCGATCTGCGCACCGGTCGCCACGTCCCACAGCCGGACGGTGGTGCCGGAGCCGCCGCTGACGAGCGGGCGGCCGGCCGGGCCGAACGCCGGCGCGGGCACCGCCCCGCCGCCCTGGAGCGGGCCGCCCAGGGGTACGGGGGCGGTCCTGTCGGTCACGTCCCACACCCGTAGCTGCGGCCGCCGTGGGAGCCGCCGGTCGCCGGCCGGCGGCCGTCCGGCCAGCCCTCGGGTCGAGCTGGACCGCGAACGCGCCTTCGGCGGGGCGGACCCGGTCGGCGGTGGCCGCGATCTGGCGCAGGAGGGCCCGGTCGCGCTGGTCGGTGGCGGCTTCCTGGGCGGCCACCAGCCGGGTGGGCCCCGTAGAGGAGGTCGGGCTCGCCTCCGCCGGCCGCCCACTGGTCGGCGCCGGCCTCTATTGGCCGGCGGACGAGGTGGCGGGCGCGGTCGCCGATGCGGTCGCGGAGCCGGTCGGCGGTGCCGCCGCCGGGCCCGTCGGCGGCCGGGTCGCCGATCCGGTCGTCGAACGGGTCGCCGATCCGGTCGTCGACGTGGACGAGTTGGACGAAGACCCAGGGTGCGGCGGCCCGGGCGGCGCTGTCGAGTCCGTCGTGGACCTGCTCGGCGGTGGTGGCGACGGCGTGGCGGATGCGGCCTGTGCGCCGGTACCCCTCGACGGTCAGGAGACGGCCCTCGCGCTGCTGCCAGGTGGTGCAGGGCGCCGTCGGCCTGCTGTGCGCCCCGCGGTCCGCTGTCGCGTGCCACCGTCCCGCCCCCGCGCCCGATGGCAGGAGCGCACGGCGGGGCGGGAAGCGCCGGTGGTGAACGGCGCACGGGACCCCCGCGGCAGGGGTGCGGCCGCGGGGGTCCTTCTCAGCCGGCTCAGCGGTGCACCGGGGGTGCGGCGACCGCTCCTCGCGCTGCGTCCCCTACTTCCACATCAGGCCCTTGCCGAGGGTGTACGGGTCGCCCCAGTACTCGGCCGAGGCGACCTTCGTCGCGGCCGACGGAGCCATGGCGATCACACAGCCCGTGGTGGACTGGCCGTTGCCGAAGCCCTTGGGCAGCGAGTCCTTCTGGCACTTCTCGAACTTGCCGATGACCGAGACCTCCTGGGCCTCGGAGCCGTCACCGAGGTGGCCCTTGATGTGGCCCACGGTGGCGTAGGACAGGTCGACGGTGCCGACGTTCTTCACCGAGTACCGGATGTAGTACGGGACCATCCCGTTGACCTTGTCACCGAGCTTGAGCGGCGCGAGGTCCTCGGCCTTGCCCTGCTCGATGCCGGTGACGGCGAGTTCGATGGTGCCGCCCTTGGTGCTGCCGTAGCTGAACGGGAGCGTGGTGGCCTCGCCGATCTTGAAGGTCTGTCCCGCCTTCGCCGCACCGCCGGCCCCGCCGGGGGCGGCACTCGCGGTGGGCTGCGAGGACTGGGTCGGCGGGGTGCTGTACCCGTCGGACGGGGCCGACGGGGCGGACGAGGCGGCCGAGGGGCTCGCCGTCGCCGCGCCGCCGCCGTCCTCACCGTTCTGACAGGCGGTCAGGGTCAGGACCCCGACGACCGTCGTCGCGATGGCGATGGCACCCTGTGCGGTCTTCCGCGCGCCGAACTTGCTCACTGGATCTCCCCCGTGACGTGGGATCGCCTGGTGCGATCCGTTGATCTCATTCTTATGAGAGGAGGCTGAGATTCCGGAAGGCTCGTGACCGTTTCATGACATGGCCAGAACATGCCCGAGACGAGTTCCGCCGCAGGTCAGAGACCCCACAACGCCGGAGGGACAGAAGGCCCGACGGCCTTCTGCCCCTCTTCCTCGACGTGACCGGGCCACTCAGGGCTTGGTCTTCACCACGAGGGTGTTGCACACCTTGTCGGCGAACGTCTGCTTCTTCTCGTCCCACAGCGGCCACAGGTAGCCGATGTAGCAGGGCAGGCCGTCCAGGACGTGCGCCAGCCGGCGGACGAAGGCCATGCCGAAGCCCAGCGGGCGGCCGTCCTGCTCGCGCAGCACGCTGATGCCCACGATGCGCTTGCCGAAGGACTGACCGGTCGTGCCCTCCAGGTAGAGCGTGTAGATGCCCATGCCGAGCGCGTAGAGCATGGCCACGAGGCCGATGATGCCCAGCGCGCCGCCGTCGGAGGCGGTGGCGCCGCCGATCAGCCCCACCGCGTAGAACGGGCCCGCGATGATCAGGACGTCCAGCAGCAAGGAACCGACCCGCAGGCCCCAGTGGGCCAGCGGCGGCATCCCCATGCCCGGCATTCCCGGCATGCCGGGAGGCGGGTAGGCCCCGTACGGCTGCTGCGGGTAACCCGGCTGCTGGTAACCGCCCTGCGGGGGCACGCCCTGGGGGGCCTGCTGCGGGTAGCCGTAGCCGGGCTGCGCCTGCGGGGGCTGCTGGGGGTAGCCGTAACCGGGCTGACCCTGCGGGGGCTGGCCCTGGCCGTAGGGGTTGTTCGGATCGCCGAAGCTCATCGCGAAATCTTCTCCATGCTCTGGATCTGGGGACGAGACAGACAGCAGGGAGGACGCCTCGCGTGCTGAGCGGCAGCACACCTCCCCCGTCGTCGCGGTCATGCGCGGACCATCGTGGTCGTACGATCAGGTGTTTGTCCAACCCGGCAGCGGGTATCACGGCGCGGCAGGACCTCACCAGGGGGCGAACCGGGACACCCCGCTCTCGGTGCGGGCGCCGACCGTCCCGTGGTCCCCGTACACCTCGCGCCGCCACTGGCCGAAGAGTTCGGCGATCCGCTCGGCGTCGTCCCCCTGGCTCTTGCCGGGGGCGTCGGTGACGACGACCACCCAGGCCTCGGCCCCCTGCCCGGTCCCGCGGACCCGGACCTCGCGCACCCCGCCGGGGGCGACGAAGCGGTCCTCCTCCGTCCGGTGCCCGGCGTACCAGCCGTTGAAGTCCCGGGTCATGTCGTACCAGCCGGCCACGACCGCGCAGGCCGGAGGACCGCCGTCGGTGGGTCCGTCCGGGAGCCCGGTGGCGGCGCCGCCGTCGGTGGGGAGGTGCGGAAGGCCGGTGTCCTCCTCGGTGGGGATCTGCGGGGCGCCGCTGCCCGTGTCCTCCTCGGTCGGGATCTGCGGGCCCCCCGTTCCCGTGTCCTCCTCGGTCGGGATCTGCGGCGTGCCCGGCCCGGTCTCCTCGCTTGTCGGGAGCTCGGGCCGGCACGTGGGCGAGGCCGGGACGCTCGGCGCGGGCGGCGCGCCCTGGTCCGTGCGGTGCGTCCCGCACGCCGCCGACGCCCCGAAGCAGAGCACGGCGGCGGCCAGGGCCACCAGCGTCCGGCCGGCCGACGGTCGGCCGGGCCGCATGCGTGCGGCCCGTATGCGTGCGGCCCGCATGCGTCCGGGCCGTATGCGTCCCGCCCGTACGCGTCCGGGTCGTTCGGGTCGTATTCCTTCGGCCCGTATCCGTCCGGTCGGCACCCGGCCGGCCTCGGTCACCCCGGTCGTCTCCGTCATCGTCCATCCCCCCTTGCCGTGGAAGAGGGGCGGGGGGCACCGCGGGTTCCCTTCCCCGGCGGCCGGTTGCGTCGCAGGCCCGTCCGGTGGCGGGGACCGTGGGAGCCTCGCGCGGGGAGCGCCGCTCACCCCTGCGGGCGAATCCCCCGGTGGCCCGCGGGCCCGTGCCCGGCCCGCGCGGCGGCGTAGCGCCGCAGGTCGACCGGGGCGAACGGCCGCCCGGCCGGCGCGGATCGGCCCGCCGGACCCCTTTGTGCAAGATCGACACAGTGTGCTCAATTGATCACCGCACGTTGTCATCAGCAGCGCGGAAGGATCCTCATGCGCACGGTCCGAGAAGCCGTTCTCGACGTTTTACGGGCCCGTGGTACGACCACGGTCTTCGGCAATCCCGGCTCCACCGAACTGCCGATGCTCAAGCGGTTCCCCGAGGACTTCCGCTACGTCCTCGGCCTCCACGAGGCCGTGGTCGTCGGCATGGCCGACGGGTTCGCGCAGGCCTCGGGCACCACCGCCCTGGTCAACCTGCACACGGGACCGGGCACGGGCAACGCCATGGGCGCGATCCTCAACGCCCGGGCCAACCGCACCCCCATGGTCGTCACGGCCGGGCAGCAGGTGCGGGCCATGCTCACCATGGAGGCCCTGCTCGCCAATCCGCAGGCGACCCTGCTGCCGCAGCCGGCCGTCAAATGGGCCTACGAGCCGCCGCGCCCGGCCGATGTCGCCCCCGCTCTGGCCCGGGCCGTGCAGATCGCCGAAACCCCGCCGCACGGGCCGGTGTTCCTCTCGCTGCCCATGGACGACTTCGACGCGCCGCTCGACGCGCAGGACGACGCGGCCGCCCGGGCGGTCGCCGCCCGTCGTGTGGTGCACGCGGCGGCGCCCGACACGACCACGCTGGATGCGCTCGCCGCGCGCATCGCCCGGGCCGCTTCCCCCGTCCTGGTCGTCGGCGACGACGTCGACGCGGCCGGGGCCTTCGACGAGGTACGGACGCTGGCCGAGCGGACCGGACTGCCGGTCTGGGCCGCCCCCGCCTCCGCCCGGGTGTCCTTCCCGCGCACCCACCCGCAGTTCCGCGGTGACCTGCCGCCCGCCATCGGCCCGTTGAGCCACTGCCTGGAGGGCCACGACCTGGTCGTGGTCATCGGGGCGCAGGTGTTCCGCTACTACCCGTACGTGCCCGGCCCCTACCTGCCCGAGGGCACCGAGCTGGTGCTGCTGACCCGGGACGCCGAGGAGGCCGCCAAGGCCCCGGTCGGGGACGCGGTCGTGGCGGACCTGGCGCTGACCGTACGGGCCCTGGCCGAGCGCATCGGCCCGGCCGAGCGCCCCGCCGCGGGCGGGGCGCCGCGTCGCGAGGGCCGGTTCGCCGAACCCGCCGACGGTGTGCTCAGCCCCCTCGCCGCGCTGCGGGCGGTCGCCGAGGGCGCCCCCGACGACACCTTGTGGATCAACGAGTCCCCCTCCAACGTGCCGCAGTTCCACGAGGCCACCCGGATCAGCACGCCGCGCTCCTACCTGTTCTCGGCGGGCGGCGGCCTCGGCTACGGGGCGGCCGCCGCCGTCGGGGCCCAACTGGGCGCGTCCGACAGGCCGGTGGTCTGTGTGATCGGGGACGGCTCGATCCACTACGCCGTGCAGGCGCTGTGGACCGCCGCCGCCCACCGGGTTCCGGTCACCTTCGTCGTCCTCAGCAACGCCCGCTACGCGATCCTCCAGTGGTTCGCCCAGGTCGAACACGCCCAGGGGGCGCCCGGCCTGGAGATCCCCGGGCTGGACATCACCTCCGTTGCCGCCGGCTACGGCGTGCGCACCCACACCGCCCACGGCGCCGGCGAACTGACCAAGCTCGTCCGGGACTCCGCGGCGCAGCAGGACGGGCCGGTGCTCATCGACGTACCCGTCACGACCGAACTCCCCTCCCTGTGAAGGCCACCGGCATGTCCAACCCCCCGTCCGGCGCGGCGCTCGACGCGTTCCTCGGCCGGCTGCGCACGACGCTGCCCGCCGACGCCCTGCTCACCGACTCCGCCGCCCGCACCGCGCACGCGCATGACGCGGCGCCCTTCTCCGAGCCCGGCATGCCCGCCGCCGTAGCCCTTCCCCGCACCGCCGAGGAGGTCCAGCAGATCCTGCGCGCCGCCTACGCGTGCGAGGTCCCGGTCGTCCCGCAGGGGGCCCGTACCGGGCTGGCGGGCGCCGCGAACGCCGTCGACGGGTGCCTGGTGCTGTCCACCGTTCGGATGGACCGGGTGCTGTCCGTGGACCCGGCCAACCGGCTGGTGCGCTGCGAGCCCGGCGTGATCACCAAGGACCTCGACGCCGCGGTCGCCGCGTACGGGCTGACGTACCCGCCGGACCCGGCCTCCTGGGAGCGGTGCACCATCGGCGGGAACATCGCCACCGGGGCCGGCGGCATCTGCTGCGTGAAGTACGGCGTGACGGCCGACTACGTGCTCGGCCTGGACCTCGTCCTGCCCGACGGCCGCCGGACCCGCACCGGCCGGGACACCGCCAAGGGGGTCGCGGGATACGACCTGACCCGGCTGGTGGTCGGCTCCGAGGGCACCCTCGCGGTCGTCGTCGGCGCCACCCTGGCGCTGCGGCCGGCCCGTCCGCCGGCCCTGTCGCTGCTCGCGCAGTTCCCGAGCCTGACCGCCGCGGGGGACGCGGTGGCCGCCGTCACCGCCGCCGGGCACCTGCCGTCCGCGCTCGAACTGCTGGACCGGGCCACGACCCGCGCGGTGGCGGACTACGGGCATCCGCTGCTCAAGTCCGGCAGCGCGGCCACGCTCATCGTGGAGAGCGACGCCGCCGCGCCGGAGCGGGAGTTGCGGGAGATGGAGCGGCTGTGCCGGGAGGCGGGCGCCGACCATGTCGTGGCGGCGGCGACGCCGGAGGAGTCGCGCCAGGTGATCGAGGCGCGCCGGCTGGTCAGCCCCGCGCTGGGCGCGTACGCGGCGACGCTGGGCGGTTCCCCGACCGCGTTCATCGAGGACGTGGCGGTGCCCCGCTCCGAACTGCCCAAGTTCGTGGGGGCGATCGAGGAGATCGCGGCCCGGCACCGGCTGCGGATCTTCACGCTCGGGCACGCGGGCGACGGAAACCTCCACCCGACCGTGGTCTTCGACGCGTCCGACGCCGACGAGCACCGGCGGGCGCGGATCGCGTACGACGACATCATGGCCGCCGGTCTCGCCCTGGGCGGGACCACGACGGGCGAGCACGGGATCGGCACCCTGAAGCGGGACTGGCTGACCCGGGAGCTGGACCCGGTCGCCCTGGAGCTCCAGCGCGGGCTGAAGCGGCTGTTCGACCCGAAGAACCTGCTGAACCCCGGGAAGGTGGTGGAGGCATGACGGAACCGGTGACACCGGCGGCGACCGGCACGTCGGCTCCGGACTCGGCGTCCGATCCGGCATCGGCATCGGCTCCGGGCTCGGCGTCGGCGGCAGCATCGGCTCCGGGCTCGGCTTCGGCAGCGGCTCCGGCTCCGGGCTCGGCTTCGGCGGCGGCAGCGGCAGCGGCTCCGGCTCCGGGCTCGGCGTCGGCAGCGGCATCGGCTCCGGCTCCGGGCTCGGCTTCGGCGGCGGCAGCGGCATCGGCTCCGGCTCCGGGCTCGGCGTCGGCTCCGGCTCCGGGCTCGGCGTCGGCAGCGGCATCGGCTCCGGCTCCGGGCTCGGTGTCGGCAGCGGCAGCGGCTCCGGTGGGGGCCGCTGCCGGGGCGTCGGAGCGGCCGGCGGCCGTGGCGCTGCGGGCCGGGCCGGTCGAGAACGCGCGGTTCGTCCTCACCCAGGTCCTGCCGGCCTTCGCCAAGGGCATCGGGGAGCTGCGGGCGCCCGTGGTCTCGGCGGCGGTACGGCTGCGGCAGACCGACTGGGCCGCCGCGACGCTGCGCGCCCTGCGGTCCCGGTACGGGGGCGCCCCGGTCCTGGTCCGCGCCCTCTCCGGCGACGTGCTCCTGCTGCTCGACCCCGCCGACGTCCGGCAGTTCTTCGCAGAGCCCGTGGAACGCCTCGCCCTGGACGCGCACGACAAGGTGCGGGCGCTGGGCGTGCTGGAGCCGAACGGTGTCATCTGCTCGCACGGCCCGCTGCGCGAGGCCCGCCGCGCGGTCAACGACCGGGCGCTGGCGGCGGGGCGGACCGTCCATCCGTCGTGCGCACCGTACCTGGCCGTCGTCGACGAGGAGTGCGCCCCGCTCACGGCCGGCCCGCGGCTGGACCAGGCCACCGTCCAGCGGGCCGTGGAACGGATCGGCCGGCGCATCGTGCTCGGCGACCGGGCCGCGGGCGACGAGGAATTGCACCGACGGCTGCGCAGGCTCCGCGAGGAGGCGAACTGGCTGGGCCTCCGCAAGAGCCGCAACCGGGCCAACGAGCGGCTCTACGCGGCCACCGCGGCCCGGCTCGCGGAGTACGCCGCGGACGCCCCGGCGCACACGCTGCTCGGCCGCGCCCTGGCCGAGCCGTCGGCGCCGGAGGTCGACCCGGTGGGCCAGGTGCCGCACTGGTTCTTCGCCCTGGACGGTGTCGGGACGACCGTCGCGCAGACCCTGCTGCTGCTCGCCGCGCATCCGGCGGAGCAGGACGCCGTCCGCGACGAGGTCCGGGACGCGGGCCGGGAGGCGGGCCGGGACGCGGCTCCGGACGAGGGCGGCGGTGCGGGGCCGGGGACCCGCGCGGACTCCCGACTGCGGGCCTGTGTCCAGGAGTCGCTGCGGCTGTGGCCGCTGGTCCCGGCCCTGGTCCGGGTCACCCGGGCGGAGACCACCTGGCGCGGTGTCGTCCACCCCGCCGGGACCACCGTGCTGGTGCCCGCCGGGTTCCTCCAGCGCGATCCCGCCCATGTGCCCGCCGCCGACCTGTTCGTGCCCGGCCGCTGGCTGACCGCCGGAGCCGACCACGACACCCGGACGGCCCCGTTCAGCCACGGCGGCGGACGCTGCCCCGGCGACCAGCTCGGGCTCCTGCTGACCGCCGCCGTCTGCGCGCGCGTGCTGCGGGACCACCGGGTCGGTGGTGTCCGGCCGGCACTGGATCCGCACCGCCCGCTGCCGGGCGCCGTGGAGGCCACGGCGATCCAGCTGACCCTGACCCCCCGCTGACCGCCGTACCGCCCACCGCGACGCCGCGGCCCGGTCCGGTCGCCGTGGCGCCGTGGCCGGGCCCGGTCGCCGTGGCCGGGCCTGGTCGCCGTAGCGCCGTTGTCTGCCGTCGAGGAGGAAGCCCACCCATGACATCACCCGTCACCTCCGTCACCGAACCGGACGTGGCCGCCCTGCACCACCTCTGCCGTGAACTGGCCGAGGCCGCCGAAGCCGTCGGCAGGGCCGCGGCGCACGCCAGTGCGCTCGGCCTCGGCTCCCGGTTACCGGGCCGCGCCAAGCGCACCCTGCGCCGGGCCCTGACCGACCCGGCCGGGCTCGGCTGGGCCTGGCGCGGCCGGGGGCCGTTCACCCGGGCCGCCTGGTGCGCCGGGGTGCTCACCAGCCGGGAGAGCCTCGCCGTGAGCCTGGCCGTGACCGGCCTGAAGGCCCGGATCCGGGCCGCCGCCGTCGCCCATCCGGAGCTGCTGGCCGATCCCGACACGGCCCGGGTGCTGCGCGCCGTCGAGGAGGACCGGCAGGGGGACGCGCTCCGCGCGTTCCGCTCGGTCCTCGGCAGCCAGGGCTCGGAGCGCGCCTTCGCCCTGCTCGCGCCGTCGTTCACCGACATCCTGGCCTGGAACGCCCTCACCGACGAGAACCCGCTCAACGACGCCGCCGGCTGGGACATCGCCACCGGCCGTACGCTCACCACCTCCGAACCGGTGATGGGCGTCAGCATCGCGGTCCTGTCGTTCCTCGACCGCGGACCGGGGCGGGCCGTACCGGTGCCGCCGGATCCGGCCGACCTGGAGCACCTGGACACCTCGGGCACGATCGCCGGCTACGTCCGCAACATCGACGCGATCGGCACCGCCGGCCGGCTGCTCGTCCAACGGGTCACCGGTCCCGACGGCACCGCACGGTACGTCGTCCAGCTGGCGGGCATGGCGGCCGACAAGGTCAGCCACGACACCCCGCAGGACCTGCTCGGGGCGATCAGCGCCGTGGTCCGGCCCGGTACGCCGTACTCCCGGGCCGTGACCCGGGCGCTGCGGATGTGCGTGCCCTCGGGGGCCGAAGTGGCTCTGATCGGGCACTCCTTGGGCGGGATCACCGCCATGAACCTGGCCGCCGACCGGGACTTCTGCGCGCTGTACCGCATCTGCCTGGTCGTCGCGATCGGTTCGCCGATCGACGGCAAGCTCCCGGCCGATCCCACGACCCGGGTGTTCTCGCTGGTCAACGAGCACGACGTGGTGCCGAGCCTGGAGGGGCGCTCCGCGGTGTCGCCGTACGCCCTCCCCGACGCGTTCACCGAGTTCACCTGGACCGACGACACCCACGCCTTCCCGCTGTGCCACGCGGCCGAGCGGTACGCGCACAACCTCCAGTTCGACGTGCCGGAGGTCAGTTCCCACGTCGACGCGGAGCTCGCTCCCTTCCGCGGCCGGGTCACCGCCGGCCGCCTCTTCCAGCTGTACGACCGCTGAGGACGGACCACGCACGATGACCGAGACGACGAATCCGACCGACCCGCCGAAGCCGGCCGGGGCGGCGTCGCAGCCGACGGGCCCGGCGGGGGCCGCGGTCCCCGCCCAGGGCGGCCCGCGCGCGGCGGCCCCGGCACCCCCGGCGCCGCCGGCCTCCGGGTACGGCCCGCCCGGGCTGCTGGAGCGCCTGGGCTCGGCGGCGTTCGCCCGGCTCAACCGCACCCGGGAGTGGCACGAACTCCCCGGACCGATCGCGTTGTTGAACCTGCGCTCGCTCCGCGACGACCTGCGCCGGCACAACCTGTACGACACCTACGGGGCCGGGGGCGAGCGGCCCCGCCGGGCGCCGGCGCAGCTGCCGCCGTACCGCTCGTACGACGGGTCGGGCTACGACCCGTACGACGAGGACATGGGCCGGGTCGGTACCCGGCTGGACCGCAACGCGCCGCTGCACCTGGTCTTCCCGGACTCCGAGGAGGACCTGATGAGTCCGAGCCCGCGGGAGATCAGCCGGCACCTGCTGGCCCGGCGCGGCTTCGTCCCGGCGCCCACGCTCAACCTGCTGGCCGCGGCATGGATCCAGTTCGAGAACCACGGCTGGGCCAACCACGGGGACAACGAGGAGGCCGAGCCGTTCTCCGTGCCGCTGGCCGAGGACGACGACTGGTCCGGGCGGTGCCCGATGCGGATCAACCGCACCCGGCCCGACCCGGTCGCGCACACGGCGCCGGGCGTCCCGCCGACGTACGAGAACACGGTCACGCACTGGTGGGACGGCTCGCAGATCTACGGCTCGGACGAGGAACGCTGTCGCGCCCTGCGCACCGGCGAGCACGGGAAGCTGACCGTGGACGAGGCGGGCCGGCTGCCGGCGGACCCGCGTCCGGGGCGGGACTGCCTGGACTGGACGGGGATGAACAGCGACTACTGGGCGGGGCTGTCGCTGCTGCACACGCTGTTCGCGAAGGAGCACAACGCGATCTGCGACCACCTGCGGTCGTACTACCCGACGTGGGACGACGAGCGGCTCTTCCACACCGCGCGGCTGGTCAACGCGGCGCTGATGGCGAAGATCCACACCGTGGAGTGGACCCCGGGCATCCTGGACACCCCGGTGCTGCGGCGGGCGATGCACACCAACTGGTCGGGAGTGCTGCCGCGTTGGGTGACGAAGCGGTTCGGACGGATCGGCGACGGGGAGATGCTCAGCGGCATCCTGGGTTCGCCGACCGACCACCACGCGGCGCCGTTCTCGATGACCGAGGAGTTCGTCTCGGCGTACCGGCTGCATCCGTTGATCCCGGACGAGCTGATCGTGCGCGACCACCGGACCGGAGGGACGCGGACGACGATCGGCTTCGACGACATGCAGGGCGCCGCGACCCGGCGTTCGGTGGACGAGTACGGGATGAGCGACCTGTTCTTCTCCTTCGGAACGGCCCATCCGGGCGCCCTGGTGCTGCACAACCATCCCGATGCGCTGCGGGACTTGAGCAGGCTGACCGGAGAGCGGATCGACCTGGGCACGGTCGACGTCCTGCGGGACCGGGAGCGCGGCATCCCCCGGTACAACGCGTACCGCCGGATGCTGCGCAAGCGGCCGGTGACGTCGTTCGAGGAACTGACGGGTGGTCATCCGAACGACACGCCGCTGCTGCGGGACCTGTACGAGGGCGATCTGGAGCGGGTCGACACGCTGGTCGGCAATCTGGCCGAGCCGCGGCCGGCGGGGTTCGGGTTCAGCGACTCGCTGTTCCGGATCTTCATCGTGATGGCGAGCCGGCGTCTGAAGAGCGACCGCTTCTTCACGACGGACTACCGGCCGGAGATCTACACGGCGGAGGGCCTGGAGTGGGTCGACCGCAACACCATGGTCTCCGTGCTGCTGCGGCACCATCCCGAACTGGGTCCCGCGCTGGACGGGGTCGACAACGCCTTCGCGCCGTGGAGGAGCCTGTGACCGGGTCCGTGCCGGTTCCCGGGCGTCCGGCCTCGTCGCCGTCCCTACCGGTGTCCGTGCCTCCGTCCGGTCCTGCGTCCGTGCCGCCGTCCGTGCCTCCGTCCGGTCTTGCGTCCGTGCCGCCGTCCGGTCCTGCGTCCGTGCCGCCGTCCGTGCCTCCGTCCGTGCCGGGCGGGGTGATCCCGCGGGCCCGGCGGTCCGCGCAGGGGCCCGGTGGTGACCCCGCGCTCGGGCTGCACGCGCATGCCGATGCCTTGCGGGAGCACGCCCGGCGGCTGCTGGCCGGGGCGGAGGCCCTCGGCTGGAAGGGGCCGGAGGCGGATGCCTTCCGGGAGCGGGTGACGGAACTGGCGGGCCGCTGCAGCCGGGCGGCCACCGACCTCAGCCGGGCGGCGGGGCAGGTGGCGGATCCCGGTGCGGCGCGTCCCGGTGCGGCCGGTACCGGGGGGACGCGTCCCGGTCCGGCGCGGTGAATTTCCCCCGCTCGGGGGAGGAGACTCCCCCGAGCGGGGGATAAACGCGCCCCGCCTGGCAAGGATCATGGACGAGCGGGGTCCTCCGACGGAGAGGACCCTCCGTGGTGGGGGACGAGGACGGGAGAGGGCCATGGGGGCGGACAGCAGGATCGCGGTCGTGACGAGCGACATGGGCATCGAGCGGGACGAGGAGCTCCCGACGCTGCTGGCGGCGCTGCGGGAGAGGGGCGCGGACGCGGAGGCGGTGGTGTGGGACGCGGACCCGGGGACCTGGGGCCGGTTCGACCTCGCCGTCATCCGGTCGACCTGGGACTACACGGGGCGCCTGGAGGAGTTCCTCACCTGGGCCGATACGGCTGCCAAGGCGACGCGGCTGTGGAACCCGGCGGCGACGGTGCGGTGGAACAGCGACAAGCACTACCTGCGGGACCTCGCCGAGCGCGGGGTGCCCGTGGTGCCGACACGCTTCCTGGAGCCCGGCGGGCAGTACACCGAGGCGGATGTCGACGGGGCCGACGGGGTGGTGGTCAAGCCGTCGGTGTCGGTGGCCGCCCGCGACACCGCGCGCTACGAGCCCGGCCGGGCCGCCGACGCCCTCGGCCACGCGCGGATGCTTCTGGAGCAGGGCCGGGGCGTGCTGGTCCAGCCCTATCTGCACCGGGTGGCCGAGGGTGAGCGGGCGCTGGTGTTCTTCTCGGGCGTCTTCAGCCATGCGATACGCAAGGGGCCGCTGCTGACGGAGCCGGGCGTCATCGACAACGCGCGCATACCGCACCCGAGCGTGGTCCCGTACGAGCCGACCGAGGCCGAGCTGCGGACGGCCCGGGCGGCCCTGGCGGCCACGCCCTCGGCGGAGCCGCCGCTGTTTGCGCGGGTCGACCTGGCCCTGGACGGGGCGGGCGAGCCGGTGCTGATGGAGCTGGAGCTGATCGAGCCCTATCTGTTCCTCGACCGGAGCCCGGGCGCGGTGGAGCGCTTCGCCGGGGCGGTGGCCGGCCTGGGCCGGGGCTGAGCGCCCCGGGTCGGGGCTAGGCCGCTCCGGGTGCGGCCGGGGCCGGGGTGGTCGGGAGGTCCATGGCGCGGGCCATCAGGGCCCGGGCCTGGGCGTCGCCCGGTGCGTGCTGGAGGGCGACCGCGGCCTCGGTCACCGCGGCGTCGTTCCGCCCGGCCGCCAGCAGGAGTTCGGCCAGGTGCAGCCGCAGCGGCACGTCCTCGGGCGCGGCGGCGACCGCGGCCCGCAGGCTCCGGATCAGGGGGGAGTCGTCGTCGGACATGCCCTCACCCTATGGAGTGAGGGCCCACGGGTGGAAACGGGATCGGCCGACCGCGCCCGACAGGGGCGATCATGGAGGCGGGCCGACGGACGTCCCGCGAGTCCAGGAGGAACGACATGTCACGCCCCGTCACCATCGTCACCGGAGGCAGCCGCGGTATCGGCGCCGCGACCTGCGTACGGCTCGCCGCCGACGGCCACGACCTCGTGCTCGGCTATCTGAGCGACCGGTCCGCCGCACAGGCCACGGCGGACGCGGTGCGCGCCGCGGCGCCGCAGGCCCGGTGCGTGACCGTGCCCTGCGACACCTCCCAGGAACGGGACGTGGAGCGGCTGTTCGACACGGCCCGCGCCGCGCTCGGCCCGGTGACCGGCCTGGTCAACAACGCCGGGGTGACCGGCCCGCTGGGCCGGCTCGCCGAGGCCCGCACCGAGAACCTGCGCCGGGTGGTGGAGGTGAACCTGCTCGGCTACCTGCTGTGCTGCCGCCGCGCCGCCCGGGACATGGCGGGGTCCGGAGGAGGCGCCATCGTCAACGTGTCCTCCGCCGCCGCCACCCTCGGCTCCCCCGACGAGTACGTCCACTACGCCGCGACCAAGGCGGCCACCGACGCCCTGACCGTCGGGCTCGCCAAGGAACTGGGCCCGGACGGCATCCGGGTCAACGCCGTCGCGCCCGGCGTCATCGAGACCGACATGCACGCCGCCATGGGCGACCCGGACCGGCCGGCCAAGGCGGCGGCCGTGACCCCGCTGCGGCGGCCGGGGCAACCGCAGGAGATCGCGGCGGCGATCGCCTGGCTGCTGTCCCCCGAGGCCTCGTACGCCACCGGCGCCGTGCTCCGGGTCGCGGGCGGCCGCTGAGCCGCCGCACCCGCTACGACAGGCCGAACGCCCGCCGGGTGGCCGGGCCGTAGACGCCCTCGGGGTCACCGGTCAGGCTGCGGTCGCGCTGGAGCTGGGCGACGCCGCGGCGGGTCCGGTCGTCGTAGACGCCGGTGACGGAGACGTAGGTGAAGCCCTGCCCGAAGAGCCGTTGCTGCAGGGCCCGGACCTCCGGCCCGCGGTCCCCCGGGCGCAGCGTGCCGTCCGCCGCCGGCGGCGGGGCCGGGGCCGGCGTGCCGGTGGGCGCCGGGGCGGCGCCCCCGGCGCCTGGAACCACCGGCTCCGGCACGGCCCCGGCCCCGGACG
>NZ_RPRY01000125.1 GCF_003949795.1 Streptomyces sp. WAC06614
GGGGCAGGGCCCCCGGTTGGGGGGGAAGAGGCCCCGCGCAGCGGTCGGTCTCAGCCCCGGGCGCGCCGGACCCGGCGGACGGCGAAGGCCCCGCCGCCCAGGGCGAGGGCCAGGCCTCCCCCAGCCACGGCGGCAGCAGCCGGAGCAAGCCCGGCCGCGCCCGGCGAAGCCGGGGCACCCGCCGCGGCCGGCACGGGCCCGGCCGGGCCCGCCGCAGCCGGGGCGCCCCCGGCGAGGTCCGCCGCAGCCGGATCAGGCCCGGCCGGTCCGGCGGCAGCCGGCCCGGCCGGCCCCGCCGCACCCGCCTCGGCATAGCCCCCGGCCCGCCCGTCCCGCGCATAGCCGGACCCCGGCAGCTTGTCCCCGTAGGCCCGCGCCACCCGCTGGCGGTACGCCTCCAACCCGGTCCCGCCCGCGCCGACGACGCGTACGGCGTCCTCGTCGAGCGGGAGGACCCGGTCGTCCCGGGCGACGTACCACGCGTCGATCTGCGGTTCGCGGAAGACGGTCCCGCCGGGCAGCTTCGCCGCGCCGAGGGCTGCGTAGCGGAACTCGTCGTCGCCCTCGGCGATGTTCACCACCTTCCAGCCGGTGGCGGTCACCGCGGTCCACAGCGCGGCCTGCCGGCCGTCCGCGGCCACGGCCCTGCTGGCCAGGAACTCCAGCCGGGCCACCGGTGCCCCGGCCCGGCCCGCGACGAAGTCCGGCGAGAGCTGGTGCACGGGTATCGCCCCGCCCTCGATCCGGGGCGCCGCGGCGCGCGCCGCCGCGGCGCCGCCGTCCCGGGCGAAGAAGCGGGCGACGGTGGCCAGGGTCTCCGGGGCGGCCGCCGCCCGCTCGGCGGCGGCCGTGACCTCGGCGGTGGCCGCCGCCGGCTGCGGCACGGGCGCGGCCGAGGCCGGGACGGCGGCGCCGCCGAGCACGCCCGCGGCCGCCAGCACGGCGGCGAAGGACACGAGGGAGGAGAGGGAGGAGAGGGACGCGACGGGTGCGGCGGACGCGACAGGTGCGGCAGTGCGGACGGCGTGGCGGCGCACGGTCATGGCGGTCACGCCCCGATCCGGTAGAGGGAGTGGGTCCAGGAGAAGGACGAGTTGTCGACGTACCAGTCGTGCGAGGCCCAGTTGTAGCGGGTGGACGAGGGCCAGGGGTCGCCCCAGTAGACCCAGCTGTTGGCGGTGTCGTAGCCGTACAGGACGTGCATGTGGCCGCCGCCGCCCGACCACTGGATCCGGGTCTCGACCGGCCGGCCCGCGTCGATCTCGGTCTGCACGGTGGAGTAGCGCAGCCAACCGGTCACGTACGAGCCGGGCCTGATGCCGGCCCAGCTCAGGCCGTTCTGGACGTTGCCCAGGGTGGCCTGGTTGTTGGGGCACTCGGTGCCCTGCTGGCGGTTGAAGGCGGCGTTGCAGAACTGGTTCTGGCTGTAGCCGCGGCCGAACCAGGTGGCGATGGTGTTGCCGCCCGCGGCCCAGCACCAGTTGGTCTTCTGCTGCGCCTGCATGGTGATGTTCAGCCGCTTGGCGGCGAGGACGGCGCCCTGCCCGTCGGCCACGGAACCGACCGCGGAACCGGCCACGGAACCGGCGGCGGAGCCGGCCGCCGTGGCGGTCGCGGTGGGCAGGGCCAGGAGCAGGGCGGAGACGGAGGCGGCCAGCGTGAGGCGCCTGCTGTTGCGGTGGTGCATCGCGTTCCTCCCATGTGGGGAATGGGATGTGGGGGTGGAGGAGCGCGTCCGGACGCTGTGTGCAGGAGCATCGGGGTGTTGTCGCGATCTGGTCAACACGCTTCAATACGCGGTGACATTGCAGTGTGAACGGAAAGCCTGCGGTGTGAACGTCGGCCGTCCCGTCACCTGGACCACACGCGCCACCGACGCGGTCACCGTCCCGTCGGGCGTGAACGTTCACATGGGGGGCCGTCGTGCGACCGACCACCGACAGCGCCGCGGAACTGGCCGAGGCCCTGCGCACCGGACCCTTCCACGTCGCCCTGCGCATCGCCCTCGCCGCGCGCGGCCTGCCGCTGCACCGGGTGCAGCACCGGCTCGCCGCCCGTGGCATCAGGGTCGGGGTGACCAGCCTCAGTTACTGGCAGCAGGGCGCGCGCCGGCCGCGCCGGACCGAGTCCGTCCGGGCGGTCCGGGCGCTGGAGCAGATCCTGGAGCTGCCCTACGGCTCCCTGGTCCGGCTGCTGGCCGCGCCCGCCGCCGCCACGGCCGAGGCCGACCCCGCCCGGACCGGTGCGCGCTCGTACCGCGCGCTGCTGAGCGTGGGCGCGGCCGTCGAGGAGCTGCTGACCGGTCTGGAACTGCCGGCCGACGGCGGTCTGCACACGGTCGGCCACCACGAGCGGGTGCGCATCGGAGGCGCCGGTGAACTGCGTGACCGGGCCTCCCAGCACGTCGTGCGGGCCCACCGGGACGGGGTCGACCGGTATCTCGCCGTCCACCACGGCGACCCCGGCTGCGACCCCGGCCGGGTCGAGGTGCACGCGTACGAGAACTGCCGGCCGGGCCGGATACGCCGCAACCACGAGGCCGGGGTGGTGGTCGCGGAGCTGCTGTTCGACGCCCGGCTGCGGCGCGGGGACACGTACGTCTTCGGCTACGGCTTCACGGACGGCACCGCCGGGCGCAGCAGCGAGTACGTCCGCGGCTTCAGCTACGCCGGCGGGCAGTACGTGCTCCAGGTCCGCTTCGACGAGGCCGCCCTGCCGGTGCGCTGCCGCCGGTTCAGCCGGGTGGGGCCGGACGCGCCGCGCGGCGGGCTGGCCGAGCTGACCCCGAACGGACGGCACCGCTCGGTGCACCTGGTGGAGACGGGGGTGCGGCGGGGGATCCTGGGGATCGCCTGGGACTGGGAGTGAGCCGGGCGTCAGCCGGCGACGAGGTTGCCGCCCTCGACGCGGACCGGGACGGCGGGCAGCGGGTCGGTGGCCGGGCCGCGCAGCGGCTTGCCGGTGGTGACGTCGAACCGGCTGCCGTGGCAGGGGCAGTTGCCCTCGCCGTCCTCGATCTTGTCCAGGACGCAGCCGGCGTGGGTGCACTGGGCGCTGAACGCCTTGTACTGGCCTGCGGCCGGGCAGCTGACCAGCAGCTTCCGCTCCCGGTACAGCTTCGCGCCGCCCACCGGCACCTCGGCCGCGGCGCCCAGCTCCACCGGGGCGGTGGGGGTGGCCGGGGTGCGGCCGCCGCTGTTGCCCTCGGTGGAGCAGGCGCTGAGCGCACCGGCCGCGGCGGCGGCCCCCGCGAGGGCGGCGGCGCCCTTGAGCACGGTACGGCGGTCGGCGGGCTGCGCAGGCATGGTCTTCTCCAGGGCGGGGGGCACGGACGGCGGCCACCGGACGGACCGGTGCCGGACGGCCTCCGACGATACCGGCGGGGCCGGGCTCTCCGGACGGGCGGTCCCGGCGGACGGCCTCGGCGGGCGGTCCCGGCGGACGGCCTCGGCGGGCGGTCCCGGCGGACGGCCTCGGCGGGCGGTCCCGCGGGCTGGTCCCGGCGGGCGGTCCCGCGGGCTGGTCCCGGCGGGCGGTCCTGACAGGCGGTCCCGGCGGCCCGTCGGCACGGGGGGCCGGGAGCGGTATCGGGGACTCCGCTCGGTGGGATACGTTCCGCGTGTGATCGTCGTCGGTGGAGAAGCCCTGATCGACCTGGTGCCCACGACCCGGCCGCCGGGCGCCCTGCTGCCGCGGCCCGGCGGGGGCCCGTACAACACGGCGCTGGCCCTCGGCCGGCTCGGCGCGCACGTGGCGTTCTGCTCCCGGGTCTCCACGGACGGCTTCGGTGAGGCGCTGCTGGCCGGGCTGCGGGTGGCCGGGGTGGACCTCTCGCTGGTCCAGCGCGGTCCGGAGCCGACGACGCTGGCCGTGCCCTCGCTGTCCCCGGACGGCTCGGCGGCGTACCGCTTCTACGTCGAGGGCACGGCGGACCGGCTCTTCGCCCTGCCCCCGGCCCTGCCCGCCGCGGCCCGCGCGCTCGCGCTCGGCACCTGTTCGCTGGCGCTGGAGCCCGGGGCGAGCGCCTACGAGGCCCTGTTGCGCCGGGAGTCGCGGCGCGGGCTGCTCACGCTGCTCGACCCCAACATCCGCCCCGCGCTGATCCCGCAGGCCGAGGCGTACCGGGCGCGGTTCCTGACCTGGCTGCCGTACGTGTCCGTGCTGAAGCTGTCCGAGGAGGACGCGGCCTGGCTCGGCGGGCGGGTGGACGACTGGCTGGCGGCCGGGCCCTCGGCGGTGGTGCTGACCCGGGGCGCGGCCGGGCTGACCGTACGCACCCGGGACGGCGGGGAGCACTCCGTACCGGCGCGGGCGGTCGAGGTGGCCGACACGATCGGGGCCGGGGACACCGTGAACGCGGCCCTGCTGCACCGCCTCACGGCGGCGTCCGGCCCGGTCGACTGGCCCGCCGCCCTCGACTACGCCGCCCGCGCGGCGGCCCTCACCTGCACCCGGCCGGGCGCGGAGCCCCCGTACGCGACGGAGCTCGCCGCCGGCGCCGGCTAGCGCAGGGCCGCCCAGGTGGTGGCGGCCACGGCGGGGGCGAAGGTGTCGACCGGCTGGACGACGTCGGCTCCGGAGAAGTGCAGGAAGAACGCCCGCTGGAAGCAGGCGCCCAGCAGCAGGCAGGCCGCGGCCCGGGGGTCGGCGTCCGGCCGGAGCAGGCCCGCCGCGCGGTCCCGTTCGAGGTGGTCGACCAGGGCCTCCAGCAGCACGTGCGGGCCGGTGCCGATGCGTTGGACGCCCTCGCGGTGGCGGCTGAGCAGGGTGGGTTCGGCGAACAGCGAGGCGGCCATGGGCATGGCATCGGCGTAGAAGAGCGCGGCGTGCCGGGCGATGTCGGTCAGGCGGTCCTGGACCGAGCGCTCCCCCGGTCCGGCGGCGAGGGCGGCCTGGAGCGGTCCGGCGTTGGGGGTGCGCTCCAGCAGGACCCGGACGAACAGCTCCTCCTTGTTCGCGTAGTGCTTGTAGAGCGCGGCCTCCGAGCAGCCGGCCTCGCGGGCGATGGCCTTGGTGGTGGCGTGGACGAGCCCCACGGTGCGCATGAGTTTCTCGGCGGCGTCGAGGATGCGCTGGGGGGTCGGGCGCTGCGGACTTGACGACGGGGTGAGCATTCACTCACCCTAAGCGGTGAGAAGCGGTGAGTGAATACTCACCCACCCTCTGGCGGAGGAGGAGGCGGACGATGGAGCTCACGGTGTTCGGTGCGACCGGTGGGGTGGGCCGCGAGGTGGTCCGGCAGGCCTTGGAGGCAGGTCACGAGGTGACCGCGGTGGTCCGGGACCCGGCCCGGCTGGGACTGCCCGACCGGCCCCGGCTGCACGTGGCGACGGTGGCCGACCTCCGGGACGAGGACGCGCTCGTGCCGCTGCTGGAGGGCCGGGACGCGGTGGTGTCGGCCCTGGGGGCGGCGAACAACCAGCAGGCCCGGCGCGCGCCGGTCACCGGGCCGGCGCTGCGGGCCGTCGTCCGGGCCATGGACCGGGCGGGGGTGCACCGCCTGACGGCGGTGAGCGCGGCGCCGGTCGGCCCGGACGCCCCGGCCGACGGCGTCCTGACCCGGGCGGTGTTCCTGCCGCTGCTGCGCCGGGCCCTGCGGGACCTGTACGCGGACCTGGCGGACATGGAGGCGGTGCTGACCGCGAGCCGGGTGGACTGGACGGTGGTCCGTCCGCCCAAGCTCACCCACGGCCGGCACACCGGGGTGTACCGGCGCGCGGTGGACGAGCCGCTCCCCCGCGCCCGGACCATCTCCCGCGCGGACGTCGCGGACGCCCTCCTGGCCTTCCTGACCGACCCCACGACCAGCCGCCGGGCCGTGGTGGTGGCGTCGTAGCCCCACCTCGGCCCGGCGGCCGGCCGGTCAGGCCTTCCGGGCCCGGGTCGTCTTCTTCGCCGGGGCGGCGGTCTTCTTGGTGGCTGCCGCCTTCTTGGCCGGTGCGGCCGCGGTCTTCTTGGCCGGTGCCGCCGCGGTCTTCTTGGCGGTGGTGCGCTTGCGCGCCTGGGCGGGGACCGAGGCGGCGTCGGAGATCCGCTCGGCGCCGAGGATGTCCCGCAGGAACTTGCCGGTGTGGCTCGCCCCGATCGAGGCGACCTCCTCCGGCGTGCCCTCGGCCACGACCAGACCGCCGCCGTACCCGCCCTCCGGGCCCATGTCGATGACCCAGTCGGCGGTCTTGATGACGTCGAGGTTGTGCTCGATGACGATCACCGAGTTGCCCTTGTCCACCAGCCCGGAGAGGACCTTGATGAGCTTGCTGATGTCCTCGAAGTGCAGGCCCGTCGTCGGCTCGTCCAGCACGTAGACCGTGCGGCCGGTGGAGCGCTTCTGCAGCTCCGAGGCCAGCTTCACGCGCTGCGCCTCACCGCCCGACAGGGTCGGGGCGGACTGGCCGAGCCGGACGTAGCCGAGGCCCACCTCGTTGAGCGTGCGCAGGTGCCGCGCGATCGTCGGAACCGCCTCGAAGAACTCCAGCGCCTCCTCGATGGGCATGTTCAGCACCTCGGCGATGGACTTGCCCTTGTAGTGCACCTCCAGCGTCTCCCGGTTGTACCGGTCGCCGTGGCAGACCTCGCACGGGACGTAGACGTCCGGCAGGAAGTTCATCTCGATCTTGATGGTGCCGTCGCCGGAGCAGTTCTCGCAGCGGCCGCCCTTGACGTTGAAGGAGAAGCGGCCCGGCAGGTAGCCGCGCACCTTCGCCTCCATGGTCTCGGCGAAGAGCTTGCGGACGTGGTCGAAGACGCCCGTGTACGTCGCCGGGTTGGACCGCGGGGTGCGGCCGATCGGCGACTGGTCGACGTGGACCACCTTGTCGACGAGGTCGTCGCCGTCCACCCGGGTGTGGCGGCCGGGCACCGAGCGGGCGCCGTTCAGCTCGCGCGCCAGGTGCGTGTACAGGATGTCGTTGACCAGGGTGGACTTGCCGGAGCCGGACACGCCCGTGACCGCCGTGAACACGCCCAGCGGGAACGCCACGTCGATGTCCTGGAGGTTGTTCTCCTTGGCGCCGCGCACGACGAGCTTGCGCCCGCCGTCGACCGGCCGCCGGACCTCCGGGATCGCGATCGCCTTCCGCCCGGACAGGTACTGCCCGGTCATCGACTCGTCGTTGCGCAGGAGCTCCTTCAGGGAGCCGCTGTGCACGATCTTGCCGCCGTGCTCACCGGCGCCGGGGCCGATGTCCACCACCCAGTCGGCGACCTTGATGGTGTCCTCGTCGTGCTCGACGACGATCAGCGTGTTGCCCATGTCCCTCAGCCGCACCAGCGTCTCGATCAGCCGGTGGTTGTCGCGCTGGTGCAGGCCGATCGACGGCTCGTCCAGCACGTAGAGCACGCCCACCAGGCCGGAGCCGATCTGGGTGGCCAGCCGGATCCGCTGGGCCTCGCCGCCGGACAGGGTGCCGGCCGCGCGGTTCAGCGAGAGGTAGTCGAGGCCGACGTCCACCAGGAAGCGCAGCCGCTCGTTGACCTCCTTGAGCACCCGCTCCGCGATCTTCTTGTCGCGCGCGTCGAGCCGCAGCCGGCCGAGGAACTCGGCGCACTCGCTGATCGACATGGCCGAGACCTCGGCGATGGACTTCTCCATCACCGTCACGGCGAGCACGATCGGCTTGAGCCGGGTGCCCTCGCAGGTCGGGCAGGGCACCTCGCGCATGTAGCCCTCGAAGCGCTCGCGGCTGGCGTCGCTCTCGGCCTCGGAGTGCCGCCGCTTGACGAACGGCACGGCGCCCTCGAAGGCCGTGGTGTACGCGCGCTCGCGCCCGTAGCGGTTGCGGTAGCGCACCTGGATCTGCGTCTTGTGGCCGTGCAGCAGGGCCTTCTTGGCCCGCTGCGGCAGCCCGGCCCAGGGGATGTCCGTACGGAATCCCAGCTCGTCGGCGAGCGCGCCGATCAGCCGCTGGAAGTAGTCCTTGGTGTGGCCCAGGGACCACGGGGAGATCGCGCCCTCGTCGAGCGACTTGTCCTCGTCCGGGATGATCAGCTCCGGATCGACCTCCATGCGCGTCCCGATGCCGGTGCAGTCGGGGCAGGCGCCGAAGGGCGAGTTGAAGGAGAAGGAGCGCGGCTCCAGCTCCTCGAACGACAGGTCGTCGTAGGGGCAGTAGAGGTGCTCGGAGTACATCCGCTCACGCTCGGGGTCGTCCTCGTCGAGGTCGACGAAGTCCAGGATCACCATGCCGCCGGACAGGCCGAGGGCGGTCTCGACGGAGTCGGTGAGCCGCCGCTTGGCGCTCTCCTTGACCGTCAGGCGGTCGACGACCACCTCGATGGTGTGCTTCTCCTGCTTCTTGAGCGTCGGCGGCTCGGAGAGCTGGACGGTCTCCCCGTCCACCCGCGCACGGCTGTAGCCCTTGGTCTGGAGGTCGGCGAACAGGTCCACGAACTCGCCCTTGCGCTCGCGCACCAGCGGCGAGAGCACCTGGAAGCGGCTGCCCTCGGGCAGCGCGAGGACCTTGTCCACGATCGCCTGCGGCGACTGCCGCGAGATCGGGCGGCGGCACTCGGGGCAGTGCGGCTTGCCGATGCGCGCGAAGAGCAGGCGCAGGTAGTCGTAGACCTCGGTGATCGTGCCGACCGTGGAGCGCGGGTTGCGGGAGGTGGACTTCTGGTCGATGGAGACGGCCGGGGACAGGCCCTCGATGAAGTCGACGTCGGGCTTGTCCATCTGCCCGAGGAACTGGCGCGCGTACGAGGACAGCGACTCGACGTAGCGGCGCTGGCCCTCGGCGAAGATCGTGTCGAAGGCCAGGGAGGACTTGCCCGAACCGGAGAGCCCGGTGAAGACGATGAGGGAGTCGCGGGGCAGGTCGAGCGAGACGTTCTTCAGGTTGTGCTCGCGAGCGCCACGAACGATGAGACGGTCGGTCACGCCGGTCCGCACCTTTCTTGGGATAGCGGGGGCACGGAGCCCTCGGCCGTTTCAGGGTAGGGGGCCGGGGGTCGACCTCGGCAGCGGATGAAGTCTGGGCTTGGACTTCGAGCGTATAGCACGCGCATTCGATTTCCGGCACTCGGCCGGTCGCTTCACCCGATCGTGTGGCCGGGCGTAGGGTCGGCCCCATGACTGATCATGTGCACGACCTGCACTCTGTACGTGAGGCCACCGACCGACTGCTGACCGCGGTCGCGAAACTGGACAACGGCGCGCTGGCCCAGGAGTCACGACTTCCCGGCTGGAGCCGCGGGCACGTGCTCGCCCACCTCTCCCGCAACGCCGACGCCCTCGTCAACGTCTTCGAGGGCCGTCCGATGTACGTCAGCGCCGAGGCGCGGGACGCGGACATCGCACGGGACGCCGGCCGGCCTCTGGAAGAACAGCTCGCGGACCTCCGGAATTCCGCCGAGGCCTTCCTCGCCACCACCCGCGCCCCGCAGGACTGGTCGCGCACCGTGGAACTGCGCAACGGGGTCACCGACCTTGCCTCGAACGTGCCGTTCCGCCGCCTCGTCGAGGTCGAGCTGCACCATGTCGACCTCGGCATCGGCTACGAGCTGGAGGACCTCCCCGAGGCGTTCACCGGCCGGGAGATCGACTTCCTCGCCGACCGCTGGTCCGGCCGCCCCGAGGTGCCGCCGACCGAGCTGGTCGCCGAGGACGGCCGCCGCTGGCGCACCGGCTCGGCCGGGGACGTCGCCGTGACCGTGCGCGGGACCGCGGCCGGGCTGCTGGCCTGGCTCGCCGGCCGCGCCGACAAGGGTGCCTCCCTGAGCACGTCCGGCGGGCCCCTGCCGGCCCTTCCGCCGCTCTAGGATCGGGTCATGACGTACAGCGGAGCGGTCAAGGTCGGCGGTCCCGCCGATGTGCACGAACTCACGGACCTGATGATCTCCAAGGTCGCGGTCGGTCCCATGGACAACAACGCGTACCTGTTGCGCTGCCGGGCCACCGACGAGCAGCTGCTGATCGACGCGGCGGCGGAGCCGGCGACCCTGCTGAGCCTGATCGGCGACAGCGGCATCGCCTCGGTCGTCACCACCCACCGGCACGGCGACCACTGGGGCGCCCTCCAGGAGGTGGTCGACGCCACCGGCGCGCGGACGTACGCCGGCGCGCTCGACGCCGAGGGGATCCCGGTGCCCACGGACGTGGCGCTGACGGACGGGGACACGGTCACGGTCGGTCGGGTCACCCTGACCGCCCGTCACCTGGTCGGTCACACCCCCGGCTCGATCGCCCTGGTCTACGACGATCCGCACGGTCACCCGCACGTGTTCACCGGCGACTGCCTGTTCCCCGGCGGGGTCGGCAACACCTGGGGCGACGAGGCCGCCTTCGCGAGCCTGATCAAGGACGTGGAGGAGAAGATCTTCGGGCAGCTGCCCGACGAGACCTGGGTCTACCCCGGCCACGGCAACGACACCACGCTGGGCGCCGAGCGGCCGCACCTGGCCGAGTGGCGCGAGCGCGGCTGGTAGCAGCCGGCTTCCGGCCGATCGTGCACCGGCCCGGCGGTTCCCGTCGGGGCGGTGCACGCCTGGCGGGACCGGGCGGGGGCCGGTCAACCCCGCGCCCCCGTGCACTCCTTCCGGTCATGGGCGGCCGTGCGCCCTTCCCGGGCCTGCGGGAAGGGGTTATGGCTGCCTCATGCACGGTGATCACTCCTCCGTTTCCGACCCGTCCGGTCCCGGATCCGCTCCGGCCCCCGTCCTGGCCCCGGCCGCGCCCTCCGCCCCGGAGCCCGTCGCGGCGCCCTCGATGCTCCGGCTCGCCCTGGCCTCGCTCGCCGGGACCGCCATCGAGTTCTACGACTTCTTCGTCTACGGCACGGCGGCCGCGCTCGTCCTCGGGCCGCTGTTCTTCCCGACCTTCTCCGCCCTCGCCGGCACCCTGGCGGCGTTCGCGACCTTCGGCGTCGGGTTCGTCGCCCGGCCTCTCGGGTCGGCCGTCTTCGGCCACGTCGGCGACCGTTACGGGCGCCGCCCGGTCCTGCTGGCCTCGCTGCTGCTGACCGGCCTGGCCACCGTCGCGGTCGGCTTCGTGCCGACGTACGCCTCCGTCGGGGTGGCCGCCCCGCTGCTGCTGGTCCTGCTGCGCTTTCTGCAGGGGCTGGGGCTGGGCGGCGAGTGGGGCGGGGCGGTGCTGCTGACCGCCGAGCACGCCCCGGAGGAACGGCGCGGGCTGTGGGCGAGCTTCCCGCAGGTGGGCCCGCCCGTGGGCTTCCTGCTGGCCAACGGCATGATGCTCGGGCTCTCCGCCACCCTGACCGACGCGCAGTTCGCCGCCTGGGGCTGGCGGGTTCCGTTCTGGGCCGCCGGGGCGTTGGCCCTGGCCGGGCTCTGGCTGCGCCGCTCGGTGGAGGAGACCCCGCAGTTCCGGGCCCTGACCGAGGACGGCCGGCGCGCCGACGCGCCGCTGGCCGAGGTGGCGCGCCGGCACGGGCGGCTGCTCCTGCTGACGGGCGGCTGCCTGGCCGTCGGCTACGCGCTGTTCTACGCCGTGACCACCTGGTCGCTGGCCTACGCCACCGAGCGCCTGCACGTACCCCGGACGGTGGCGCTGGCCTGCATCATGGTGGCCGTCGCGGTCATGGGCGCGGCCACCCCGCTGCTGGCGGTGCTCGGTGACCGGTACGGCCGCCGACCGTTGTGCCTGGCCGGCTGCGCCGCCTCGGTGCTGTGGATGTTCCCGCTGGTGGCGCTGTTGCGCACGGCCGACCCGGTGCTGATGACCGTGGGGTTCGTGGGGGCGCTGCTGGCCATGGTGACGATGTTCGCGGTGGTGGGGGCGTACCTGCCGGAGCTGTACGAGCCGCGGATCCGCTGCACCGGCGCCGCCGTCGGCTACAACCTCGGCGGGGTGGTGGGCGGGGCCCTGACCCCGATCGTGGCGACCGCCCTGGCGGGCGGTTCCGGGCCGCCGTGGGGCGTGGCGGCGTACCTGGCCGGCATCGGGCTGCTCAGCCTGGGCTGCTTCGCCCTGCTGCCGGAGACCGGCCCGCGGGCGCTCCGGGCGCGGACCCGACCCCCGGAGGCCGGGCCGGCGGAGGCGGGGCCGGCGGAGGCGGGGCCGGCAGAGGCCGGGTCTGCGGAGGCCGCCGCCGTCTGACGCACGTCGGTCCGTCCCCGCCGCCCCTTGCGGGCGCGGTGGGGACGGACCGGCGCCGCCTGCTCAGGCCTCGACGCGCTCCGGGGCGGCCTCGTCCTCGGCGGCCTTCTTCTTCGAGGCGATCAGGCTGGTGATCGTGGTGATCACCAGCACGCCGCAGATGACGCCCAGCGAGACCGGCGTGGAGATCTCCGGGACGTGCACCCCGGACTCGTGCAGGGCGTGCAGCACCAGCTTGATGCCGATGAAGCCGAGGATGACCGACAGGCCGTAGCTGAGGTGGACCAGCTTCTTGAGGAGGCCGCCGAGCAGGAAGTACAGCTGGCGCAGGCCCATCAGGGCGAAGGCGTTGGCGGTGAAGACGATGTACGGGTCCTGGGTCAGGCCGAAGATCGCCGGGATGGAGTCCAGGGCGAAGAGGATGTCGGTGGTGCCGATGGCGAGCATGACCACCATCAGCGGGGTCAGGACGCGCTTGCCGTTCGCCCGGACGAAGAGCTTGGTGCCGTGGTAGCGGTCGGCCACGCCGAACCGCTTCTCCACCGACTTCAGCAGGCGGTTCTCCTCGTAGGCCTCGTCCTCCTCGTCGGCCCGCGCCTCCTGGATCAGCTTCCAGGCGGTGTAGATCAGGAACGCGCCGAAGAGGTAGAAGACCCAGGAGAAGCTGGAGATGATCGCGGCGCCCGCCGCGATGAAGACGGCCCGCAGGACCAGGGCGATGAGCACGCCCACGAGCAGCACGCGCTGCTGGAGGTGCGAGGGCACCGCGAACTTCGCCATGATCAGGACGAAGACGAAGAGGTTGTCGACGCTCAGCGACTTCTCGGTGACGAAGCCGGCGAAGAACTCCTGGGAGGCCTGGCCGTTGCCGAAGAACAACAGCCCGAGGCCGAAGAGGGCGGCGAGGACGATCCAGACGACCGTCCAGGTGCCCGCTTCCTTCAGGGACACGTCATGGGGTTTGCGGCCGATGAAGAAGTCGGCCCCGATCAGGACGCTCAGACCGAGGATGGTCAGGGCCCATACGGTGAACGAAACGTCCACTTTTCACGCCTCCGGCAGATGGCTCAACAAGGTCAGCGTCATCGCTGCCGGAGGTCTCTTCCACCCGGGGGCCGTGGACCGGCCGCGGGCCGGCGCCCCGGGACCGACGGTGCTCATTGCACAGAAGTGGTCCGTATTGACGGGTACGCCGCGCAGAAACAGCAGGAATACTCCCCTCCGCGCCGTCGAGCTTACCCGCAGAAGGCAAGGAAGGTAAAGGGATCCCCAAGAACTGGTCAGGCGGTGGTCATCCGCGGGCCTGTGCGACCCGGGCCAGGACGAGGTCCAGCACCTGGCTGCCTGCCGGCGGCAGGGCGGGCTCGTACGTCCACGCGTGGCCGACCCAGGGGTCGGCGAGGTGGTTGTCCGGCACGGGCGACAGCCGCATCAGCGACCGCCACAGCGGGTCCAGCAGCGGCCCGTACGCCGAGGCCTCGTCGCGGTCCGCCACCATCAGCAGGTGCACGCCGACGGCCGGGCCCTCGTCGGCCAGGTAGCGCAGCTGGGTGACCGCGCGGTCGTCGAAACCGTGCGGGAAGTCGTGGACGACGAGGAGCTGATCGGCCGTGTCCAGGTCGGGCGGCAGGTCCTCGGGGGCGCCGGCCCGGACCGCCATCTGGGCCAGGTCCACCCGGCGGGTCAGCCGGGCCAGGGTCTCGGTGACCCCGGCGGCCCCGGCGGCGGGCGGCGCGGCCAGCACCCCGGAGCGCACCAGCGGCTCCAGCGAGGCGGCGCCGGCCCCGGCCGCGTCGATCACATGGACGGACAGCCGGCCGCCGGGGTGCACCGCCAGCATCCGGACGACATGGGCGACGGCGGTGTCCAGGGCGGCCCGGCGCAGCCGGTCGGTGTCCGTGGCCATCGCGGCCTCGGAGCCGGTACGCCCGTTGTCGATCCACAGGCCGCGCTCCAGCGGGAACCGGACCAGCATCGGGATCCGCAGGTCCGGGCGCTCGGGCAGGTGCAGGTCGCCCAGGCGCACGGCCATGGGGGGCTGTTCGGGGGCGCCGGCGGACGCGTGCCAGACCGGGTTGTCCCAGCGGGCGTAGGCGGCGGGCAGGGCCGGCTCGACCACCTCGGCCTCGGCCGTGAGCTGGGCCAGGTCGCGGTCGAGGACCACCCTGGCCTGCGCGACCAGCTCGTCGCGGCGCGCCTGGGCCGCCTCGCGGGCGGCGTTGCCGGCGCCGCCGATGCGGTGGCGGGGGTCCGACAGGGCCTCGTCCAGCTCGCGGTCCATCCGGCCGTCGGCGAAGTCGACCGCGCTGCGGTAGGCCGCGGCCGTGCGCGCCAGGTCCTCGAACATGCCCCAGACCTGGTTGTACAGCCGCTCCTCCATGGACCAGCCGGCGGCGTCCCCGGCGACCGGCCGGGCCGGCTCGCCCGGGGGCGTCGGCGGGGCCTGGGGCGGCGGCGGGGGCGGCTCGGTCCGGCCGCGGCGCGGATGGGCGTAGCTGATGGTGGCGGGGCCGGACGGCGTCCCGGTGGCGGGCGGCGGGTCCGCCGGGGGCATCAGGTCCGCCGGGGGCATCGCGTCCGCCGGGGGCACCGGGGACGGGGTCCCCGGGGAGGGCAGGCCCGGGACCGGCACCGGGCCGGTCGCCACCGGGACCCCCGCCGCCGCGAGGACCCGGGCGGACAGGTCGGCCGCGGCCGGGGCGGCCAGGCCGTGGTCGGCCAGGAGGGCGGGCAGGCCGTCGGCGTAGCCCTGGCCCACGGCCCGTACCTTCCAGGCGCCCTGGCGCCGGTAGAGCTCCAGGGCCACGACGGCGTTCTCGGCGTCCAGGCCGGTCAGGGTGTACCCGGCCAGCGCGGTACCGTCCGGCTCCACCACGGCGACGTGCGGCGCGGCGACGGCGCCGAACCGGCCCGGGCCGCCGGGCGGCAGCACGAGCAGGACGCCCACGCGGTGGACGGCCGCGTCGACGGCGTCGAGGTCGACGGGGAACCGGTGCCGGTCGGCCGCGGCCGCAGGGGCCTGGACCCCCGGCAGGCTGCGGGCACCGGGGTGCGCGCAGCTCCCGGGGCCGCCCAGCGCGCCCTGGTCGTCGGCGAGCGAGACGAGGGCGAGCACCGGGACGCCCGCCGACACCCGGATCTCCACCTGGTGGTGCGCCAGCGGGTGGTTCTGTCCCCGGACCAGCTCGGCCGCCATCGCGTGCCCTCCCCCGTCGTACTGCTCTGTGCCGTCGTACTGCTCTGTGCCGTCGTGTGGTGCCGTCATGCCGTCGTGCGGCACCGTCGTGTGCCGGTGCCGGTGCCGGTGCCGGCTTCCGGTGCCGGTTTCCGGTCCCGCCCCGCGACGGCTGCCGTCGCGGGGCGGTTCGGTGTCCTGCGGTGCAGGCGGGTGCCGGTCCTACAGGTGCGGCAGGATCGCCGGCATCAGGTCCTGGAAGGTACGGCCGTTGGCCGGGCTGCCCAGGGCCGTCATCTGCCAGCCACCGCCCACGCGGTGCACCTTGGCCATGATCTGCGCGGTGTACGCGCCGCCGCCGTCGAGCGTGTAGCGGGCGAGCTCCTGGCCGTTGGTCTCGTCGACCAGCCGGCAGAAGGCGTTCTGCACCTCCTGGAACGTCTGCCCGGTGAAGGAGTTGACCGTGAAGACGATCTGGTCGATGTGCACCGGGACCCGCGCGAGGTCGACGAGGATGGACTCGTCGTCCCCGCCCTGGCCGACACCCCCGACGAGGTTGTCACCGGTGTGTCGGACCGAGCCGTCGTCGCTGCTCAGGTGCCGGAAGAACACCACGTCCACCGGCTGCTTGTCCGCGAACAGCACCGCCGACGCGTCCAGGTCGATCTCCCGGGTCCGGGAGCCGAACAGCCCCCGGCGCTTGGCCGCCTGCCAGCCCAGGCCCATCCGGACCGCGGTCAGGCTCCCTCCGTCCGCCTTCTGCAGACTGATGCCCTGGCCCTTGGTCAAGTTGACCGTCACGCGCTGTCCCCTCTCCTTGTCGCCCACGGGTACCCGGTACCCGCGGCCCCGCGCAAACATTACTTACCGGCCAGGGCTCAGGCGAGGCCAGCTTCCTTCATCTGCCGCAGCTCCTTCTTCAGTTCGGACACCTCGTCCCGGATCCGGGCCGCGACCTCGAACTGGAGGTCGGCCGCGGCGGCGCGCATCCGTTCGGTCATCTCCTCGATGATTCCGGCCAGTTCGGCCGCGGGTCGGTCGGTGACGACCGCGCCGGCCGCCGCCTTGGCCTTGCCCTTGGCGCCCTTGGCCGCACCCGCCGCCTTGCCGCCCGCCGGTGCGTGCACGGCCAGCGAGGGCACCGGGGCCTTGGCGCCCTTGCCGTCCTTGGACTGCCGGTAGCCGGAGCCCAGGAGCTGCTCGGTGTCGACCTCCTCGCGGGCGATGGTGGCCACGATGTCGTTGATCTTCTTGCGCAGCGGTTGCGGGTCGATGCCGTTCGCCTTGTTGTAGGCGATCTGCTTGTCCCGGCGGCGGTTGGTCTCCTCGATGGCCTTCTCCATCGCCGGAGTGATCTTGTCGGCATACATGTGGACCTGGCCGGAGACGTTGCGCGCGGCGCGGCCGATGGTCTGGATCAGCGAGGTGCCCGAGCGCAGGAAGCCCTCCTTGTCGGCGTCCAGGATCGCCACCAGCGAGACCTCGGGCAGGTCGAGGCCCTCGCGCAGCAGGTTGATGCCGACGAGGACGTCGTACTCGCCGGCCCGCAGCTCGCGCAGCAGCTCGACGCGGCGCAGGGTGTCGACGTCGCTGTGCAGGTAGCGCACGGCGATGCCGAGCTCCAGGAAGTAGTCGGTGAGGTCCTCGGCCATCTTCTTGGTGAGGGTGGTGACCAGGACCCGCTCGTCCTTCTCGACGCGCTTGCGGATCTCGTGCACCAGGTCGTCGATCTGGCCCTCGGTCGGCTTGACGACGACCTCGGGGTCGACGAGGCCGGTGGGGCGGATGATCTGCTCGACGAAACCGTCGCTGCGGGAGAGCTCGTAGGCGCCGGGGGTGGCGGAGAGGTAGACCGTCTGGCCTACGCGCTCCAGGAACTCCTCCCACTTCAGCGGCCGGTTGTCCAGGGCCGAGGGCAGCCGGAAGCCGTGGTCGACCAGGGTCCGCTTGCGCGAGGCGTCGCCCTCGTACATCGCGCCGATCTGCGGCACCGTGACGTGCGACTCGTCGATGACGAGCAGGAAGTCGTCGGGGAAGTAGTCGAGGAGGGTGTGCGGCGGGGAGCCGGGCTCGCGGCCGTCCATGTGCAGCGAGTAGTTCTCGATGCCGGAGCAGGAGCCGATCTGCTGCATCATCTCCAGGTCGTAGGTGGTGCGCATGCGCAGCCGCTGGGCCTCCAGCAGCTTGCCCTGCTTCTCCAGCTCCGCCAGGCGCTCGGCCAGCTCCGTCTCGATGCCGCGGACCGCGTTGTGCATGCGCTCGGGGCCGGCGATGTAGTGGCTGGCGGGGAAGACGTGGAGCACCTGGTCGTCGCTGATCACCTCGCCCGTCAGCGGGTGCAGGGTGGACAGCGCCTCGATCTCGTCGCCGAACATCTCGATGCGGACGGCCAGTTCCTCGTAGACCGGGAAGATCTCGATGGTGTCGCCGCGCACCCGGAAGGTGCCGCGGGTGAAGGCCATGTCGTTGCGCGTGTACTGGATGTCGACGAAGCGGCGCAGCAGCTGGTCCCGGTCGATCTCGTCGCCGACCTTGAGGCTGACCATGCGGTCGACGTACTCCTGCGGGGTGCCCAGACCGTAGATGCAGGACACGGACGCGACCACGATGACGTCGCGGCGGGTGAGCAGCGAGTTGGTCGCGGAGTGGCGCAGCCGCTCCACCTCCTCGTTGATGGAGGAGTCCTTCTCGATGTACGTGTCCGACTGCGGGACGTAGGCCTCGGGCTGGTAGTAGTCGTAGTACGAGACGAAGTACTCGACGGCGTTGTTCGGCAGGAGCTCGCGGAACTCGTTGGCCAGCTGGGCGGCCAGCGTCTTGTTGGGCGCCATGACCAGGGTGGGCCGCTGGAGCCGCTCGATCATCCAGGCGGTCGTGGCCGACTTGCCGGTACCCGTCGCACCGAGCAGGACGACATCCTTCTCACCTGCACGGATGCGCTTCTCCAGCTCGTCGATGGCCGTGGGCTGGTCACCGCTGGGCTTGTAGGGGCTGACGACCTCGAAAGGCGCCACCGTGCGTTCGATCTTCGATACGGGCCGCATGACTCCACCGTACGACCCGCCACTGACACTCACGTACGCGCGCGCCCCCGCCGGGACCCGCCGTCAGGCCTCCACGTTGCCGGGCCGGGGCCGGACCTCGGCGAGCAGCACCAGCAGCCCGGCGCCGAGCAGCAGGAGCACCGGGCCGGCCAGCAGTGCGGCCAGCGCCTCGGGGCCGGTGTGGGTCATGGTCCCGGTGGCGTCGGTGGCCCCGGTGACGGCCCCGGTGGTGCCGGTGGTCCCGTCGGCCGGGGGGTCGAGGCGGACCCGGAGCGCGGCCATCCCGATGTAGTGCGCGCAGGTCACCGCCGTGCCCGTCAGCAGGCCCGGCCCCAGCGCGGCCAGCGGCCCGGTCCTGCCGCCGCGGACCGCCAGCCACAGCGCGGCCGTGCCGGCCGAGACGGCGACCACGACCGACAGGACGACGAGCCGCACGTCGTACTCGAACCTGCCGTTCAGCCGGACCCCGGCCATGCCCAGGTAGTGCGCCGAGGCCACGCCCAGTCCCACGAGGGTGCCGGCGGTGAGCACGGACAGCGCCGAGCCGCGGCCGTGCCGGACGATCAGCGTCCCCGCCCCGGCCATCACGGTGCCGACGGCCAGGCAAGCAGCCATGGTCCGTTTGTCGTAGTTCAGTGGCGACCCGGTGATCGAGAACCCCATCATCGCGATGAAGTGCATCGTCCAGATCCCCGAGCCGATCGCGACGGCGCCCAGCGCCGTCCAGCCCGGCCACCACGAGCTCCCGACGAGGAGGGACCGGGTGGTGCAGCGCAGCCCCAGCGCCCCGCCGAGACAGGCGGCCAGGAACCCCAGCAGGGGAATGCTCCAGCCATGCTCCCCGAGCACCTCGACCGCTCGCCACGTCCCGCCCACGCCTGTCCGCCCTTCCGCCTCCCCCCGGCCGCCGCCCGGACCCCCGTGCGCCGTACCGGGCCCGACCTCGCCGAGCGTAGGGGCGCAGGGGCCCCTCGCGCACCGCCTCGGGACGGATTGGCCACGCTGCCCGTCCGGCCGGGCCGTCCGCCGACGCTGTTTCGACCCGAGGAGAACGCATGTACGTCCGACCTGTTGCCGCGGCCGTGGCCGCCGTCCTGGGCCTCACCCTCACCCTCGGCGGCCCGGGCACCGCCGTCTCCGCCGTCGGGGACCCGGTCCGCCTGGTGGGCGCGCCGGTCGTGTACGCCCACCGGGGGGCCTCGGCCTACGCCCCGGAGAACACCCTCGCCGCCGTCGACCTCGCCGCCGACATGGGCGTGGAGTGGGTGGAGAACGACGTCCAGCGCACCAAGGACGGCGAGCTGGTCGTCGTCCACGACGACACCCTGACCCGGACGACGAACGTCAAGAAGCTCTTCCCGGACCGCAAGCCGTGGCGGGTGAAGGACTTCACCGCCGCCGAGATCGCCCGGCTCGACGCGGGCAGCTGGTTCGACGCGCGGTTCACGGGTGAGCGGGTGCCGACCCTGCGCGCCTATCTGGACCGGGTGGACGCCAACCAGCAGCGGCTGCTCCTGGAGATCAAGAAGCCGGAGCTGTACCCGGGGATCGAGAAGGAGACCCTGGACGTCCTGGAGCGGGCGGGCTGGCTGGACCGGGGGCACGTGACGCGCCGCCTGGTGGTGCAGAGCTTCAGCGCGGACAGCGTGCGCAGCGTGCACGCCCAGCGGCCGGAGCTGGTCACGGCCTTCCTCGGCACCCCGGCGGTGGCGGACCTGGCGCGCTACGCCGAGTTCAGCGACCGGATCAACCCCTGGCACACCACGATCTCGGCGGACTGGGTGACCGCCGTGCACCAGGTGCGCGGGCCGCACGGCAAGGCGCTGGAGGTCGACACCTGGATCGTGGACGACCCGACGACGGCGCGGAAGGTGCAGGACATGGGGGTGGACGGGATCATCAGCAACGCCCCGGACGTGGTGCGGGAGGCGACGGGGGGCTTCTGAGGG